>NZ_KB913029.1:1612648-1914084 GCF_000384115.1 Sporichthya polymorpha DSM 43042
GATGAGGCGCCCCCGCGGGACCAACAGCAGCGCGAGGACGAGCGCGACGAAAGGAACCTGGGCGTAGAGCGAGGTGACCCAGACGTTGCTGTTGCCGGCGAGCTCGTTGCCGATCACGTTGGTCGCGATGCCGATGCCGATCGCCGCGACAAAGGTGACGACGAGGTTGTCGAACGCGCCGAGTGCGGCCGCCCCGAACGCCGTGATGTAGAGCAGCAGCATGACGTTGACGTCGATGCCGAGCACCGGGGCGATGAGCATCCCGGACACCGAGACGAAGCACGACCCGATCGCCCACGCGTAGCGGCGGACCGTGATCGGGCTCGTCCCCTGCGAGGCGAGCAGTTCCGGGTCGTCGACCAGGGCCTGCATCGCCAGACCGATTCGGTTGCGCCGGAAGAACAGGGTCAGCCCCACGGTGGCGGCGAGCGCGAGCCCGACGACGATGATCTGACTCGCCAGCACCTGGGTGCCGGCGATCTCGATCGACTGCTGAGACAGGTACGGCGGGAACTGCAGCGTGACGGTGCCGTAGGCGCCGGTGAGCACCGACTGCAGGAGGACGACGAGACCGATCGTCGCGACGACCTTCATCATCGCGGGGGCTTCCTCCAGCCAGAACGCCATGCGTTCGAGCAGGAAGGCGCCGCCGAGCCCGACGAGCAGGAGCGAGAGCGTGAACGCGACCGGCCACGGCAACCCGGCATCGATGCGGAAGGAGTAGAAGACGTAGGCGGAGGCGGCGGCCTGCGCACCGATCGCGAAGTTGAAGATGCCGGAGGTCTTGAACGTGAGCACCAGGCCGAGCGCGGCGAACGAATACACCGCGCCGTCGGAGATGCCGGTGAGCACGAACGGCCACATGTCCCGGGCCGTGGCGATCGGGGAGCCGATCACGACGACGGCGAGAGCCGCCGCCACCCAGCACCCGGTGTAGCCCAGGCGCGTGGTGAGGCGGTTCAGCGGAGTCTTCACCGAGGTCTTCACAGTCGTCAGAGCGTTCACGGTCGGCACACCCCGCACGGCGTCCGGCCGGCCCGCTCGTGGACCGCGCGGGGCTCGACCTCCCACGCGCGGTCGGCGGTCATCGCGCAGTCGGGTCGGTGGTAGAGGCGCTCCGACCCGAGGAACCCGTCAGCCGGGGGCGTGCTCGCCGTGTTCGCCCCCACCGGGGCCGGCGCGGCCGCCACCTCCGGCACGAGCGCGAGCACCGCGCGCCGCCGGGTGCCGACCGCACGGCGGCCGGCGAGGAACCAGCTGCTGTAGCCGATCCCGATGAGCACCACCCCCACCACCGCGAGGTTCATCGGCGCGATCTGGTCCTCCAGCGCCGGCTCCCCCGAGACCCCGAACCAGCCGACGGCCCACACGACGGCGCCGACGGCGGCGAGGACCGCCGTCCGCACGGCGTCGACGCGGGTCCAGGGAGTCGTCATTGGCTGCGACCCACCACGTACAGGTCGCGATCGGCCGCCGGCACCGCGGACGCCGCCAGCGCGGCCAGCCCGGCCTCGCGGATCGTCGCCTCGATGCGATCGAGCTTGCGCCACTCGTCCCGCAGGTCCGCGGAGAGCCAGAGCATCGCCCCGGTGCCGAGCAGGAACAGCCCCCCGAGCCCGCAGCCCGCGATGTAGGGCAACTGCTTGGCGGTGAAGGCGGTGCCGCTGACCCCGAGCCAGCCGATGAAGAGCGTGATCACACCGGCGAGCACACACCCCCAGGCGGCGGCCCGGTCCCACTGCAGGCGCATCCAGCCGAGCAGGTCAGTCCTCATGTTCGTCCTCCGACTCGACGTGGGGGGTCAGCACAGCGGCTTCGCGCCTTCGGGGGCGGTGAACTTCCCCCCGCCGGCGCCCCAGATGAAGACGCACGGCGCGGCGGTCGTGCCGGTCTTGCTGTAGGTGACGGGGACGATGAACCCGCCGAGGGTCTCCTTCCGCACCTTGTAGAGCGCGGCGAGCAGTTCCGCGGACGTCGGGGTGTCCGAGATGTTCTGGCCCACGTGACCGAACATCAGGGCGGAGGCGAACGCCTGGGCGCCGAACCCGCTGACCCCGGTGCCGGGCGCGTAGGTGTCCATCAGCTTCAGGTAGTGGTCGACGGCGGGCACACCCTTGGCGCCGGGCGAGACGGTCGCGCCCGGCAGCAGCGCGTCGGCGAGCGACGGGATCGTCGGCATGTCCTTGGTGACGTCGAGACCGAGCAGGAGCAGCTTCGGCTTGAAGCCCTGGGCCGCGCAGTCCTTCGCCAACCGGGCCGCGCCGGCGGTGTCCATCAGCATGTAGATGACTTCGAGGCCGCCCTGCTTCATGCGCAGGCACTGGCTCGTGTAGCTCGGCGCGACCAGCGACACCTGGTAGCTCTGGACGATGTACTTGCCGACCTCGGAGGCCTTGACCTCGTCGTGGAGGGTCGCGCACAGCGCGGCGATCTCGAGGCAGTAGAGCATGCCCATCTTCGTGTGGCCGCGCTCGGTGTACATCTTCAAGCCCTTGACGATCTGGACCGAACCCTGGGCGGAGATGGGGAAGTTCACCGGCGAGTTGAACCGGTTCGCCAGCGCGCCCTCGCCCCCGACCATCGGGACGCCCTTGCTGCGCATGTACGGCTCGATCTGCTCGTAGCCGAAGAAGTGGATGTCGCCGACGAGGGCGAGAATCTTGTCGCTCTCGACCATCCGCTTGGCGAGGGTCAGCGCCGTCGCGGGGTCACCCTGGTCGTCGCCGACGATCAGCTTGATCGGGTGCCCGTTCAGGCCGCCGTTGTCGTTCTTCCAGCCGACCCACGCGGCCACGGACTTGGGAGCCCCGGCCGTCACCGCGCCGAGGACCCCGGAGAAGCTGCCGATGGTCCCGATCGTGATCACCGACTTGTTCGCGACCTTCGGCCCGGAGGTCGTCGTCGCGGCCGCGGGCTTCGAACCGGTCGCACCCGGCTTGGCCGCGGTGCCGCCGCTCGTCGTCCCGGCTCCGGAACCTCCGGCAGCCGCGCCACCCGCGGTGGTGGAGGAACCGCCGGGGGCCGGAACGGACGGCGCGACCGCGCCACCGGTCCCCCCGGCCGCCGGGACCCCGGCGTCGACGGCCCCCACGCCGACGCCGTCCCCGACTCCCGGCGCTGCCCCGAACCCGGTGACACCGGCGGGCCCGCGGAGGGCCTCGACGATGTCCTGGTCCGACGCGCGACTCCCGCACGCGGCGGTGCTCGCCAGCACCGCGGCCGCCAGCACGACGGTGATCGATCTCCGCATGGTGATCCGTCCTCACGACATGGGCCCTGACGAGATGGGCGCTGTGTGGTCCTCAGACTTGGCGATGGGTGGGTTTGTCCGACATGGGCGGCCGAACGAACTTCCGGCGGGGCGAGTTGGCGGGCCGAACAAGCCCTTCGCCGGCCGACCCGGCCGGTCAGCTCAGCTCAATTCAGCTCAGCAGCGTCACCGGACGCGTCTCCCAGCCGCGGGCGACGATGTTCGCGACCTTGCGGACCGGCGGGGTCGAGCCGTGGGTGATGTTCGGGAAACGCTCGAGCAACGTCGTCAGGCCGACCTGGGCCTCCATGCGCGCGAGCGGTGCCCCGACGCAGCGGTGGATACCGTGGCTGAACGCCAGGTGCCGCTTGTTCTGGCGGTCGATGTCGAAGATCGACGGGTCCGGATCGTCGAAGAACCGCGGGTCACGGTTCGCGGCCGCGGTCAGGTGGAAGACCGGGGTGTTCGCCTTGACCTCCCGGCCGAGCAGTTCGTGATCCCGCGTCACCCGCTTGAAGTCGAAGTGGAACGACGGGTCGAACCGCAGCACCTCCTCGACGAACTCCGGCATCAGGCCCGGGTTCGCCACCATCCGCTGCTGCAGCTCCGGGCGGTCGACGAGGATGCTGATCGCATTCCCGAGCAGGTTCCGCGTGGTGTCGTTGCCCGCGCCGAGCAGGAGGACGGCCTGGGCGATCGCCACCGCCGGGTCCAGCGGCTGACCGTCCGAGACGTCCGTCGTCATGATCAGCGAGATGAGGTCGTCCTGGGGGTTCCGGAGGCGCTCGAGCCCGATCTCGGTCAGGTAGTCGGAGAGCTGCATGCTCTGGGAAATGGCCTCGGTGCGCGCCGGGCCCTGGACGGACGGGTCGGTCGCGAGCACCAGCGCGTCGGTCCACTCGCGGAACATCTCGAAGTCGCTCGCCGGCACGCCGAGGATCGTCGCGATCACCTCGATCGGGATCTTGGCGGCGAGCTTCTCCATGAAGTCGACCTCGTCGCCGGAGCGGTACCCGGCGAGCAGGTCGTCCGCGATGCGCTCGGTGGTGGCCCGGTACTTCGCAACGGCCTTCGGCGTGAAGGCATGCCGGAACACACGCCGGATCTCGGTGTGCCGCGGCGGGTCGAGGAACAGGATCCAGCTGTCGGTCATCTCGCCGAAGCGCCGCTGGACCGGGTCGGAGTCGTCGCGGGCGGTCGCCCCCGTCATCCGCCCCATCTCGTTGGAGTAGAGCTCCGGGTCCTCGTCCATCTTCCGGATGTCCGCGTAGCGCGTCGCGACCCAGCCCCGCAGCTCCGCGCACCAGTGGAAGCCGTCGCCGAGCTCCCGCAGCTCCTCGTACAGCGGGAACGGGTCCTGGAGACCACCGAGGACGATCTGCGTGAGGATCGCGGTGCCGGTCTCGACGTGGAGGGTGCTGGTCACGGGGGCCCCGCCTTCTGTGCTGTCTTCTGGGCTGGTCTGCTGTTCCGGCCGCCCTGGTGTGCGGTTCGTGCCCCGTCACCGTCGCAGCGGGCGGACGAACCGGTCATTGGGCAGCCGCCCAAGGTCTCGGGCCGCCCCTTCGCCGTCCCGGACAAGGCCCCGGAAACCCCGCGCAAGTTTCTTGCGCGTGCCCCGGTCGGCCCGGCTCCCGCCGTTGTCCCGGCCGGGGACTCGCGGCTGTCCTGCTCGCACCGACCCTCCCCGCGAGCTGGAGCCACCGATGACCGAGACCGGCGCACGCATCACCCTGGACGACAAGTACGTCGCCACCTCCGGGCGCGTCCTGATCTCGGGCGTGCAGGCCCTGGTCCGCCTGATGCTCGAGCAGCGCCGCTTCGACACCCGGCACGGGGTGAACACCCGGGTGTTCGTCAGCGGCTACCCCGGCTCTCCGCTCGGCGGGCTGGACACCGCACTGGGGGCGGCGCAGCGGCTGCTCGAACCCGCCGGCGTCGTGTTCACGCCCGGCCTGAACGAGGAGCTCGCCGCCACCGCCGTGGCCGGGACGCAGCTGCTCGACCTCGTCCCCGGGCGCCGGCACCAAGGCGTGGTCGGGTTCTGGTACGGCAAGAACCCCGGTCTGGACCGCGCGGCCGACGCGATCCGGCACGGCAACGTCGCCGGCACCGCGCCGCTCGGCGGGGCCGTCGCCCTCATCGGCGACGACCCGGCCGCCAAGTCCTCGACGGTGCCGAGCTCGTGCGAGCCGATGGCGGCGAGCCTGGGACTGCCGGTGTTCGCGCCGGGGTCGGTGGCCGAGGTCGTCGAGTACGGCCTGCACGCGGTCGCGCTCTCCCGCGCCTCCGGACTGTGGACCGGGCTGAAGATCGTCGCGGACGTCGCCGACGCCTCCGTGACCGTCGAGGCGGGCACCGCGCACCTCGACCTGCCGGTGCCGGACACGAACGCCCGGCAGCGCCGCTTCACCCTGCTCGGTCCGGCCGCGCTCGACGCCGAGCACGACCTGCTCACCCGCCGGCTGGACGTCGCCCGCGAGTACGCGCGGACGTGCGGTCTGAACCGGGTTGTGTTCTCCGCCCGCCGTCCGCGTCTCGGGCTGCTCGCCGCGGGGACGTCGTTCGCCGTGGTGGAGCGCGCGCTCGCCGACCTGGGTCTGGACGAGGGTGGGCTGGACGCGCTCGGGATCCGGTTGATCCGCCTCGGCCTGCCGTTCCCGGTCGCGCCCGCCGACCTGCGCGAGCTCTCGGCGGGCCTGGAGCAGGTGCTCGTGGTCGAGGACAAGGTGCCGTTCCTCGAGGACCAGCTCAAGGCCGCCTTCCACCGCGTCCCCGACGCCCCGGCCGTCCTCGGTCGGGCGGACGAGGAGGGGCGCCCGGTGCTGCCCGCGCGAGGCGCGGTGGGGGCCGACGACCTCGCGCGGGCGCTCGGCGGCCTCCTCGACCGCGACCGCCTCCCCGCCGCGGCGACCGCCCACCTCGACCGGCTGGCGACCCGTCGGTCCCGGATCGACCTGCCGGTCGTGAGCGATCGGCGGACGCCGTACTTCTGCTCAGGGTGCCCGCACAGCACGTCGACGAAGGCGTCCGCCGACACCCTCGTGGGAGTGGGGATCGGCTGCCACGTCATGGTCGCGCTGGACCCGGCCGGGCGCGGACGGCAGGTGGGCATCACGCAGATGGGCGGCGAGGGCGCGCAGTGGCTCGGTCTCGCGCCGTTCACCGACGACCGGCACTTCGTCCAGAACCTCGGGGACGGCACGTTCCACCACTCGGGCTCGCTGGCGATCCGCGCCGCCGTCGCCGCCGGCGCCTCGATGACCTACAAGCTGCTGTACAACGACGCCGTCGCCATGACGGGGGGTCAGACACCGCCCGGGCGGCTCGACGTCGCGACTCTGACGCACTCGCTCGCCGCCGAAGGCGTGGCGCGGATCGTCGTCACCACCGACGACGTCCGGCGCTACCGCCGGGTGCGGTTGCACCCGATCGCCACGGTCCGCCCGCGCGAGGAGATCGCCGACGCCGAGACCGAACTGGCGGCCGTCGCGGGCGTGACCGTGCTGATCCACGACGACCGCTGCGCCACCGAGGAACGACGGCTGCGCAAGCGTGGGAAGCTGCCGGCGCCGACGGAGAAGGTGGTGGTCAACGAACGCGTCTGCGAGGGGTGCGGCGACTGCGGCGAGAAGTCGACCTGCCTCTCGGTGCTCCCGGTGCCGACCGAGTTCGGGCGCAAGACCCGCATCCACCAGAGCTCCTGCAACACCGACCTGACCTGCACTCAGGGCGACTGCCCGTCGTTCCTGCTCGTCGAGCCCCGCGGCGACCGCCGCCGCACGGTGCCGGACCTGCCGCTGGCGTTGCCCGAGCCGATCGTCCGGGTCGGCGGGCCGCGCGGCGCGGACGACGTCCTGATCCGCATGCCCGGCATCGGCGGCACCGGCGTCGTGACGGTGTCGGCGATTCTCCAGATGGCCGCGCACCTCGACGGCCGCAACGCCGCCGGACTGGAGCAGGTCGGCCTCGCCCAGAAGGGCGGGCCGGTCGTCTCCGACGTCCGCATCTCGGCCAAGCCCGTGCGCGGGGCGCTGCGGGCGTCCCGCGGCAGCGTCGACGTCCTGCTCTGCCTCGACGTGCTCGGCGCCGCCGACGACGCCGTGCTCGCGACGGCGCGACCCGGTCACACCGTCGCGGTGATCAACACGGACGTGGTGCCGACCGCGGCGATGGTCACCGGCCGCGCGGCGCTGCCGACCCGGCCGACCGACGCGGTGGCGCGCATTCTCGCCGCGACCGACGGCGCCGCCGCGGTGTCGCTGGACGCCCAGCGGCTCGCGGAGGCCCTGTTCGGCGACCACATGCCCACAAACATGCTCCTGCTCGGGGCCGCGTACCAGCACGGGTGCTTGCCGGTCTCGGCCGAGGCGGTCGAGGAGGCGATCCGTCTCAACGGGGCCGCCGTGTCGACGACGCTCGCCGCCTTCCGGTGGGGCCGGGCGGCGGTCGTCGACGCCGAGCGCGTGGCCACGGCCGCCGGGCTGGTCCCGTTCGCCCCGCTGCCGCCGGACGAGGCCCTGGCCCTGCGCATCGCAGATCTGACGAAATATCAGGACGAGCGGTACGCCCGCCGCTACGCCGCGGACGTCGCCGAGCTGCGGGCGGCCGCGACGGAGCGGGTCGGACCCGCGGAGGCCGTGCGCCTCGCGGACGCCTACGCCCGGGGTCTGCACAAGCTGATGGCCTACAAGGACGAGTACGAGGTCGCGCGGCTCCACCTCGACGCGGCGGAGCGGGCGCGCGTCGCGGACGAGTTCGGGGCGGACGCGCGGGTCAGCGTCCTGCTCCACCCGCCGGCTCTGCGCGCACTGGGGATGAAGCGCAAGATCCGCCTCCGCCGGACGGCGCGCCCGGCGTTCCGCACGCTGTACGCCGCCCGCCGCCTGCGCGGGACGCGCCTCGACGTGTTCGGGTACGCGCAGGTGCGCCGGGTCGAGCGGGAGGTGATCGAGGAGTACCGTGCCGCGGCCCGTGCGGCGGTGGCGGCCCTGCGGCCGGAGCAGGTCGACGCGGTGCAGGCGCTGCTCGAGCTGCCGGCGGCGGTCACCGGCTACGAGGAGATCAAGCTCGCCCGGGTCGCGGAGTTCCGCGCCGCGCTGGCGGCGGGCCCGGTCGACCGGTGATCAGGTGCGGGTCCAGGAGCCCAGCACCATCAGCGTCCGCGTCCCGGTGACGGCGCCGGCCCGGCGAAGCCGACCGATGACCGTGTGCAGGTGGGACAGGTCCCGGGCGCGGATCTGCACGAGCGCGTCGAGCTCGCCGGCGATCGTGTGCACGGCCTGAACCTCCGGCACTCCGGACGCCGTGCGGACGATGTCCTCGACCGGCGTCCGCCCGGTGTAGCGGAGCTCGGCGAACGCCTCGACGGCCCAGCCGAGCCGGGCGTGGTCGACGAGCGCGGTGTAGCCGAGGATCACCCCCTCGGCCTGGAGCCGCTCGACCCGCCGCTGGACCGCCGCCACCGACATCCCGATCGTGCGGGCCATCTCGGTGTAGCTGCGGCGCCCGTCCTGACGGAGCAGCTCCACCAGGCGCAGGTCGGTCGCGTCCAGCGGCGGAGCGGGCGGGCCGGTCGGGGGGCTGGTCGGGGGGCTGGTCGTCGAAGTCGCGGCGGGGTCGGACACGCGTCCGAGTGTGGGAACCCGAGCACGCGCCATCCATGGCCAACGCGACCAAAGTTGCGGCCGTGCCGGTGACGGATCGGACAAGAGTGCCCACCCAACGAGTTCTCACATTCTCACGAGCGGGTGTGTCGCGCGCCACTACTCGGGGTAAGCCCCGCGCGGGAGGTCGGTCGGTTGAAGCGACGCACGATGGCCGCGGGGAGCGCCCTGGTGCTGACGTCGGCGCTGCTCGCAGGCTGCGGCGACGACTCCGACGAGCTGACCCTGAACCTCTACACCGCCGCCGACGGCGCCGAGCAGTACGCCGCGGCGGCCGTGGACTGCACGAACGCGGCGAACGGCCGGTACGTGATTCGCCATCACATGCTCCCGCGCCAGGCCGACGACCAGCGCCTGCAGCTCGCCCGCCGGATCGTGGGCGGTGACACCGCGCTGGACATCGTCGGCCTGGACGTCACCTGGACCGCGGAGTTCGCCGAGGCCGGGTGGGTCGAGCCGCTTCCCGACGAGGTCGCCGACCGGGTCCGCAACGGCACCCTCGAGGGCCCGCTGAAGACGGCCACCTGGGAGGACCGCCTCTACGCCGCGCCGCTGAACACGAACACACAGCTGCTCTGGTACCGCAAGGACCTGGTCCCGAACGGCGAACCGCCGGACACCTGGGACGAGCTGATCACGATCGCCGAGGACCTGGCGGACCAGCGCCGGCCCAGCTGGATCGAGGTCCAGGCCAACCAGTACGAGGGCATCACGGTCTGGTTCAACACGCTGCTCACCAGCGCCGGCGGCAAGATCGTCGACGACGACGGGGAGACCGTCACCCTCGACCAGGGCGACGCCGCCCGCCGGGCGCTCGAGATCATGGCCCGCGTCGGCCGGGCCAAGGGTGCGGACCCGTCGCTGTCCCAGCGCGACGAGGGGTCCGCCCGCCTCGCGATGGAGTCCGGCCGCGCCGTGTTCCAGGTGAACTACCCGTTCGTCCTGCCCGGCATCGCCGAGAACGGCGGCGGCGCGTTCCTCGACGACAACGGCAACCCGACGAACAGCGACACCGGCCGCCGCGTCCAGGACGAGTTCGCCTGGGCGCCCTTCCCCGGAATGGAGGAGGGCAAGCCCGCGGCGGTGACGATCGGGGGGTTCAACCTGGCGGTGCCGACGACGAGCAAGCACCCGACGGAGGCGTTCGAGGCGATCGAGTGCCTGCGCAACCGGGAGAACCAGCTGCGCAACGCGGTCGAGGCCGGCGTTCCGCCCACGCTCGCCGAGCTCTATGACGACCCGGCGTTCCAGGAGGAGTACCCGGCCTGGGAGGCCATCAAGTCCTCGCTCGAGAACGCCGGGGTGCGGCCGGCCTCCCCCGCCTACCAGTCGATCTCGATCGTGCTCTCGGCCGACCTCAGCCCGCCGAGCGGGATCGACCCCGACTCCGACGTCGAGAAGCTGACCTCCCGCGTGCGGGACGCGGTCAACTCCGAGGGGCTGGTGCCATGACCACGCTCGCGCCCGCGCCCCCGGCGGCGCCGCCGCCGACCGGCAAGCGCACCCTGACCGCGGAGAAGAAGGCCGAGCGCAAGCTGGCGTTCCTGCTCTGCGCGCCGGCCGTGCTCGTCATGGTCGCGGTCACGGCCTACCCGATCGGCTACGCGGTCTGGCTCTCCCTGCAGCGGTACGACCTGCGCTTCCCGAACGACCGGGAGTTCGTCGGCCTCGACAACTACACCGCGGTTCTGACGGACAATTACTGGTGGACGGCGCTCGCGGTGACCGTGGCGCTCACGGTGATCTCCGTGGCCATCGAGCTCGTGCTCGGGTTTGCGCTGGCGCTGCTGATGCACCGCACGATCGTCGCGCGCAACACCGTCCGGACCGTGCTGCTCATCCCGTACGGCATCGTCACCGTCGCCGGCGCGTTCAGCTGGTACTACGCGTGGACGCCGGGGACGGGATATCTCGCGAACCTGCTGCCCGAGGGCGAGGCGCCGCTGACGGAGCAGATCCCCGCGCTCGGCATCGTGATCCTCGCCGAGGTCTGGAAGACGACGCCGTTCATGGCGCTGCTGCTGCTCGCCGGTCTCGCGCTCGTCCCCGACGACCTGCTGCGCGCCGCCCAGGTCGACGGCGCCGGCGCGTGGACCCGCCTGGTGCGCGTCATTGTCCCGATGATGAAGCCGGCGATCCTCGTCGCGCTGCTGTTCCGCACGCTCGACGCGTTCCGCATCTTCGACAACATCTACGTCCTGACGCGGGGCAACAACGACACCGGGTCGGTCTCGATCCTCGGCTACGACAACCTGTTCAAGGCCTTCAACCTCGGCATCGGCTCGGCGATCAGCGTGCTGATCTTCCTCTGCGTCGCGCTGATCGCGTTCCTGTTCGTCAAGGGCTTCGGCACCGCCGCCCCCGGTACGGACTCGGAGGCGAAGCGCTGATGGCGACGATGGGAGGCACCGAGACCGTCTCGCGCAAGCTCGGCTGGTCGACGCTGAACCTGCTGGCGATTCTCTACGCCACGATTCCCGTGCTCTGGATCGCGAGCCTGTCGTTCAAGCCGGCCGCGTCCGTGACCGACGGCAACTTCGTCCCCCGTGAGTGGACGCTCGACAACTACGAGGCGATCTTCGACACCGACGAGTTCACCCGGGCGCTGACGAACTCGATCGGCATCGCGCTGATCGCGACCGTGATCGCGGTGACGCTCGGGGCGATGGCGGCCTACGCGATCGCCCGGCTCGACTTCCCCGGCAAGAAGGTGCTCGTCGGGATCGCGCTGATGATCGCGATGTTCCCGCAGATCTCCCTCGTCAGCCCGATGTTCGACATCGAACGCAAACTCAACCTGTTCGACACCTGGCCCGGCCTGATCCTGCCGTACATCACGTTCTCGCTGCCGCTGGCGATCTACACGCTCGCCGCGTTCTTCCGCGAGATCCCGTGGGACCTGGAGAAGGCGGCGAAGATGGACGGCGCCAGCCCGTGGCAGGCGTTCACGCGGGTCATCGCCCCGCTCGGCGCGCCCGGGATGATGACGAGCGCGATCCTCGTCTTCATCTTCTGCTGGAACGAGTTCCTGTTCGCGATCTCCCTGACCGCGACCGACTCGTCCCGGACCGCGCCGGCCGCCATCGCGAACTTCACCGGCAGCTCGCAGTTCGAGGAGCCGACCGGCTCGATCGCCGCGGCTGCGGTGGTCATCACGATCCCGATCATCCTGTTCGTGCTGCTGTTCCAGCGTCGCATCGTCGCCGGGTTGACCTCCGGCGCGGTGAAGGGGTGACCCCGCGATGAACCCGGAGAGAGGAAGCCATGGCTGAGATCGTGCTCGACGGGGTGGGCAAGAAGTACCCCGACGGCGCCGTCGCCGTCTCCGACGTTCACCTGCAGATCGCGGACGGGGAATTTATCATTCTCGTCGGCCCCTCGGGGTGCGGGAAGTCGACGACGCTGAACATGATCGCCGGCCTGGAGGACATCACTTCCGGCGAGCTGCGCATCGGCGGCGAGCGGGTCAACGAGAAGGGCCCGCGCGAGCGTGACATCGCGATGGTGTTCCAGTCCTACGCGCTGTACCCGCACATGACCGTTCGTCAGAACATGGCGTTTCCGTTGAAGATCGCGAAGGTCGACAAGGCCACGATCAACGCGAAGGTGGCCGAGGCCGCCGAGATCCTCGACCTGACCTCGCACCTCGACCGCCGCCCCGGCAACCTCTCCGGCGGTCAGCGGCAGCGGGTGGCGATGGGCCGCGCAATCGTCCGCAACCCGAAGGCGTTCCTGCTCGACGAACCGCTGTCGAACCTCGACGCCAAGCTCCGCGTCCAGATGCGCACCGAGGTCGCGCGACTGCAGCAGCGCCTGGGCACGACGACCGTGTACGTCACCCACGACCAGACCGAGGCGATGACGCTCGGCGACCGCGTCGTCGTGATGCGGGCCGGGGTCGTCCAGCAGGTCGGCCCGCCGCAGCACCTCTACGACCACCCGGACAACCTCTTCGTCGCCGGGTTCATCGGCTCGCCGGCGATGAACTTCATCCCGGCCGCCGTGGAGGACGGCACGCTGCGCACCCCGCTCGGTGACTTCGCCCTGCCCGCCCGGATCCGCGCCGCGCTCGACCGCGCCCCGGAGTCGCCGCGGGAGATCATCCTCGGCATCCGCCCCGAACACTTCGAGGACGTCGAGCTCGTCGACCCGCTCCAGCGGCACGACGGCGTCACGTACACCGGGGCCGTCGACGTCGTGGAGTCGACGGGCTCGGACAAGTACGCCTACTTCTCCCTCGCCGGCGTCCGCGCCATGACGAAGGAGCTGGAGGAGCTCGCGGCCGACAGCGGCGCCGCCGAGGTCGCCGGCGCCGCGGACCGGCTGACGGCCCGCCTGTCCGCCGCCTCGAAGGTGACCAAGGGCGGGAACACCACCGTCTGGTTCGACCTCGCCCGGGCGCACGTGTTCGATCCCGGGACCGGGCGTAACCTCACCACTAATCTGACGGAGTGACGCGCGCCCGCTCCCTCGTCCTGCTTCCCGCCCTGCTTTCCGCCGTCCTGCTGCTCGGTGCCTGCTCCGACGACGGCGACGACGCCGCGCCGACCCCGGCGCCGACCGCGACGACCTCGGCCACGCCGAGCGCCTCGGCGAAGCCGTGCGTCGCGTTCGCCGGACCCCCGGACGGCTCGGCGCGCCGGCCGTACCTCAAGCGCGCACTGGCGATCGAGTGCCGCGAGGACGTGAAGCGGTTGCAGGCCGCCCTCGGGATCGAGGTCAACGGCTTCTTCGACTTCGAGACCGCTGCCGCCGTGATCGAGCGGCAGAAGCCGTTCCCGTGCATCACCGCCAACGACGGGCAGGTCGGCGAGCAGACCTGGGCGTTGATCGTCGACGGCACGCAGCCGTGCCCGGCGCGCACCGGCGGGCCGACGTCGGCGACCGTGCCCGCGTGGGCGACCTGCACGTCCGGAACCGTCGCGTGGGGACTGCTCGGGGAGGACGGGACCGTGCTGCGGCGCTGCGGATCGAGACTGGAGCTCGTGCACGACGGCACCACGTCGACCGGCCCGGTGCAGGAGATCGGGTCCTCGGTCTGCGCGGAGTTCGACGAGAGCTTCGGCGCCGCGACCGGGACGCGCACGCTGCTGTGCGTCTCGGATCCCCGGACCGAGGACATCCTTCAGGCGAACCCCACGACCGATGATGCCGAAGCGGTCTGGTTCGACGACGTCGTCGCCCGCTACGTCCGGCCCTGAAGCTTTCTGATGTCACGTCAGGTCTGATGGTCGAGCCAGGCCAGGACCGCGAGAACGCGGCGGTGGTCCTCGGCCGAGTCCGCGAGGCCGAGCTTGGCGATGATGCTGCTGACGTGGGTCTCCACCGTCCGGTCGGTGAGCCAGAGCCGGCCGGCAATGCCCTTGTTGGTCCGGCCCTCCGCCATCAGGGCGAGCACCTCCCGCTCGCGCGGGGTGAGCGCGGCGAGGGGGTCGTCGCGACGGGCCGGACGGAGCAGGTGGGCCACGACCTCGGGGTCGAGCGCCGACCCGCCCGCGGCCACGCGGCGCAGCGCCTCGAGGAAGTCCTCGACGTCGAACACGCGGTCCTTGAGCAGGTATCCGAAGTAGCCGCCGGCGGCGAGCTCGACCGAGTGGCGCGTCTCCAGGTGTTGGGACAGCAGGACGATGCCGAGGGTCTCGTGCGTGGCGCGCAGGGTCCGCGCGGCGCGCGCCCCGTCGTCGGTGCGGTCCGGGGGCATCCGGATGTCGACGATGGCGAGGTCCGGCTCCATCTCCTCGACGGTGGCGAGCAGCGCGGTGGCGTCGGCCGCCTTGCCGACGACCTCGTGCCCGGCGTCGACGAGCAGACTCGCGAGCCCCTCCCGGAACAGCGCCGAGTCCTCCCCGATCACGATGCGCACGGCAGCACCGCCTCGATGACCGTGCCGCGGCCGACCAGACTCTCGACCGTGAGCGTGCCCCCGAGCGCCGCGACCCGGTCGGCCAGCGGCGAGCGGCCGGAGAGGACCGCGCCGCCGCGACCGTCGTCGGTGATCCGGATCGACACGCACTCCGCGGTGCGCGTGACCCGCAGGCCGATCCGGTCCGCACCCGCGTGCTTGACCACGTTCGCGATCGCCTCGCTCACCAGGTAGTAGGCCGTCGTCGCGATCTCGTCGGGCAGGCGGTCGGCGTCGAACTCGAGCTCGACGGTGACCGGGACGCGGCGGATCAGGTCGGCGAGCGCGGCGTCGAGCCCGTCGTCGAGACGGCCGGGGCGCAGGCCGTAGGCGATCGCGCGCAGCTCGGCGAGCGCGGTGCCGAGTTCGGCGACGGCCGCGTCGAGCAGGCCGTCGACGTCGACGGTGCCGTCCCCGAGGTGACGCTGCGCCAGCCGCAGACTCATGCCGAGCGACGCCAACCGCTGCTGGGCGCCGTCATGCAGGTCGCGTTCGAGCCGGCGCCGCTCCTCGAACCCGGCGACCAGCAGCCGCGCCCGGCTCGACTCCGCCTCGCGCAGGGCCTGCGCCACCTCCAGTCGCAGCCGCACCACCTCGACGAGCGTGGCGGCGCCGGCCGCCACCTGACGCAGCAACTCGGGACGACCGGTTCCCACGAGGACGCCGATCTCCCGGCCGTCGAGCTCGACCCGCACCCCGCCGGTCGCGGCCACCGGCTCTCCCGCCGCGTCGACGTAGCCGGCGGCGCCGGGGACTCGGTAGCCGACGCGCAGGGTGGGGTCGCGAAGCGCATCGCGCAGCACCGCTTCGAGCGCCTCGGGGGAGGCGGTGCCGGCGCCGGCGTCCCGCGCGAGCGCCGCCACGGCGGTGAGGGCGGAGCGCCGCCGCGGGTACAGCCGGGCGTCGACCGCGCGCTGCAGCCGGGTCCGCAGCGGGGTGAGGGCCACCGCGCACAGGGCGGCCGCGGCCGCGGCGGCACCGGCGGAGCCTCGGCCGAGCACCAGCCCGCCGACGAAGGCTCCCCCGGCGAAGATCCCGATCAGACTGGCCGTCACCAACGCGTAGGTGACGGCGCCGGCGAGCACCTTGTCGACGTCGTAGAGGTCGTGCCGCAGCATCGCGATCGCGGTGGTCACCGGGATCCCGACCAGCCCGGCGAGGGCGACACCGCTGCTGAACCACAGCGGCCGGCCCCAGAGCGCGATCTCCAGCAGGCAGAGCGCGGGATAGAGCGGGACGGCGAGGCCGGCGAGCGCGAGCCACCGGAGGCGCGCCCGGGTCACGTCGTCGCCGTGGCGGTACCGGCCGACCAGCGAGACCGCGCAGGCGAGCGCGAGCACGAGCTGGGTTCCAAAGAAGACGAAGCCGACGGCGGTCAGCCACTCGGGCAGCGGGTCCCAGGGCCGTTCGACGTCCGACATCGGCGGCCGGAACTTCGACGCCTCGAAGGCCACGAACGTCTCGTCGACGATCGCGCACAGGACGAGTACCGCCGGCACCGCGCGCCACCGCGGACCGGGCACCCGGCCGTCGGGGAAGTGGAGCAGCAGCAGGGCGACCGCGACGAGGACCCAGATCGCACTCTGGTCCAGCACCGCGGCGAGCTCGGCGTAGTCGGTCTTGGACTCCGGCCACCGGTGAGCCAGGGCCTGCCAGAACGTCTCCTTGAGCACGACCAGCGCGACGGTGAGGCCGAGGAACGCCAGCAGCAGACCGACCCGCGCCACCTCGCGGCGCCGCGCGACGACGACGCCGAGCACCGCCGCCGGCGGCACGAGAACCGCGCCGAAACCCAGGGCGACCCACGCGTCGGCGTTCCCCGCCGCCGCGGCCAGCGCGGTGGCGGCGAGCATCGCCACCCCGCAGAGCAGAGCCAGCACGGCCGCCATGCCGGAACTGTAGAGCCGCGCGAGCCGCGGTGGCTCCGTGCAGATACGGAGATCGCACAGGCGCCCGCCCGGATCCCCCGGACGCCGCGCGTCCCTAGCGTCGAGGCCGACGCACCGTCAGACGCACCCCGACAGCCCCACACCGACACCGTCGCTCCGCAGGAGGTCCGTGCCATGTCCACCGCTTCCCCGACCGTGCCGGCCCCGGCTCCGGTCCCCGCCCCGCCGGACCCGGTCCGTTCCCGGGTCGTCGCCGCCGTGCTCGCGCTCGGCGTGCTGACCTCCGCGACGATCGTGCTCTGGCAGCCGTGGGGCGAGCGCGACGACCTGTCCTACGAGACGCTCGCCGACCACCGGACCGGGGCGTGGCTCGGCGCGATCCTCGACGGCGTCGGCATGGCGGCCGTCGCGCTCGGCCTGGGCCTGGCGACCTGCCTCCTGGTCCGCGGCCGCGGCCGGACAACCGCGACGGTGGGTGCGGTGCTCGCCGGGCTCGGCGCCATCCTCTTCGCCGGCGGCTCGACCGCCTTCGGGGTGCTCGCCTGGTACGCCACCGAGCCCGACGCGCTGGCGGCGGACCAGGGCGACGCGTTACTGACCTACGTCGACGACAACCTGGCGCAGTTGATCGTGGTCTCCGGCGCGGGCTTCGCGCTCGTGACCCTCGGCTCGCTGACACTGATGTTCGCGCTGTGGCGTGCCCGGGCTGTCCCGACCTGGCTGCCGATCGTGTTCGCGGTGCTCACCGTCGGCCTGTTCGCCACGACCGGCACGGTGATGAACGTCGTGCAGGCCGCGCAGACCCTGTGCCTCGCGGGCGTGGCCGCGGTGCTCAGTCAGGTCACACGGTCGCCGGGGCGCGGCTGAGGATCTCGACCGTCCCCTTGTTGCCGTCGACGCGGATCCGGTCGCCGGAGCGGAGGACCGCGGTCCCGTTGTCGGTGCCGATGACGCAGGGGATGCCGCACTCGCGCGCAACGACCGCGGCGTGGCTGAGCGGCCCGCCGATGTCGACGACCAGCGCCTCGGCGAGGAAGAGCACCGCGGCCCAACTCGGGTCGGTGGTCGGGGCGACGATGATGTCGCCGGGTTCGACGTCGACCTCGGTCGGGTCGAAGACCACGCGTGCCGTGCCTTCGACGACGCCGCCGCTGGCCCCGATGCCCGTGACCGCCACCCCGGTGGGGGCGGCCGGCGCGGGGCCGGTGGCCTCCGCGGCGGGCTCGCTGATCGGGATGCGCGTCGGCGTCCCGTCCCACGTGCGCGGGATGTCGGTGCGCAGCAGGTCCTCGCGGATCGCCTTGCGCTCGGCGGCGAGTTCCTTCGCGTTCGCGGGCAGGCCGGCGAGAAGCTCGTCGGCGGTGAAGTAGAAGACGTCGTCGACCTCGTTCAGCACGCCCTGCTCGACGAGCAGCGTGCCCATCCGCCGGGCAGCGGCGCGGCAGACGTCGAGGCAGCGGATCAGCGCCTCCTTCGCGACGCCGCGGAGCGGGATGCGCGCGACGGCGAGCTTGAGAATTTGCTTGGCCATCGGCCGCTTCCAGGCCGGCAGCTTCGCGAGCAGCGCCTTCTCGGCGGCCTCGCGCTCCCGCGTGCGCTTCTCGGCCATCAGGTGCGGGTGCTCGCTGTCGGGCCGCGCGGAGTACTGCTTGGCCAGACGCAGGACCGGCTCGGGGTCCTCGCGCCACATCTTGGAGATGAGCTGGCCCTCGCCGAGCCCGTGGTAGCCGTGCTTGTCGAGGAAGGCCTCGAGCGTCATCTTGTCGCGGCCGAGGTCCCAGAGGTCGGCGATGATCTCGGTCTCGGCGTGCGAGCCCTGACCCGCCATCAGCGCGTTGGCCTGCTCCTCACTGATGCCTGACTTCGCGATCAGGGCGAGCAGCTGGTCGTAGATCGACTGCACGCCGACGAACACGGCGCGCGCCTGGACCTTCGTCATCTCGATCTGCTTCTTGCGCGCGTCGTCGATGGCGCGCTTGGTGGCCTCCAGGTCACGGGAGTCCATCGCGCGGATGTGCTCCTGCCACCAGGCCTGCGTGTGCGCGGTGTCGCGCAGCGCCTCCTTGCGGATCCCCGCGAAGGCCTTCGGCATCTTCACGGCGACGGCCGGCAGGCGCTTGCGCGTGTGGGGGATCGAGATCCCCGCCGGGACCTCGCCCAGCAACTGTTTGGCGATGGCGTCGGCACTCGTGCCCGGCAGCCGGTCGCCCATCTCGCAGAGGAAGTTCACGCTCAGCGCCCCACGGCCGTGGAAGACCGTGACCGCGCTCGAGTCCGCCTCGCCGGTGAACACGACGCGCTCGGGCTCGAGGGCGCCGGTGCGCCGGAACGCGTCCTTCATGCCGACGTCGATGGCCGGGCCCCACACCGACCAGCCGAAGGGCGTGACCACGCCCGGCATGGCCTCACCGACGTTCGCCGTGCTCCAGTACTGCCCGGGCGCGGACTCGGTGTGGTACAGGCTTCGTGCGTCCCTGGTCATGGGGCTCCCTCGCCGGGCGATGTCTTTACGGAAGCGGATCCGACCCATATTCTGCGACGCGGAGTCGCAATATTACAAGGGCGCCGCCAGTTGAGAGCCGCGCTGTCGACATCCCATCGACATCCCAACGTCGCGAGGTCGAAGTGAACATTCGCAATCAGTTGATCTGTGCCTGGAGCATCCCGCTGTTCATGGTGATGCTCGGCGTCGGCTTCGGCGGGCTCGCGGGCTTCATCCCGCCGACCCCGCCGAGCGACAACGCGCAAGAGGTCGCGGACTTCTACCGCGACCACACGCAGCTGATCCGGACCGGTGTCGTGCTCACCATGCTCGGCGGCGCCCTGCTGGTGCCGTGGGTGTCGGTGCTCGCGCACCAGCTGTCCCGGGTCGAGGGCCGGCCGGCCGTCTTCGCGCGGACGCAGATGCTCGCCGGCGCGATGATCGCGCTCATCATCGTCATCCCGTGCATGCTCTGGTCCGCCGCGGCCTACCGCGCCGAGCGCGATCCCGAGCTCGTGCTGCTGCTGTCCGACGTCGGCTGGTTCTTCTTCATCCTGGCGCTCTCGTGCCCGGTCGTGCAGATGTCGGCGATCGCGCTGGCGATCCTCCTGTCGCCGGAGAACCCCGTCTTCCCCCGCTGGGTCGGCTACGCCAATGCCTGGTTCGCGATCCTGCTGATGCCCGGCGCCCTCTGCACCTACTTCAAGGACGGCGTCTTCGCCTGGAACGGCCTCCTCGGCTGGTGGCTGACGATCCTGACGTTCTTCGCCTTCTGGACCGTCAACGGGATCATGCTCTTCAAGGCGATCCGCCAGGAGCAGGCCACCACCGCTCAGACCGACTCCGCCCCCGCGGCCGCCGCTTCCCCCGCCACCGCCTGAGTCGACGCCGAACCCCTCTTAACCCCTCTTACGTCAGCGGAAGCGGTCGCTATAGCGACCGCTTCCGCTGACGTAAGGGCACTTTGCGGCCGCGCGGTCACGGACTGGAAATCCCCCACTTCCGTGGAGGCATGAGCTATGAGGAGTAGCCATGTCAGAGACGAGAAGGAAGTTCGACGCCGAGTTCCGTGAGGGGGCGGTGCGGCTGGTCCGGGAGAACCCGGGCAAGTCCATCGCGGCGATCGCGCGGGACTTGGGCATCAACGAGGGCACGCTGGGGAACTGGGTCGCCCGGGACCGGGCCAGCGAGGGCGGGAACGGGCAGCTCACGGCCGATGACCTGGCCGAGCTCAAGCGGCTGCGCGCGGAGGTCGCCGAGCTGCGGATGGAACGTGATGTCCTCAAGCGCTCCGTGGTCCTGTGGGTGAAGGAGGCGACGAAGTGAGCGTGGCGGGCTTCATCGCCGACCAGAGGACCTCCTATCGGGTGCCCCACGCGGTCTGCTGCGCCATCCTCGGGGTGAGCGTGTCGTGGTTCTACAAGTGGCTGGCGCGGGTCGGGAACCCGGCCCCGACGGTGCGGGCCCAGCGCCGGGCCCTGCTCGATGCTGAGGTGCGGCGGTGCTTCGAGGCCTCGGGGGGCATTTACGGATCGCCGCGGATCCATCTGGATCTGGTTGAGGCCGGCTGGCAGGTCAGCGTGAACACCGTCGCGGACTCGATGCGCCGCCAGTACCTGTTCGGGCGCAAACCCAAGCGGTATAAGGGATTGACGCGCCAGGACAAGGCCGCGCCGAAGTTCCCGGACCTGCTGGGCCGTGACTTCAGCGCAGCGGCGCCGAACCGCAAGTGGTGCGGGGACATGACCGAGGTCCCGACCGGGGAGGGCAAGCTCTACCTGGCGACCGTGATCGACCTGTACTCGCGGCGGCTGCTGGCCGCGGCGATGAGCGAGCACCCGGACGCGGTGCTGGCTGCGGATGCGATCAAGATCGCCGCTGCTGTGCGCGGTGGCCGGTCGGTGATCGAGGGTGTCATCTTCCACACCGACCGCGGCTCGACCTACACCGCCAAGGACTTCCGGCGCCTGTGCGCCGAGCAGCTCGGGATCCGCCAGTCGATGGGCAGGGTCGGGTCGTGTTTCGACAACGCAGCCGCGGAATCGTTCTTCTCCACCCTTGAACACGAGGTCCTGTCCCGGCACACGTTCGCGACAAAGGCCGAAGCCCGCGCGGTCATCGGACCTTGGTGCTACGAGTTCTACAACCATCGCCGCCGGCACACCACCGCGGCTGGACTGCCACCGGTCCGATACGAAATGATGCTCACTGACGCACCATCAGCTGCATAACGGAACCCTCCACGAAATGAGGGGATTCTCAGACCCCGCGCGTTCAGCGCAGGACTAGGGCACGTCTCCTAACCCGGTGACCCAGACGACGATCGCGCGGAGGACGGCACCGCCGCGGTAGGTCAGGGCGAGCTTGTCGTAGCGGGTGGCCAATCCACGCCACTGCTTGAAGACGTTGAACCCGCGCTCGATGGTGTTGCGCTTCTTGTAGTCCTCGGTGTCGAAGGCCGGTGGCCGTCCGCCGCGTTGGCCGCGTCGTCTTCTGTTGCGGGCCTGGTCATCCGGTTCAGCGATGACCGCGCGGATTCCCCGCCGGCGCAACAGGGCGCGGTGTCCCCGCGCGGAATACGCCGTGTCTGCGCGCAGCCGATCCGGGCGGGTACGCGGGCGACCGCGCCCGATCCGCGGTACCCGTAGCTGTTCCAGCAGGATCGGCAGCATCGGGCTGTCCCCGGCCTGACCTGGGCCGATGAGGACCACCAGCGGGCGGCAGCGGCCGTCGGCGAGCTGGTGAATCTTCGTGCCCAGCCCACCACGCGAGCGACCGAGCGCGTGATCGTCAGGCTCGTCGAACAGATTCTTGTAATTCGACAGATCCCCCCGTGCCCCGGGCAAGGTTGGTGCCGTGCTGGTGCGCCCGGTTGACCGTGGAGTCCACCGAAACCGCCCAGTCGATCTCTCCGGCCGCGTCAGCCTCAGCCAACAGCAGCCTGAGCACCTGGTCCCACGTGCCGTCCGCGCTGAAGCGCCGGTGCCGCTTCCACACCGTCTGCCACGGCCCGAAGCACGCGGGCAGATCCCGCCACGGAATCCCTGCCCGGTAACGGAAAACGATCCCCTCGACCACCTGACGATGATCCCGATACGGCCGTCCACCCGCCGGTCCCGCCTCGGGCATCAACGGCTCGATCCGAGCCCACTGCTCATCGGTGAACACCGCAGTCCGCGTCATGACTCAACGCTGCACCGATAACCCCAGATCAGTTGGGAGACACGCCCTAGCCGACGCCGACGTACTGCTCGAAGAGGGTGGCCTCGTCGACCTGGTCGGGGCTGCCGGAGAACACGATCTCGCCGCGGTTGAGGAGATACACCTGGTCCGCGAGGGCGAGGGCGCGGTTGACGTACTGCTCGACGAGGACGAGGGCGGCACCGCCGTCGCGGAGCTTCGCGAGGAACTCGAAAATCTCGTCGACGACCTTGGGGGCGAGGCCGAGGCTCACCTCGTCCAGCAGGACGACGCGCGGGTTCTGAATGTAGGCGCGGGCGAGGGCGAGCATCTGCTGCTCGCCACCGCTCATCGTCCCGGCGAGCTGCGGGAGCCGCTCACCGAGGCGCGGGAACGCCGACACGGCGCGCTCGATCGACTCGTCCTGCTGCCCGGGGGCCGACTGGAGGGAGAGATTCTCACGCACCGTCAAGGAGGGGAACACACCCCGGCCCTCGGGGATGTGGCACAGGCCGCGCTTGACGCGCTCGTGCGGGGAGTGGCGGGTGATGTCCGCGCCGCCCAGGCTGAGGTGCCCCGTCCGCGGCCGGATCAGGCCGGCGGCCACGCGCATCAGCGTGGTCTTGCCGGCGCCGTTGGGACCGAGCAGGGCGGCCACCGCCCCGTCGGGGACCTCCAAGGAGACCCCGCGCAGGACGGTGGACTCGCCGTAGCCGGCAGTGACGTCGTCGACCCGGAACATCCTCAGCCCACCGCTCTCGGTTCTGAGGCGTGTGCCTCGGCCTCTTCCTCGACGCTCTCGTCACCGAGGTAGGCGGCGCGCACGAGCTCGCTGGTGCGCACCTCCTCGGCAGTGCCCTCGAAGATCGGCTTGCCGAAGTCGAGGACGTGGATGTAACCGCAGATCTTCATCACCAGCGACATGTCGTGCTCGACGAGCAGGATCCCGATGTCGCGGGCGTCGATGAGCCCCTGCAGGATCTCGCCGAACCGCGCCGTCTCGACGCGGTCCAGGCCGCTGCTCGGTTCGTCGAGCAGCAGCACGCGGAACCCACCGGCGATCACGCGGGCCAGCTCCACGAGCCGCCGTTGACCGGTGGACAGCGCTGCGGCCTGACGGGTCGCCAGTTGCGTGATCCCGCACAGTTCCAGCGCGCGCTCGGTGTCCTCGCTGACGCGCGCACGGTTGCCGCGCGCCGGGACGAGGTGCCGCCACGGCTTGGATCCCGCCATGGCGGCCTCGCGCCCGAGGGCGACGTTCGCCCGCACGGTGAGGCTGTCGAACAACTCCATCCGCTGGAACGTCCGGCCCAGCCCGCGCTGCGCGCGGGCCTGCGGGCTGGTGTGCGTGACGTCGTCGCCGAACAGCTTCACCGTGCCGGTCGTCGGGCGGAGCAGGCCCGTGACCGCGTTGAACGTCGTGGTCTTGCCCGCCCCGTTGGGCCCGATCAGTCCTGTGATCCGACCCAACGGTGCGGCCAGCGACAGGGTGTCGAGGGCGAGGTGGCCTCCGTACCGGACGGAGACCCCCTCGACCTCGAGCCCGGTGGCCGATGTCTTCGACGGTGCTGAAGACGGAGAGCCCGTCACTGTTATCCCTTCACCGGCTCATGGGAGAAGCAGAGCTTCTGGGCGCCCAGCGGTGCGCGGTACGCCTTGTCGATGACCGCGACCGCGTAGTAGCAGGGCTGCGTCTGCGGCTTCTGACCCGGCTTGAACGTCACGCCCGGCCCCAGGCCTCCGAGCGTCTCGTTCTTGAGGCTGTAGAGGCCTTCGTAGATCAGCGGCGTGGTGATCGACCCGGCGCGGGCCTTCGAGGACACCTTGCTCATCGCCGCTTCGAGCAGCTTGCCGGAGGCCCAGCCCGAGAGTGCCGACTGGTCCGGGGTGAAGTCCGGCATGAACGTCTTCAGCGCGGTCTTGAAGGCGTCGATCGCCGGCACGCCGGTCGCGGCGAGCGGGGCGTTCGGCGACCCCGAGTAGACCTTGATGGCCGAGATGTGCGGGTCGGTCAGGGCCGCCGCGGTGAAGCTGAACGACGCCCCCACGATCGGAATCTTGAGTCCGATGCTGGCGCAGGAGCGCGCCAGGCGGAGTTCGGAGGCGGAGTCGACGAACGCCGTGATGAACTGCGCCTTCCTGTCCTTGGCCAGCTGGCAGCCCGCGTTGAAACTCGGCTGGGTCAGCGAGACGGGCTGAACGCCCACGACCTCGACCTTGGCCACGTCGGCCATGCCGCCCTTGGTCTGGGCGGACTTGGCGCTCGTCGTGCAGATGTTCGCCTCGACGCAGTGCATGATGAAGGTCTTCGTCATGCCCTCGACCCGTCGGATCGCGTCCATTGGTCCCGCGAACGCGGACAGCGTGCCGCCGCCCTGCGGGAACACGTACGGGCTCTCGTTCCAGATCGGGTCGACCAGGTCGCCACCGATCTGCGGGAACTTGTGCTTCTCCAGGGTCGGAACCATCGCCGCGAACGAGATCGGCATGGCCGAGCCGACGATCGCCTGGACCTTCTTGTTGACGATCAGGTCCTCGGTGACGGACGCCGTGCGCTGCGGGTCGTTCTGGTCGTCGACCGCGATCAGCTGAACCGGGTGACATTCCAGCCCACCACGCGCGTTGACCGCGCTGGCCCACAGGGCGAGACCTTCCTTGTGCCGACCGGTCGTCTGGCCCACGAGTCCGCTGAAGGTGCCGACCTGACCGATCTTCACCGGGTCCAGCTGCTTGGTGCAGGGGACGACGGCCGGAGCCTTCGCGCCACCGTCGGCGTTGCCGCCCTTGGTGCCCTTGGTCTCGGTGTCCTTGCCACCCTTGCCGCCGGCGGCGGGCTTGGCGGCGTCCCCGGTGCCCGGGGCTGCACTCGCGCCCGGAGCAGCGTCGTTCGTCCCCGGCGCGGCCGCCGGGTCCGCGGGCGCAGCCGGGTCGGCGGGAGCCGCCGGGTCCGCGGCGGTGTCGGTGGTCGCGTCCTGGACCGCGGCATCGGCGCCGGCCGCCGCCTGGTCAGCGTCACTGTCGCTGCCGCCGCACGCGGTGGCACTCAGCGCAACGACGAGGCCGAGACACACCGCTGAGGTGAGGCGGTGTCTCCTCCCGCGTGGCTGGAACATAGTCAGACTCCTTCGTCGGTTTCATACCGGGACGGCGCGTACGCACCAGCCGGAGCAGGGGACGCCGGCGGGTCACCGGCATCGGGGGGCACCGCTCGCGCGGGAGCGCTGTCGGCGCGGGCGTGCTGCGGGCTCGCCGCGGGGTGCCGGCGGGCCCAGGCCTCACGGACCTGACGCTGCAGGGCGCCCTGGGAGTTCGCGGCGAGCAGGATCGCCGCGAGGCCGAAGAGCACGTAGCTCCACAGCGTCGTCTTCTCGCCGCTGATGTAGGCGGGAAGGATGTGGAACAGCGCCGCGGCCACGATCGCGGAGGAGACGGTTCGTCGACCGCTGATGGCCAGGAAGGCCAGGATCACCAGCGAGTCCTGGGTCGAGAACGTGTCCTGGCTGACGCGCGAGAACAGGCCGGCCGTGGTCGCTCCGCTGATCCCGGCCAGGAAGGCCGAGATGCAGAACACGATGACGCGGCTGATCTTGACGTTCGCGCCGAGCGTGGTGAGCGCGACGGGCGAGTCCGCCATGCCGCGCAGCAGCCGGCCCATGCGGGTCTGCTCGATGGTGACGACGATCCCGATCGCGACCAACGCGATGCCGAGCAGCAGGTAGTAGTACTTGTCGTCGTCGATGAAGCCTTCGGGACGCCGGGTCGGCACGCCGGAGCCGAACATGTAGTCGCGGCTGTAGGCGTACTGCGCGAGCAGGATGCCGAACCCGAGCGTCGCGAGCGCGAGGTAGAGACCCGACAGCCGGATCGCCGGGATCGCGATCACCGCGCCGATCGGCACGGCGAGCAGACCACCGATGAGCATCGCGCCCATCCACGGGACGCCCTTGTCGAGCATGTGCGCGAACCCGGCGGCACCTACGGCGGCGAACCCGATGTGGCACAGCGAGATCTGACCCGACGTCCGCACCAGCAGCGACAGGCTCAGGAACAGGACGACCGAGGAGATCGCGGCGTTGTAGTAGCTGATCTTCGTGTCGGCGAACTGCGGCACGAGCAGCGCGACGACGAACAGGCCGACCCAGCCGGCCGCGCGGGCCGGCGGCGGGATTCGGCTCGGCGGCACGGCGCGGGTCTTGATCTCGCGCCCGACCTCGACCAGCCAGCCGCGGCGGGCGAAGACGAGGATGCCGAAGAGGACGATGAACGGCATGTTGAAGTCGATGCCCGACAGGTTCGGGTGCGGCGCGAAGATCTTCGACGTGACGCCCTGCAGCACCCCGACGACGAGGCCGCCGACGAAGCTCCACGGCAGGCTGGTGAACCGGCCGATCGCGGCAGCGCCGAAGGCCTGAATGACGATCACCGACAGGATGAACACGTCGAGCTGCAGCTGGATCGAGGCGAGGAGCACGCCGGCGGTGGCCGCGAAGCAGGAGCCGATCACCCAGGCGGAGAGCCGGATCCGGAACGGGTTGAGGCCGGTCTGGTCCAGCAGCTCCTGGTCGTCGACCACGGCGCGCATCGCGGTGCCGAGCCGGGTCCGCTTGAAGAACACGTACAGCGACGCCGCGGACGCGACGCCGAGCGCGAGGACGATCAGGCTGTCGTAGGTCACCGGAACGCCGGTCAGCGTGAACGCCTCGTCGGTCGGCAGGAACGACTCCACCGACAGGCCCGTGTACCCGTAGCGCAGGATCAGCAGCGACTGGATCGCGACCAGCAATCCGATGGTCGCGGTGACCTTCTGCGCGGTGGGGACCTCACGGAGCGCAGCGGACATCCGCTCCAGCAGGAATCCGAGACCGAGCCCGAAGAGCAGCAGGACGAGCAGGGCGGCCACCGGCCAGGAGAGCCCGGCGTCGTCGCGCAGTTCGTAGAACGCGTAGGCACCGGCCGCCGAGATCGCGCCCTGGGCGATGTTGAACAGCCCCGAGGTCTTGTACGTGAGCACCAGGCCCATCGCGGCGAGTCCGTACACCGATCCCAGGGAGATCCCGAAGATCAGGTACGGCACATAGTCGCTCATCGACGAACCTCCACCCCTTCTGCTCGGTCACTCACCGGTTCGTGCGGGTGCGCGCCACGCCGGCGAACGCGAGCAGTCCCAGCGCCGTCAGGGCCGCTGCGGGCGCGGTGCCCGCGCCGAACGTGCTCACCGTGGTCTGTGCCTTCGCGGACGCGGCCGCGAAGCCGATCTCGAACACCTGCGTCGTGACGCCGGCGATGCCGCTCTCGTTGTCCGGGAGCTCGGGGAGGTCGGTGGAGAAGGTCATCCCGGCGGCGGTGACGCCGTCCTTGGTGACCACCGGCTCCTGGTAGGTCATCTTCACGCCGATCGAGGCGAACGCGCTCTTCACGGCGCCCGCGTCGAGCGGCTGCGCCTGCTTCGTGCCGTCCGGCGTGTTCAGCAGGAACTGCCCGTCCCGGAACGAGAGCACCAGGCCCTCGGACTTGCTGCACGGGAGCTCGCGCTGACCCTCGGGCACACCGAGCTGCGGGGGCAGGGCGCACGGGGTCTGGTAGATCAGACCCGGGGCGGTGATCGAGTCGAACTCGAGGAGCGAGGTCGTGACGGCCTCGCCGTTGCCCTCCGAGACGGCGGAGGCGACGCTGCGCAGTCCACGGATCTCGATGTTGTTGGCGAGCTCGAGAATGTCGTAGGTGCTCTCCGCCGTGGAGCGCACGCCGCCGAACTCGAGCCGCTCGGAGCGGGCGTTGGCGGACGCGCCCGAGAACGCCGCGCCGAGGACGGCGTCCGCGGTGACCACGCCGGGGTTGCTGGCGGCGTTCAGCGTGGAGAAGGGATTGTCGACACTCCGCGCCCCCTCGCCGGCCTCGGCGGTCACGAAGAACGGGTAGTTCGGCAGCTGCACGCCGGTGGTGGCGTTGACGAGGCCAGGACCCTGGACCGCCACGGGGCCCGGGTACGGGCCGGCCGCGACCGCGTCGGCCGCGCCGATCGACGTCAGGTTGGTGCTCGCGAACGGGCCGTACCCCTCGTAGGGGACACCGAGCGGGAACGTCGGGTTCGTGGTTGCCATGCGGAACGGATACGCGATGGCACTCGCGGTGAACGTCGAGACGTCCGCGTTCGCCGTGGAGGGCAGCAACGTGTACGCCGCGACGCAACCGACCGCGCCCATGGCCGCGGTCCACCGCAGACCGACAGTCCGAACCTTCATTCCATTCTCCTCACGTGACGACCCGTCTGGGTGGTCGTACGCCGACAGATTTCTGACGCACCGCCGGGTCGCCGTTGGGGCGGCAAGCTGTTAGGGGTGTTCGCCCGACCACCGCGCGCTGCGCGCACTGGTTGGATCGTCGCAGCGGCGCGGGTCGTGTCGGGAAAAATGTTCACTTTTTGGAAATATCCGGGGAGCTCCGTTCAACAGGCGGTCATCGCCCGCTCACGGTTCGTCAGGTGCGCTTGTCGAACTCGATCTCCAGGCCCTCGTACGCGGAGAACGGGAACTGAGCGGCGCGCGTCGGGGTGAAGCCCGCGGCGTACCGGATGTTGTCGACGCGCTCCAGCAGCACCTCGAACGCGATCCGGGAGACCGCGCGCGCCAGCGGCATGCCGACGCAGACGTGGGGCCCGTAGCCGAAAGCGAGGTGCTTCTTGACGTTCGGGCGGTGGATGTCGAAGTCCTGCGGGTTCTCGAACACCTCCGGGTCGTGGCCGGCGCCACCCCACATCATCGGGACCAGCGACCCGGCCGGAATCTTCGTCCCGGAGACCTCGGCGTCCTTGGTGCAGACGCGGTAGGTGGCCCGCAGCGGTGAGTCCTTGCGCAACGATTCGTCGATCGCGGCCGGGATCAGCTCGGGGTTGGCGCGCAGATCCGCCATCACCTCGGGCCGCTCGATGAGCTCGATCAGCAGGTTGCCGATCAGGTTCGTCGTGGTGTGGTTGCCGGCGGGCAGCAGCTGGGAGACGGCGCAGAGCAGTTCGCCGTCGGTGAGGTGCCGCGGTCCGGCCATCTCACCGAACTTCTGCTCGTCCTCCTCGTCGATCGTCGAGTTGACGAGCGCCGAGAGCAGGTCGTCGGTCGGGTTCGCCCGCCGCGCCTCGATACGGGGCATCAGATCTTCGATGAACGCCTTCGCCGAGTGCAGGACCTCCAGCCGCCGCGCGTTGTCCATCGGCGCGAGGTAACCGTCCGCGATGTCGTCGCTCCACTTCTTGAACAGCTCGCGATCGCCGTCCATCCCCAACATCGTCGCGATCATGATGACCGGCAGGGGCTCGGCGTACGCGGAGTAGAAGTTGCAGCGGCCGTCGTCGATGAACCCGTCGACGAGAGCGTTGGCCTCGGCGCGGATCGTCGGCTCGAGCTTGCGAACGCGCGCGATGTTCATCGACTTGTTGGCGATCGCCTTCTGCCGCGTCTGCGTGGGCGGATCGCACGAGAACAGCGCGTTCTTGAGCTTGGGGATCGTCGCCCAGAACTCCTGGACCTCCGGCGACCAGGGCTCGGGGCTGACGCCGGCGAGCTGCGGTCCTTCGGGGCCGTAGAACTCGGAGGAGAACCCGGCGGTGTCGAACGTGACCTGGGAGATCTCTGCATGACCCGCGATCACGTAACCGAGGGGGCCGGCGTCGAACGCGCCCTCACCCGACGCGTGCATCGCCGCGTACCAGTCGTAGGGGCACCGCTGGACCTCGGGGTTCAGCGGGGTGAGGCCGGTCGGGGCAGCTTGAGCGTCAGCGGACATCGGTGTCCCTCTCTCCGGGCTCGGCGCGATTTTTGCGCCGGTGAGTCTCAATTTAGAAAGCCGACGTTCGATGGGTCAAGGGTTCCGTCGATTCGCCCTGCCGAGCAGGGTGGCGAACAGGCGTAGACGCCGTCACCGAACGGGTCTATGTTTTGTGCGACGACCCGGCTCAAAAATGGATGGGATGCCATGAAGGTCAGCGTGTTCGCGATGCCGACGATCCCGGCGACGTTGAAGGAGCGGAAGGCTCTGCGGCCCATCGGCCGCAACACCGAGCGCTACCAGATGATGCTCGAAGAGGTCCGCGAGATCGCGGTCCTGGCCGACGAACTGGGCTACGACGCCTTCTCCACCACCGAGCACCACCTGCACTCCGAGGGTGGTGAGGTGATGCCGGACCCGATCACGCTGTACGCCGACCTCGCGGTCCGGACCCAGAACATCCACTTCTACCCGATGTCGATCGTGCCGACTGCCGGTGACCCGATCCGGATCGCCGAGAGCATCGCGCTGCTGGACCAACTGACGAAGGGGCGCGTCGGGGCCACCTTCGCCCGCGGTTACCAGAAGCGCTGGATCCAGATCCTGTCCCAGGGCGGGTCGACCTCGCTCGTCGACGCGGACTCCGACGTCCGCAACCGCGAGGTCTACAACGAGCACATCGACGTCATCCTCAAGGCGTGGACGCAGGACTCCTGGGACCACGACGGCAAGCACTACCAGGTGCCGTTCCCGTACGGCGAGGGCATCAAGGGCTTCGGCGGCGTCGACTGGACCCGCGACTTCGGGTCCGAGGACGAGGTCGACGGCGACGGCGTGATCCGCAAGATCGGCGTCACTCCCCCGCCGTACCAGCGGCCGTACCCGCCGATCTGGGTCCCGTACACGGTCTCCCCCGCGAGCATGATCGCGGCCGCGAAGCGCGGCTTCACCTGCATCGCGACCGAGAGCCGGCCGGAGAGCTTCCGCGCGCACGCGCAGGCCTACCAGGCCGCCGCCCAGGAACAGGGCCGCGATCTCAAGCTCGGCGAACTGTTCGGCGCCACCCGCTCGGTCTGCATCGGCGAGACCCGCGAGGAGGCCTTCGAGATGGCCGTACGCACCGCGGCCTACGAGTGGCACAACTACTTCAACAAGTTCGGCTTCACCGAGATGTGGCGCACCGCGGAGGACGACCCGAACACCCCGCTGTCCTTCCCCGACGAGGCCGCCCTGGCCAAGCGCCTGATCGAGACCCGCCAGCTGCTCTGCGGCACCGTCGACGACGTCCGCCGGCAGATGGAGGAGCTTCACACCTGCCACGCCGGCCCGGGCGAAGAGGAGGGCCAGCTGGACTGGATGGTCTGGCAGTTCTTCCAGCAGGGCACCGTGCCGCTCGACGTGCAGAAGCGTCAGCTCGAGCTGTTCGCGGAGAAGGTGCTGCCCGCGGTGCGCTGACCGCGCTACAGACCGACGGCGTCGGCGAGGACCTCCTGGAGGTGCTCGCCGGCGCTGTGCACCCGGAAGAAACGCGCCGCCGCGTAGGCGCGGGCGATCGGGTACTCCCACATGTAGCCGTAACCGCCGTGGAGCTGGACGCCGGTGTCGACGGCGGTGCCGAGGATCTCGGTCGCACACAGGCGCAGCGCGGCCGCCGACGCGAGCGAGAGTTCTGATGGGGACTCAAGAGCGGCGTCGACGAACGACTCGACCGCCGCGATCCGCGCTCCCAGGGAACCGAGGACGTGCCGGGTGTTTCCGAAGGACGCGATCGGCGTCCCGAACGCCTTGCGGTCGCGCGTGTACGCGACGGTGATGTCGAGCGCCGTCCGGGCCCCCGCGACCGCCGCGACCGCGAGCGCGAGTTGATGGCTCGCTCGGGCCCGCTCCAGATCCGCGTCGATCGGCTCGGCGGTCCCGTTCCCGGCGTCGTTGCCGTCGAGCGCGAGGTCGAAGGCGCAGTCGGCGACGTCCAGCCCCTCGAGCCCGAGCAGTGGTTCGGCCGGCGCCCGGTGGACCGCGCCGGCCTCGACGAGGACCACGTGCTCGTCGCCGTCGTCGGTCCGGGCGACCACCAGCAGCAGGTCGGCGCTCATGCCGTTGACCACGGTCTCGGCCCGACCGCGCAGGAAGCCGCCGGCCAGCCGGACGTCCCCGCCGTCGACGACCGCCGGCCGGGTCGCGACCCGGCGGCCGGCCAGCAGCGGCAGCGCGAAGCCGTCGTGCGCGGCCAGGGACAGGGCGAACGCAGGCAGTCCGGCCGCCATCGCCGCCTCCAGGACGACGGCGGCGAACCGCGGGTCGTCCACCTCCGGAGCACCCAGGCCGACGAAGCCGTGCTCGGCCGCGGCCGCCCAAACGTCCTGCCGCTCGGCGGCGCCGGAGTCGAGGAACCGGGCGACGCTCGCTCGCAACGCCTCGTGGTCTTCGTCGTAGACGCGGCGGCGGCGGATCGTCATCGGCCGGTCCAGCGGGGTTCGCGCTTCTCCGCGAAGGCCTTCGCTCCTTCGAGGGCGTCGGCCGATTCCCGGATTCGCTGCATCAGTGGGCGCTGCGCCTCGAACGCTTCCGGCATGGACTTGCCCTGGACGAGGTTGATCACCTGCTTGGAGGTGCGGACCGCCAGCGGGGCGTTGACCGCGATGGAGGCGGCGAGCGCCTGGGCCGCGGCCAGCGCTCCGCCGGGTGGGGTGAGCTCGACGACGAGGCCGAGCTCGTAGGCCCGCTGGGCCGGAATCGGTTCGCCGGTGAGGATCATGCGCATCGCGTGGGAGTACGGGATCCGCTGGGGAAGGCGGACCGCGCCACCGGCGGCCGCCGCGAGACCGCGTTTGACCTCGGGCAGTCCGAAGGTGGCGTCCTCGGCGGCGACGATGAGGTCGCAGGCCAGCGCGATCTCGAAACCGCCGGCCAGCGCCGCGCCTTCGACGGCCGCGATCAGGGGCTTGGCCGGGGGGTTCTCGACGATGCCGAACGCACCGCGGCCGGGGACGATCGGGCGCGGTCCCCCCGCGGCGATGACCTTGAGGTCCATGCCGGCCGAGAACACCGGTCCGCTGCCGGCGATAACGCCGACGACCACGTCGTCCCGCTCGTCGAGCTGGGTCAGCGCCGCATCGATCGCCTCCGCGGTGGGCAGGTCGATCGCGTTGCGCCGCTCGGGCCGATTCAGCGTGATCAGCGCGACCCCGTCGGTGACCTCGAAGAGCACGAGATCACTCATCGCGGCGCCATCCGGATCGCCCCGTCGAGCCGGATCGTCTCGCCGTTGAGCATCGGGTTGTCGATGATCGCGAGCGCGAGCTTGGCGTACTCCTCCGGCGTGCCGAGGCGGCTCGGATGCGGCACCGACTTCCCGAGGGAGGCTTTGACCTCCTCGGGCAGGCGCGCGAGCAGCGGGGTGTCGAACAGCCCGGGGGCGATGGTGCAGACCCGGATCTGCTTGGACGCCAGGTCGCGCGCCGCGACGATCGTCATGCCGACGATCCCGGCCTTGGACGAGGTGTAGGGGATCTGACCGATCTGCCCCTCGTACGCGGCGACCGAGGCGGTGAGGATGCAGACGCCGCGCTCGCCGTCGACCGCCTCGCTGCGCGTCATCCGCGCCGCGGCGAGCCGAAGCACGTTGAACGAACCGATCAGGTTGACGTTCACGATCGCGGTGTAGGTCTCCAGCGAACCGGGGCTGCCGTCCTTCTCCACGAGCCGGACCGGGCCGCCGCGGCCGGCGCAGTGCACGACCGCGCGCAGCGGGGCCTGCGCCTCGGCCGCGTCCAGCGCCGCCTCGACCTGCGCGGTGTCGGTGACGTCCGCGGGGGCGAACACCCCACCGATCTCGGCGGCGACCTCGGCCCCGGGCGAGGAGGGCAGGTCGAGGATCGTCACCTTCGCACCGGCCTTGGCCAGCGCGCACGCCGTGCCGAGGCCGAGTCCGGACGCGCCGCCCGTGACGAGCGCGGAGTTGCCGGCGATCTCCATGGTGGTCAGAGCCTTTCGAGAATGGTGGCGTTGGCCATGCCGCCGGCCTCGCACATGGTCTGCAGGCCGAAGCGGCCGCCGGTGGCCTCGAGGTGGTTGAGCATGGTGGTCATCAGGCGGGCCCCGGACGCCCCGAGCGGGTGCCCGAGCGCGATCGCCCCACCGCGGGGGTTGAGCTTGGCCGGGTCGGCCCCGAAGTGCTCCGCCCACGCGAGCGGGACGGAGGCGAAGGCCTCATTGACCTCGTAGTGGTCGATCTGATCGATCGTCATGCCGGCGCGCTTGAGCGCCTTCTCCGTCGCCGGGATCGGTCCGGAGAGCATCGTGATCGGGTCGTCGGAAGCGACCGCGAAGGCGTGGAACCGCGCCCGCGGCCGCAGCCCGAGGGCCGCGGCCCGCTCCGCGCTCATGATCAGCAGCGCCGCCGCGCCGTCGGTGATCTGCGAGGAGTTGCCGGCGGTGATCGACCAGGTGATCTCGGGGAAGCGTGCCGCCATGTCCGCGTTCTCGAAGGCGGGCTGAAGCGCCGCGAGCCCCTCCACCGTCGTCGAGGGGCGGATCGTCTCGTCCGCCGACACCACCCCGTCCGGGGTCGTGATCGGGACGATCTCGTTCGCGAACCCGCCGTTCGCGGCCGCGGCCGCGGCGCGGGCGTGCGAGGCGGCGGAGAACTCGTCCAGCGTCGTGCGGTCCAGCTTCCACCGCGCCGCGACGAGCTCCGCCGAGATGCCCTGGGGGACCAGGCCCGGGGCGTAGCGCGCGGTGGCCGAGGGCCCGTAGACGTCCGCGCCCTGACGCGCCGACCCCATCGGCACCCGGCTCATCGACTCGACGCCACCGGCGATCACCACGTCGTAGGCGCCGGCGAGAATCCCCTGCGCCGCGAAGTCCGCCGCCTGCTGGCTCGACCCGCAACGGCGGTCGACGGTCGTCGAGGGCACGTGCTCGGGCAGGCCCGCCGCCAGCCACGCCCACCGGCCGGGGCATCCGGCCTGCTCGGCGACCTGACTGACGCAGCCGACGATGAAGTCCTCGACGTCACCGGGATCGAGCGCCGGGTTGCGCTCCAGCAGTGCCTTCACGGTCTGTCCGAGGAGTTCGACCGGGTGCACGCCGGACAACGCCCCGCCGGGCTTGCCGTCGCGCGGCGCCTTGCCCTTCGCCATCGGCGACCGCACCGCGTCGACGATCACTGCCTCATGCATGACGATCCCTTCACAGCCCCATCGACTGACTGACAATCACTTTCATGATTTCGCTCGACCCACCGAAGATTCGGGACACCCGGGCGTCCGCGAAGGCGCGGCCGAGGGGCGAGGAGCGACGCAGCCCCGATTCGCCCAGCACCTGCACGCACCGGTCCACCACCCGGCCCTGCGTCTCGGTGGCGTGCAGCTTTACCATCGCCGCGTCCGCGGGCGAGAGCTCACCGGCCTCGTGGGCGGCGAGCGCCTGGTCCACCAGCGCCTGCCCCGCCGCGACGTCGGTCGCGCACGCGGCCAGTTCGAACTTCACCGGCTGCGCCGGCCGGCCCGGCTGCGCGCGCACGATCTCGACCGTCGCGCTCAGCGCCGCCGCCGCGGCGGCCTGGGAGTTCACCGCGATCGAGAGCCGTTCCTGCGCCAGGTTCGCCGTCAGATAGGCGAAGCCGTTGTTCTCCTCCCCGAGGAGGTTCGCCACCGGCACCTCGACGTCGTCGAAGAACAACTCCGCGAGGTCCTGGGCGTGCAGCCCGACCTTCTCCAGCTTGCGCCCCCGGGAAAAACCAGGCATGCCCTCCTCGACGACCAGCAGGCTGATGCCGTCCCGCCCGGCGTCGCGGTCGGTCTTCACCGCCAGCACGATCAGGTCGGCGTGCATCCCGTTGGAGATGAACGTCTTCGCGCCGTTGACGACGTAGACCTCACCCTCCCGACGCGCGGAGGTCGCCATCGCCTTCAGGTCCGAGCCCGCCCCGGGCTCGGACATGGCGATCGCGGTCAGCGCCTGCCCCGACGCGATGCGCGGCAACCAGCGCTGCTTCTGCTCGGTGTTCGTGCAGTGCAGGAAGTAGGGCGCACAGATGTCGACGTGCACGCGCACGCCGCTGATCGCCAGGCCGAGGGCCTGCGCCTCCTCGGCGAACACCGCGCTGTGCAGGTAGGAGGTGTCCGGCGTCCCGCCGTACTCGACGGGGATCCCCACACCGAGGATCCCCGCGGCGCCCGCTCGCGGCCAGAAATCCCGCGGCGGGGCGCCGGCCTCCTCCCACGACGGGTACTCGGGCACGACCTCCCGGAGCAGGAAGTCACGCACCTCCTTGCGCCAGAGCTCGTGCCGGTCGGTGAAGACCGTCCTTCTCACGCGAACCTGCGACTACAGGCTCTTGCCGAGGGAACGCAGCGCGTCGGCGACCTCGTGCGGGTGCGTGAGCGCGACCGCGTGGGGCGCGCCCTCGACGATCGTGACGCCGCGGTTGTTCGGGAAGGCCTCGGCCATCGCGCGCGCACTGTCCACGGTGAAGGCGGCGTCGACCGTGCCGTGCACGACGATCACCGGGCAGGTGATGTCCCTCGCGCGGTCCGTGATGTCGTCGCGCTTGGTGAGGATCGTCGCCCAGACCTCCGACCACGCCGACGGCGGCTTGCCCTGCCAGGCGGCGCGGTAGCGCGAACCGTCGAAGGGGACGTCGGAGAACTGGATGCCGTAGATCGCGTCCGCGATCGGTCCGACCGGGCCCATGCCCAGCCAGCCCTGCGAGAGCTGGGTGAACCCGGCGGTCTCCTGCTCGCTCAACAGCGGCAGCGAGGTGCCGACCAGCCCGAGACCGCGGACACGGTCCGGGCTCGCGAGTGCGGCGCGCTGGCTGATCCAGCCGCCCTGCGACATGCCGACGAACACCGCGTTCGGCGCGCCGACCAGGTCGAGCAGACCGACGGCGTCGGCCGCGAGGTCGTAGTAGTCGAACGGACCGTTGCACTCGCTCATGCCGTGCCCGCGTGCGTCCCAGGTGATGCAGCGGTACTCACCCGAGAGCAGGTCGACCACCGGCTGCCAGAGCGTGTGGTCGAGGAACGCACCGTGGGAGAAGACGATCGTCTCCGGGCCGTCGCCCGTGACCTCGTAGTAGATCTGGTTGCCATGAAGCTCTGCGAACGGCATGGGTTCCTCCGATGACGGGTGGTCAGTTCGCGGGGGCTGTCGTGTGTGGGCGTCAGTGACCCTGGTAGATGCCGGGACGGCGCTCGGTGAACGCGTCGATCGCCTCGAGCAGATCACGCGACGCCAGCGATGTCTCCTCGTGCGCGAGCGAGAGTTCGACGACCTCGCCGGCGCGCAGCTGCGTGACGCGATTCAGCGCGCGCTTGGTGCCCTGAACCGCCAGCGGGGGCAGTGCGGCGATGCGGGCGGCCAGCGCCTGCGCGGCGGGCAGCACGTCGTCGGGGGCGTCGACGAGGTCGGTGATCAGGCCCATGGCGTGCGCGGTCTCGGCGTCGACGGGGTCGCCGGTGAGCAGGTGGCGGCGCGCCCGGAGCATGCCGACGGCCTGCGGCCACACGAGACAGCCGCCGTCCCCGGCCACCAGCCCGAGCACCACGTGCGGGTCCGAGATCGTCGCCCCCCGTGCGGCGACGATCGCGTCCGCGGTGAGCACCACGGTGGCGCCCAGCCCGATCGCCGGACCCTGCATCGCCACGACCAGCGGTTGCGGCAGCGAGATCAGCGCGTCGAGGAGGCGGCGTCCGTCGTCGACGATCCGCAACCGCGTCGCGACATCGGCCTGGGCCGCGCGCATCAGGTCGAAGTCGCCGCCGGCGGAGAACACCGTGCCGGTGGACGCGAGGACGACGGCCCGCACCTTCTCGTCCCGCCGCAGCGATTCGAGCACCGCGGTGAACTCGACATGGAGCTCGTCGTCGAAGCGGTTGAACAGCTCGGGCCGGGTCAGCGTGACCTCGGCGACGTGCCCGTCGACCCGAACGTCCAGGGCAGGTGTGGTCACCGCAAGACCCTTCGCTCCGATACCGCGAGCTCTTTTTGAGCCCGGGCGTCTCAGTAATCCGGAGCTTAACGTTTCGGGTCGGACAGCACAAGCCGCAGAGCGACGTCCGCGATGTGGCCGGCGTCGTGCGGCCCGCCCGGGCGAGCCCACCGCGCGACCCACGTCGTCATGCCCGTCACCAGGCGGGTGACCAGACGCGGATCGTCGTCCGGCAGGTCCCCGTTGGCGATGGCCTCCTCGACGACCTTCAACCACAGACCCTCGTACCGGCGCCGCCAGGTCTTCCACTTCTCGTAGTCCTCGGCGGGCAGGTTGCCGCCGCCGAAGAACACGAGCAGGTAGTTGCGCTGCCGGAAGGCCGCGTCGATCTGGGCGCGGACGAGTTGCTCGACCCGCTCACGCGGCGTCAGGTCGGCGTTCTCCACGATCTCGAGCGCGGCGTCGTAGAGCTCGGTCGTCATCCGCTCGAAGAGGATGGCGAGCAGGTGCTCCTTCGACGGCACCGTCCGGTAGAGCGTCGCCCGCGACACCGTCAGGCGCTTGGCCGTCTCCTCTATCGAGACCGCCTCGTAGCCGCCCTCCTCGAAGAGTTCCTCGACGACGTCGGCGACCTGTTCGCGATCGATGCTGCGCCGCGGGCGCCCACGGCCCCGGCGCACGGGCGCGTCGCCGTCGCCCGCGACCTCCACTGTTCCGGCGTCGTCCGCAGGTGCTTTCACGGTCCGGCGGCTCACCGGACCACGGTAGCGCTCATCGGGGCTCGACCACCTCGACCACCCGGTCGGACGGAGGACCGTAGAGCAGCTCGATCTCCTTCGCGTACTTCTCCGCGATCGGCTTGCGCCGCAGCTTCATCGTCGGGGTGAGCTCGTCGGTGCCCGGCAACCACGTCGACTCGACGAGAAGGAAGCGCCGGACCTGCTCCGCCGCGTTCAGATGCTCGTTCGCGGACCGGATCCCGTCGCGGATTCGCTCCCGCACCAGCGGATTCGCCGCATTCCGGGCCGGGTCCGCCTCGCCGGTCAGGGCCGCGGTGCCCTCCGGCTCCAGCGCGATCAGCGCGGTGACGTAGGGCCGCGCGTCGCCGATACACACCGCCGGCGCGATCAGCGGGCAGTTCGCGACGAGGGTGTTCTCCACCAGGACCGGCGAGACGTTCTTGCCGGTCGATGAGACGAGGATCTCCTTCTTGCGGTCGACGATGCGGTAGTAGCCCGCCTCGTCCTGCACGAAGATGTCGCCGGTCCGCAGCCACCCGTCGGGGTCGAACGCCTCGGCGGTGAGGTCGGGTTTTCCGCGATAGCCCTTCATGACCATCGGCCCCTTGAGCAGCAGCTCGCCGTCGTCGGCGATCTTGGCCTCGACACCCGGTAGCGGCAGGCCGTTCGTCACCGGCCGGGCGGCCCCGGCCGGGTTGCACAGGATGATGCCCGCGGTCTCGCTCTGGCCGTAACACTCGCACAGGTCCACCCCGATCGCAGCGAAGAAGCGCAGCGTCTCCGGCGGCAGCGGGGCGGCTCCGGTGAAGAGGAGCTCACCGGCCGCCAACCCAAGAGTGCGGCGGAGGCCGTCGAGCGCCTCGTCGTAGCTGAGCCACTCCTCGCGCAGCGCGGTGTCGACCTCCTTCCCGGCCAGTCGGTCGTCATGCAGCCGCAGCCCGAGCTCCAGGGCCTTCTCCAACTCGGCCCGCTGGGGCGAGGCCTCGATCGCGGCGTGGGCCAGGCCCATCACGTAGTTCCAGATCCGCGGTACGGCCATGTAGAGCGTGGGCTGCAGCTCGGGCAGCAGCAGCGCCGCGGTCTTCGGGTTCAGGTGGTAGGTGATCGAGGACCCGCTGACGATCGGCATGTAGTACGCGCAGAGGCGGTCACCCATGTGCGCGAACGGCAGGTACGACAGCGAACGGCCGCCCATCGGCAACCGGCCGAGGGAGTGCAGGCCGCGGATCTGCTCCAGGATGTTGTCGTGCGTGAGCTCCGCGCCCTTCGGGACGCCGGTGGTGCCGGAGGTGTAGACGACGGTCAGCACGTCGTCGGCCTTCAGCGTCGGACGCACCCCGGGCGCGAGCGGGTCGCCCATCGACGTCAGCGCGGTCCAGTCGGGCTCGTCGCCGGTGCCGTCGATCACGACGAGCTTCGGCTTCCGTGCGGTCGCGGCGATCGCGGTGCGCGCCTTGTCCGCGAAGGCGGTTTCCGTGACCAGCACGTCGCAGCGGGCGTCGTCGAGCAGGTACGTCAGCTGCGAGGTCGCGGTGCTGTTGTAGAGCGAGACGGGCACCGCTCCGAGGTGCAGCGTCGCGAGGTCGGTGACCGCGGCCTGGTAGCGGTTCGCCAGCATCATGCAGGTGGTGCCGCCGGTCGTGACGCCGAGCGCCGCCAGGCCGCCGGCGACGCGACGCACCTCTGCGTCCACCTGAGACCACGTCAGGGAGACGGAGCCGTCAGAGGCACGCATCGCCTCCTCGTCGGGCCGTTCCGCCACCGTGCAGGCGAACGCCTCGCACAGGTCGGTTGCCTGCAGGGCCGCGCCACTCGTCGTCGTCATGCCCGTTCCTCCGTCTCGAAGCTCGGCCCGTCCGGCGCCGGACCGAAAGTCACCACTGCGGAAACGACCTCGCCCGCGCTGACCGCGGCGAGGCCTTCGTTGATCTCGTCCAGGGAGAAGCTGCGGGTCACCAGCTCGTCGAGCAACAGCGCACCGGTGCGGTAGTGCTCGACCAGGCGCGGAATGTCGCGGTGCACGTCGGCCGAGCCGAACAGGCAGCCCTTCAACGTCTTGGCGCTCCCGACCAGGCCGGTGAACTGCGGGAGATTGATCCGGACGTCGGGTCCACCCGCGCCGACGAGGACGACCTCGCCGCCCTTGCCGGTCATCCGGATCGCCTGATCCACGGTCAGCTGGAGGCCGGCCGCCTCGATCGTCGTGTCCGTCCCGCGGCCGGCCGTCAGGTCCTTGACCGCCGCCAGGACGTCGACCTCACCGGCCGCGAGCGTGTCCGTGGCGCCCACCCGCCGTGCGATCTCGAGCTTGGAGGGCACCAGGTCGACGGCGAGAATGCGTCCCGCACCCGCGATGCGCGCGCCCTGAATGGCCATCAGACCCACGCTGCCGCAGCCGATCACGGCCACCGTGCCGCCCGGGCGGATCGCGGCGGTGTTCAGCGCCGCCCCGACGCCGGTCAGCGCTGCGCACCCGAGCAGCGCGGCCGGTGCGAACGGCATGTCGGCGCCGATGCCGACGACGGAGATCGCCGGCACGACCACGCGTTCGGCGAACGTTCCCGCCGCGACGAACTGGGCGACGGCGACGCCGTCGGCCGTGCGCCACCGCGTCGTGCCGTCCATCAGCGCCCCGGAGAGCAGGACGCCGTCGCCCTGCTCGCAAAGGCCGGGCTGCCCCCGCGTGCAGCGGTAGCAGGCCCCGCACTGCGGCATCGCGGCGACGGCGACGCGGTCCCCGACCGCGACGCTCTCGACGCCCGGACCGACCGCCTCGACGACCCCCGCGGCCTCGTGACCGAGCACGATCGGCAACGGGCTCGGCAGGGCGCCCGTGGAGACGGAGGCGTCCGACGCGCAGATTCCGGCCGCCGCGATCCGGACCGCGACCTCGCCCGCCCGCGGCGGCTCCAGGACGAGTTCGCGCACCTCGAGCGGCTTCTCCAGCTGCGCGCAGACCGCCGCCCGGACCGCCATCTCGAGCCCTTCCCGACGATTTTTTGAACGAGGTATCTCAATACTTTCCCGCAGGTGGGCGGCACGTCAACGCCTGACGGCGGCTCTCGCCGCTCTTGACGCGAACCCCGGCCCCTCTATTATTGAGACGTGCCGAGTCAAAAAAGATGGTCTGCCGACATCCGGTCGGCGGCCGAGCCGCTGCGCAGCAAGATCGGCGACGACGAGCTGCGCGCGGCACTGCAGGAGGCGAACCTCCCGACGCTGCTGGCTGCGCTCGCCCAGCTCACCGGGGACGACACCTGGCTGACCGGGACGTACCGGCCGACGAGCCCCCTCGGTGTCGACGACCACGACTCGGCGGGCCTGTCCCCCGAGCTCCAGGCCCAGGCCCGCGAGGACGCCTTCCGCGTGCTGCGCGCCTGGCACGACGGCGAGTTCGAGGCCGCGCCGCCGCCCTCGCCGGAGCGACTGACCGAGATGCTCCACCTCTCGCTCGGCTCGTCGCAGAAGCTCCCCGAGGACTTCGGCGGTCTGCTGGCCGAGGAACTGGGCGTCCTCGACCGCGATCCGGTGCCCGCGCCGGACATGACGATCCGTCACATCGAGGTGCTGGTCATCGGCGCCGGCCTGTCCGGTCTGTGCGCCGCGGTGAAGCTCAAGAAGGCCGGTGTCGCCTTCACGATTCTCGACAAGAACCCGGCGGTCGGCGGGACCTGGTTGGAGAACGTGTACCCGGCCTGTGGCGTGGACACCCCGAGCCACCTCTACTGCTATTCGTTCGCCCAGTCGCCGAACTGGACGCGGTACTTCGCGAAGCGCGACGAGCTCTACGCCTACCTCGAAGAGGTGGCCGACCACTTCGACCTGCGTCGCCACATCCGGTTCGACTCCGAGGTCGAGACGATGAACTGGGACGAGGACGCGCAGCACTGGCGGGTCACCGTCCGCAGCTCCACCGGCGAGCGCGACATGCTCACCGCCGACGCCGTCATCAGCGGCGTGGGCCTGCTGAACCGGCCGGCGATCCCCGCCATTCCGGGCCTGGAGACCTTTGCCGGTCCCAGCATGCACACCGCGAACTGGGACACCTCGGTGGAGGTGACCGGCAAGCGGGTCGTCGTCATCGGCACCGGCGCCAGCGCCATGCAACTGGTACCCGCGATCGCCGGTCAAGCGGCGCATGTGACGGTCTTTCAGCGGTCGCCCCAGTGGGGCCTGCCGAACCCCAACTACATGCGCGAGACCAGCGAGGCGACGCGGACGCTGATGGCGCACGTCCCGTTCTACCTGGGTTGGTACCGCCTGCGGCTGGTCTGGAACTTCGGCGACCGCCTCTACCCGGCGCTGCAGATCGACCCGGACTGGCCGCACCCCGAACGCTCCGTCAACCGCAGCAACGACAAGCACCGCGAGTACCTCACCGAGTACATCCGCTCCGAGCTCGGCGATCGGCAGGACCTGCTGGAGAAGTGCCTGCCGACCTACCCGCCGTACGGCAAGCGTCCGCTGCTGGACAACGGCTGGTTCCGCACCATGACCCGCGACGACGTGACCCTGTGCACGGACCCGGTCGTCGAGGTGCGCGAGCACAGCGTCGTCGACGCGAACGGCGTCGAGCACCCCGCGGACATCCTCGTGCTGGCCACGGGCTTCCAGGCGGTACGTGTCCTCGGGCCGATGGAGGTCCGCGGCCGCTCCGGCAAGAGCCTGCGGGAGGTCTGGGGCGAGGACGACGCCCGTGCCTACCTCGGCACCACGGTGCCGGACTTCCCGAACTTCTTCCTGCTGCTCGGGCCGAACACCTTCGGCGCACACGGCGGCAGTGCGGCGCTGACGATGGAGATGCAGGTTCGTCACGTCCTGTCGTTGCTGCTGACGCTCGCGAGCGGCGAGGCGACCAGCATCGAGGTGCGGCAGGAGGTGTTCGAGGCCTACGACCGCCGGATCAGTGACGCGCTGACGCGCACGATCTGGTCGCACCCGGGCATGACGACCTACTACCGGAACGCCGCCGGACGCATCGTGATCCCGATGCCCTGGACCAACGTCGAGTTCTGGCAGATGACGCACGACGTGAATCTCGACGACTTCCACCTCACGCCGGCCCCGGATCCGGCGCCCGCCCAGGCCGGCTGACCGTGCCCCGCCTCGAGGTCGAACCCGGCGTCGAGATCCACGTCGAGGACCACCGGCCCACGAAGGGCGCGGGCCGGCCGGTCCTGTTCGTCGCCGGCTTCGGTCTGCACTCCGACGCCTGGCAGGGCCAGGTGCACCCCCTCACCACCGCCGGGTACCGCGCCCTCGCCCTGGACGTCCGAGGGACGGGACAATCGTCGAAGCCGCTGGACGCCTACGGCATGGACCGGCTCGCGGCGGACGTCGTCGCGGTGCTCGAGGGCCTGGACCTGCGCAACGCGACTCTCGTCGGATGGTCGTTCGGGGCCCAGATCGCCATGCGCGCCGCGGTCACGGCGCCGGAGCGCCTCGCCCAGTTGGTGTTCGTCGGCTCCAACGCGGTGCGCGCGAGCGCGAGCGCGGAGTTCCCGTTCGGTGGGGACGCCGCGGACCTCGAGGCTCGACTCGTGCGCCTCGAGCGGACGAAGCGCATCGAGACCCGCCGCCGCACGATCGCCTCCGCGTTCCGCGTCGAGCCCGATCCCGACGTGCTCGGCTGGCTGCTGCGCATGCAGCTGCAGATGCCGTCGTGGGCGGCCATCGCCTGCTACCGGACGTACCTGCACACCGACCAGGTCGCGGAGGTCGGCGCGCTCAAGCTCCCCGTCCTGCAGATCATGGGTTCCGTCGACCCGGTCTCCCCGATCGCGGGCGCAGCCTGGCTGCAGGAACGGCTGCCGGACGGCCGGCTCGTCGAACTCGACTGCGGGCACTACCCGATGCTCGAGGTCCCCGAGGCCTTCGACGACGCGCTGCTGACCTTCCTCGCCGAGGTCGGAGCGTGAGCGCCCCGGTCGCGACCGAGGAACGGACGGTTCGGGCGGGTCGCCACGAGCTGCGCGTCTCCGTCGCCGGACCGGCGGAGGGCACCGGGACGCCGCTGCTGCTCGTCAACGGACTCGGCGGGCACGTCCGGATGTGGGACCCGCTGCGACGCCATCTGACGGGGCTTCGGACGATCGCCTTCGACGCTCCGGGAACCGGGGGATCACCCACCCCGACGTTGCCGCTGGGGATCGCCGGGTCGGCCCGGCTGCTGACGAAGCTGATCGACGCCCTCGAACTCGACCGGGTCGACATCCTCGGTTACTCCCTCGGCGGGATGATCGCCCAGCAGCTCGCGTGGACGTCGCCGCGCCGGGTTCGCCGCGTCGTCCTGATGTCGACCAACACCGGGTGGGGCAGCGTCCCCGCGCACCCGATCGCCTTCGCCGGTCTGCTCTCGATGCGGCGCCTGCGCGACCCGGAGCACTACGCGGCGCTGGCGCCGAAACTGCTCGGCGGCGAGATGCGCCGCAACCCCGACCTCGTGCGGCAGGCCGCGGCCCTGCGGACCGCACCGGCATCGGAACGGCCGCCCGACACCCGCGGCTACCTGTACCAGATGCTGGCCGTCACGACGTGGTCGACGATGCCGATGCTGCGCCTGATCCGGCAGCCGACGCTCGTCGTGAACGGCGACGACGACCCGCTGGCCCGGCCGGTGAACGCGAAGGCAATCGCCGCGCTGATCCCGCATGCCGAGCTGCACCTGGTGCGAGGCGCGGGGCACCACCTGTTCCTCGAACGTCCGGACGAGGTGAGTTCCGTGGTCGGCGAGTTCCTGGCGGCCGGGCAATGATCGGGCGCCGCCTCGAAGCGGTCCTCGGTACACGGGCGGCGACGGACCTGCTGCTGCGCGGATTCCGGCTGCAGGGCTCGGTGACGCGCCTCGTCGAACGCCCGGCGGGCGCGGTGCTGCACGCCGTCAACCTGCCGACCCGGGGCGACGTCGCCGCCCTGCGCCGTCAGCTCGCGAGCACCCGTGAGGAACTGGCCGAACTCTCGCGCCGCTTGGAGGACGGAGCTCCGCCGCGATGAGCGCGGCCGACCCGGTCGCCTGGGTCGCCCGGGAGGTCGGCCGCAGCGTCGGGCGGTTCCGCAACGGCGTCCGCTACCTCGCCGGCACCGAGTTCGCGCCGATCGGCCCGACGCCCAGCCGTGTCGTGTGGCGGGAGGGCAAGGCGGAGCTGCGGCACTACAGCGGACACGGGGTGGGCCCGGAGCCGCGCCTCGGTCCCCCGGTCGTGGTGCTCGGCGGGCTGGTCGGGCGGTCGTACATCTTCGACCTGCACACCGGGAACAGCTTCGTCGCACGCATGCTCGACGCGGGCTTCGACACCTTCGTCCTCGACTGGGGGATCCCCGACGCCGACGACAGTGCGAACACCCTGGAGACGTACCTCGCGCGGTACTTCCCCCGCGCCCTGCGGGCCGCGCAACGCGAGACCGGCAGCACCGAGCTCAGCGTGATCGGCTACTGCATGGGCGGCACGATGGCGCTGCAGGCCCTCGCCGCGGACCCCGCCGCGGTGCGCAACCTCGTCGTGATCGCGACGCCCGTGGACTTCCGTCACCTCGGCGCGATGGTCGATGCCGTCGCCGAGCGTCGGCTGGACCCCGCGACCGTCCTCGACCCCGACGGGAACGTCCCGGCCGCGCTGATCGCGGCGTTCTTCTCCGTGCTCAAGCCGACCGCGCCGGTGGTGAAGTACGCGAACCTCTGGCAGAACCTCTGGAACGAGGAGTATCTGAAGGGGTATCAGGCGCTCAGCCGGTGCTTCGAGCAGCACTCACCCCTGCCCGGGGCGGCCTTCCTCCAGATCGCCGAGCAGTGGATGCAGGCCAACGGCTTCGTCACCGACTCGCTGCGCCTCGACGGTCGCGCGGTGCACCTGGCGGACCTGACGATGCCGGTGCTGATCGTCACCGGCGACCGCGACGAACTCGTCCCCGTCGGCGCGACGAGTCCGCTCGCAGACCTGCTGACCGGCACGAAGGCCGAGGTTCTCGAGCTCTCCGCCGGCCACGCCAGCCTGACCACCGGCCGGACCGCGGCACGGCACACCGTGCCGCGGATCCTCGGCTGGCTCGCCGACCACAGCGACGTCAAGAAGGGGTGACACCCCTTACTGCGGAGTAAGGGGTGTCACCCTTTCTTGACGAAGGGCGGAGCGGTCAGGTGGTGTTGATCAGGCCGCCGTCGACGAGCAGGGACGCGCCGGTCATGTAGCGGGCGTGGTTGCTGCAGAGCATCGCGATGGCGTCGCCGATCTCGTCGGGGCCGGCGGGGCGGCCCATCGGGATCGGGAAGACCTGGGCGGCCATCTCGGCGGGAAGACCGAAGTCGCCGGTGACGAGCTCAGTCGTGATGACGCCGGGGTGGATCGCGTTGACCCGGATGCCCTTCGGCGCGAGGGACTGCGCCGCGGAGTACGTCATCAGCTTGATGGCGCCCTTCGAGCTGCTGTACGCCGCGACGCCGCCGCTGCCCGCGTAGCCGAGGATGCTGGAGACGTTGATGATGACGCCGGCACCCTTCTCGACCATCTTCTTCGCCGCGGCCTGGGTGCCGAAGAACGCGCCCTTGGCGTTCGTGTCCATCTGGCGGTCGTAGTCGTCCTCGGTGATGTCGAGGAAGTCCTTCGGGATCACGATGCCGGCGTTGTTCACCATGATGTCGATCCCGCCGAACTCGTCGGCGGCGGCGACCGCGGCGGCGAGGTCGGACGGCCGGGACACGTCGCACGAGACGAAGCGACCCTCGGCGCCGTGCTCGGCGACGGCCTCCTGGGTCGGGGTCCCACCCTCGCGCGGGTCCTTGCGGATGTCCGCCACCACGACGGCCTTCGCGCCCTCGCGCGCGAGCGCGAGCGCGGCCGCACGTCCGATGCCGCTCGCCGCTCCGGTGACGACTGCGACCTTGCCCTCGACCAGTCCTGCCATCTGCGCTGCGCTCCTTTACGTCGCGAGATCTCCTCCCCTATTCTGCGACACATCGTCGCAATATTTCTAGGGTGCGGGCCGAAGGAGCAGCCGATGACGGCACCAGGGGCGCTCGACGGCCAGGTCGCGCTGATCACCGCGGCCGCCGGTGCGGGCATCGGCAAGGCGACGGCGCGGACGCTGGCGCTCGCCGGCGCGGACGTCGTCATCACCGACCTCGACGCGGGCCGGACCGCGAAGGTCGCCGACGCCCTCGCGGAGGAGACCGGGCGCAAGATCGTCGGCCGGCCGCTCGACGTGCGGGACGAGACGGCGGTCACCGCGCTCGTCGACGAGGTGCTCGCCGACCGCGGACGGATCGACCTGCTGGTCAACAACGCGGGCACCTCGGAGCCGGCGCCGCTGTGGGAGACCTCGACCGAGTCCTGGCACCGGGTGCTCGACGTCTGCCTCACCGGTCACTTCCTGCTGATGCGCGCCGTGCTACCGCACATGATCGAGCGCGGGTCGGGCTGCATCGTCAACATCTCCTCGATCGAGGCGTGGACGGACGTCATCCCCGACAACGTCGTCTACCAGACCGCGAAGTCCGGGGTCGTCGGGCTGACGCGCGCGACGGCCGCGCAGGTCGGCCGCTACGGGATCCGCGTCAACGGCGTCGCGCCCGGCCTGGTCCCGAACCCGTTCCTGGCCCGGATGATCCCGGCGGAGGACCTGCGGCGCCTGCACGAACGCGCCCCGCTGCAGCACACGATCACGCCCGAGGACATCGCGGCGGCGGTGCTGTTCCTCGCCGGTGACTCCGGCCGCTCGATCACCGGCGAGACGATCAACGTCTCCTCCGGCGCGTACATGCGGGCCTGACGAGCCGTCAGCTCCCCGCGCCCAGCGGTTGCGGGGCGTGGATGCCGGTCAGTGACTCGTCGACGATCAGGGTGAGCTCCCCGCGCATCCCGTCCGGATCGACGAACCAGAGCGCATGGAAGGCGCCGAGATCCTCAACGGTCCCGTCCGTGGCGTCCCGGTCCAGCAGGCGCCGCCGGGCCTCCGCGAAACTCTCCGGGTCGCGGGCGCCGAGCGCGAGGTGGTCGAGGTGGCCGCGGGCGAACATCTCCGGCAGCGCCGCCGCGTGCGGGTTCTCCCCGACCTCAGCCGGGTGCAGCCAGGAGTCGGGGCCGGTGCGCAGGATCGCGTGCCGGAAGGCCGGCGTGCTCTCGCGGAACACCACCTCCGCGTCGAAGACGCCCGCGTAGAAGTTCACGAACCGATCGAGGTCGGCGGTGAGGACGGCGACGTGGTTCAGCCCGGTGAGCAGGGTCACGACGGAGTACCTCCGGTCCGGGTCCGGGGGCGCCGGCGCGGCACCTCCGCGGTGAGCAGCAGATCGAGAGCCAAAGCGCAGGCCTCCGCGGCCTCCGCGCCGTCGAGGTCCCAGTGGTCGTGCAGGGCCTGCCAGGCGGTGGCGCTGCCGAGCAGTTGCACGACCGCGGCCAGGCGCCCGGCCGTCGTCGGGTCGAGGTCCGGGTGCTCGGCGCGGACGAGGTCGAGCGCCGCGCGGCGGCGCGCGTCGTTGTCGGCGAGGCGGGCGGCGCGCCCGTCGGGGTCGGTGAGGAGCTCGCGGACCACCGGCGCCACCCCGTCGAACGCCGGGAAAACCTGACGCACCGTCGCGGTCGCCTCGGCCCGGGTGCGCGGCCGGTGTTCGATCCCGATCCGCTCGTTCGCCCACACGTACGCGCCGCCGAGCAGGTCGGCCCGCGTCGGGAAGTACCGGTAGAGGGTGCGTTGCGGCACGCCGGACGCGGCGGCGACCCGCGCGAAGGTCAGGTCCTCGCCGGATTCCAGCACCTCGATCACCCCGGCGAACACGCGCTCCCGGACGAGATCCCGGCGCGCTTCCGGTAGCGGTTCACCCATGGCAGTGAGACTGCCACTATGGCAGTGTCACTGTCAACGACGTGTCAGTGTGCGAGCTTCAGCCCCACGACGCCGGCGACGATCGCGAGCAGGCAGAGGATCCGGGCAAGGGACGCGGGCTCGTCGAGGGCGACCATTCCGTAGAGCGCGGTGCCGGTCGCGCCGATCCCGACCCACACCGCGTAGCCGGTGCCGACCGGCAGGGTGCGCAGCGCGTAGGCCAGGCCGATCATGCTGAGCACCACGGCGACGCCGAACAGCACCGACGGCCCGAGCCGGGTCAGGCCGCGGGACGACGCGAGCGCCGACGCCCAGACGGCCTCGAGCAGGCCGGAGATCACGAGAACGAACCACGCCATGACGCACCTCCGCGGTGGGCGTCGTCTTGTCGAGCCGGGTACGACGCACTCGTCCGGGGAGGCCGCGGCTGCGGCTCCACCGTCAGGGTAGACGACCCCGCCGCCGCGGACCTTCTGCCGGCGACCGGCCGCCGGTAGCGTGCGCGCAGCGGAGGAGGCCCCCATGGCGTACGCGGACATTCACGGCCAGCGCATCTTCTACACCGACAGCGGTGGGGACGGCCCCGCGGTCGTGTTCTCGCACGGCTTCCTGATGGACTCCTCGATGTTCGCCCCCCAGGTGGCGGCGCTCGCCGGCGAGTACCGGGTGATCACCTGGGACGCCCGCGGGTTCGGGGCCACCGAGTTCGACGAGAAGCCCTTCACCTACTGGGACAACGCGAGCGACGTCCTCGCGCTCTGCGACCACCTGGGCATCGAGCGCGCGGTGTTCGCCGGGATGTCCCAGGGCGGGTTCGCCTCGCTGCGCGTTGCCCTCCTCGCACCGGCACGCACGCGCGGCCTGATCCTGATCGACACTCAGGCGGGCGCCGAGAACCCGGAGAAGGTCGACCTCTACGCGGACCTGATCGAGGCGTGGGCGACGGTCGGTCCCGGGGACGACCTCGCGAACATCGTCGCCGGCATCATCCTCGACGACCCCGCCCTCAACACCGAGTGGATCGCGCGCTGGCAGTCCCGGCCGCACGAGACGATCCGCGAACCCGGCCGTTGCCTGCTCGAGCGCGAGAGCCTCGTCGACCGGCTCGGGGACATTCCGTGCCCGGCGCTGGTGATCCACGGGGACAACGACTCGGCGATCGAGCTCGACCGCGCGGAAGAGATGAGCGCGCGACTGTCGGGCAGCGACGCCGTGGTCGTCGTCCGCGGTGGGGCCCACGCCGCGAACCTCACGCACCCCGAACCGGTGAACGCGGCGATCCTCAGGTTCCTGCGCTCGCTGCCCTGACGGCGAAGCGGTCCCGCACCACCAGTTCGAGCGTCACGGCGACCGCGACGACCTCGGCGGCGAGCAGGCCGAACAGCACGAGGATCTGAGCTGACGCCGCCTCACCTGCGCTGCCGCCGCCGAGCAGGACGCCGATGAAGGCGCCCGGCAGCGTGACCAGCCCAACGGTGCGGGTCTGGTCGAGCGGGGGGAACAGCGCCTGCGCCGCGGACGGCCGCGCGATCTCCAGGCCGGCGGCGCGGCGGTCGAGACCCAGCGCCAGCGCGGCCTCGAACTCCCCCGCCCGGGCGCGGAGCTCGTCCCGCGCCCGCCGGCCGGCCTGCCCGCACGCAGTCATGGCTCCCCCGATCACGATGCCGGAGGTCGCGACGATCGCCGGGCCCGAGAACGGCACGGCGCCGGACGCGAGGATCAGCGCCAGCACCGGGACCGCGCCGGCCGCCACCGCGATCCCGGCCCAGGGCGCGCTCCGCCACCCGGCGATCCGCTGGGCGCTGGTGACGGCGGCCGCGACGAGCATCCCGCCGACGAACACGAACGACAGCGCGTCGGACGACAGCACCGCCGCGATGACGAGCGCGACGACCGTGAGCTGGACGGCGGCCCGCGCCGCCGCGACGAGAACCTCCCGCTCGACACCGAGGGCGGCCCAGCGGGCCGCGAACGCGGCGAAGAGCACGAGGACCGCCGCGACGACGACCAGCGCGAGGTCCGGCTCGACGAGCGACACGGGTCGGGCTCCCTACGGCGGCGAGCCCCCGGGCAGGGCCCGGGACTAGCTCACCACTGCCGCGTCGGCCCCGGCCACCACCGTGGTCAGTTCCTCGATCGCGTCGGCGAACCCGCGCGGGCTGAAGACCGCCTCGCCGTTCCAGGCGCCGATCTGACCCGCCTTCACCGCGGGCAGGTTGGCCCAGGTCGGCTGGTCACGCTCGAGCACGTCGGGCTGCAGGGCGGCGGACCGGTCGTCGACGAAGATCAGGTCCGCCGGGAACTTGTTGGCGTTCTCCCAGGACAGCGCCTCGTAGTAGGGCTCACTGCCGCCCGGGTCGACGATGTCCATGCCCAGGGCCTGGAACGTCTTCAGGTCCGGGTAGTCCGCGGTCTTGGCGACGTAGAGCTGGTCCTCGTACGCCGAGACGAACATGACCTTCAGCCCCGACTTGCCCTCGAGGGTGCTCTTGAGGTTGGCCTGCGCGTCGACGAGCCGGGTGCGCTCTGCCTGCCGGTCGGGCGCGTTCAGGTCCGCGCCCAGCGCCTCCGCCAGCCGCTCGTAGGACCGCACGACGGTCTCGGCGTCGGTGCCGTAGGCCCAGACCGCGACGAACGGCGCGATCTTGCGGGCGTCGGCCTCCTGGGACTCGGTGATCGGGTAGTAGTCGATCGCCTCCGCGTTCCGCTGGAGGACGATGATGTCCGGATCCAGCGCCGCGAGCTTCTCCAGATCGGTCTCCTCGGCACCGGTGTCGGTGATCCGCGAGACGTCGATGCGCCCGGCCACCTTCAGTGCGCTGCCGTCGGCGTTCTGGACCGGGCCCAGCGTCCCGACGACCTCGATGCCGAGGTCCCACAGGACGGCGGCCGCGCTGCTGTAGGCGACGATCCGCTCCGGCCGCTTCTCCAGCTCGATGAGCTGGCCGAGGTCGTCGGTGTAGCGCCACGGGCCGTCGGACGGCACCGCGCTCGCGGAGGCCGAGGGCTCCTCCTGCGGGACGCTCGCCGAGGGGCTGGCGAGATCGTCGTCGTCGTCCGCGCAGGCGGCGAGCAGCAGAAGCGACGCCGATCCGGTGAGGAAGGTACGACGGTTGATTCCGGCGAGCGGGCGCTTCACGGGCAGTCCTCCTGAGGGGCCGTCAACTGGACGATGTACTGGCAGAGGGGCTCACCGACTCCTCGGAACCGGTGGCGCCTTCGCCGCCGTCTCCGTCGAGGGCGGCTTCGATCAGGGCCTCGATCCGGTCGAGGACGTACGGAAGGCTGAGCACGGAGTTGAACGCGTACGCGAACTCGATGTCGCCCTCGGTGTAGACGACGCGCCCTTCCTTCATCGAGTCGAACTGGCTGAAGATCGGATCGTCGTCGATGGTGGCGCGGCCACCCTCGGTGTAGGAGACCTGGTCCCAGACCAGCAGGTCGCGGTCGAGCATCCGCGCGTTCTCCTTGCTGACCGGCAGGTAGAACTGGTCGCCCGCCGCGTCGTCGATCTCCTTCGGCGTGACGAAGCCGAGCTTCTGGAAGAAGCGGGAACGCGGGTCGGAGCCCGCGAAGGTGGCCAGGGAGTCGTCGGCGCCGCCGAAGCTCGCGACCGCGACCTCCTTGCCGCCCCACTCGGGGTGACGGTCCTTGATCTCCTCGAATTTCGCCTCGACCGCGTCGCGAAGCTCCCGGGCGCGGTCGGTCTTGCCCAGCGCCTTCGCGGTGATCTCGAGCTGGACGTCCCAGGGGGTGCCGTAGTCGATGTAGTCCTTGGGCCGGCCGATGGTCGGGGCGATCTGGGACAGCCGGTCGTAGCTGTTCTGGTCGAGGTCGGAGTAGACGCCGACGATGAGGTCCGGGTCGAGCGCGGCGATCTTCTCGAACTGGATGCCGTCGTTCATCGTCAGGATCTCGACGTCCTTACCGTCGCTGCCCGCGGCCTCCTCGGCCCACGGCCAGATCTGGTCGTCCTCGGGACCGAACCAGTAGCGGACCGCGATGGGCTTCACACCGAGCGCGAGGATCGAGTCGTGGTCCTGGTAGCCCAGGCTCAGGACGCGCGTCGGCTCCGACTCGACGACCGCGGTCCCCCAGGCGTGCTCGATCGACACCGGGAAAGCGGGGGCACTGGTCGCGCTCGCGGTCGCCGTCGCGGCCGGCTCGGACGGCGAGGACGACGCCAGATCGTCGTCGTCATCCGCGCACGCGGTGAGGCTGAGGGCCAGCGCAGCGACCACCGCCACCACGGTGGACCTGCGCAGGGAACGACGGACCGTCATCGATGCCTCCGGGCGGCGCAATCTAAGGTTAGGCGATCCTAACTTGCGGTCGGAGAAGCACTCGCACCGGTCGGCTCCCGGGCGGCCACGGCCTCCGCCAGGTCGTCGACCAGCTCGGTCACGGCCCACTGCACGGACAGGATCGACGGGAAGGCCATCGCGGTCGCGGGACCGATACCGAATCCGAGGAACGACCCCCGCGCGACCGCAGGCACCCGGCGGAACAGGTCGCTGTTCTCCAGCTCGTCCAGGGCGGCGGGGTCGGTGCTGGTACCGAGGAGAACGTCGGCGTCGAGGACCGAGTAGCGCTCCGGGCTGATCATCGCGCGCTCCGAGGCGGCGGCCCCGCTCGCGGCCAGCGAGGTCACCGAGGTCGGGGCGCCGGCGAACCCAAGATCGCGGAGAAATCGCATGGAGACGTCGTCGTTGGAGCTGATGACGTACAGGCCGTCGTTGGGCACGAAGTTGAAGAACGCCGCCGTCCGGCCGAGGAACTCGGGGTGGTCGCGCCTGGTCTGCGTGAGAACGGCCTCGGCGTCCGCGAGCAGGCGGTCGCCGTCGGCGGTCTTGCCGAGCGCCCGCGCGATCTTGCGGAACCCGTCCCGCCAGTCGTCGCCGCCGGCCTCGTCGACGTGCCCGACGACCGGAGCGATCGCGTCCAGCTGCGACCAGTTCTCGGTGATCAGCGGATACGTGTTCGTCGCGAGGATGACGTCGGGGTCGAGTGCCGCGATCTGCTCGAACGGGAAACCGTTGTCCTGGTCGATCAGTTCGGGCACCGGGTTCGTGCCGAGCGCCTCCTTCGTCCACTCCTGGACGCCGCCCTCGACGTAGGTGATGTTCTGCATCCCGACCGGGATCACCCCGAGCGCGATCGCGGCGTCGGCACTGGGGAAGTCCAGCGCGACCACGCGGCTCGGCGCCGCCGGGATCGTCACGTTGCCGACCGACTGCTCGATCGCCACCGGGAACAAGTCCGCGGCCGGGGCGGCGGACTCGGTCGGCGTCTCGGCAACCGACGCCGACGACGACCCCGAGGACGAGGCGAGCGGGTCGTCGTCGTTCGCGCACGCGGTGAGCGGCGCGAGGACGACGAGGGCGAGCGCGGCGCAGCCGCGGCGGACACGGCGGGAACGCAACGTCACCGGCATGCCCCCCACCTTAGGGCAGGCTAACCAAACCGTGGGTTTCGCCGGTGTGTCAGGCCTGCTCGAAGATCGCCGTCAGACCCTGGCCGCCGCCGATGCACATGGTCTCCAGGCCGTACCGGGCGTCGCGGCGGACCATCTCGCGGGCGAGGGTGGCGAGGATCCGTCCGCCGGTCGCGCCGACGGGGTGGCCCATCGAGATGCCGGAGCCGTGCACGTTGAGCCGCGCGAAGTCCTCGGGGGTGAAGCCCCACTCGCGGGTGCAGGCCAGCACCTGGGCGGCGAAGGCCTCGTTGAGCTCGATCAGGTCGATGTCGGCGAGCTTGAGTTCGGCCGCGGCCAGGGCCTTGGCGGTCGACGGGACGGGCCCGATGCCCATCGTCCTGGGCGGGACGCCGGCGACGGCCCAGGAGACGAGGCGGACCAGCGGGCGCAGGCCGAGCGACTCGGCGGTCGCGCGGGTCATGACTGCGCAGATCGAGGCGCCGTCGTTCTGACCGGAGGCGTTGCCGGCGGTGACGGTGGCTTCGGGGTCCTGCTTGCCGAGCACCGGCCGGAGGCGGGCGAGGGACTCGAGCGAGGCGTCGGGGCGGATGTGTTCGTCGACCTCGACGACGGTGTCGCCCTTCCGGCCCGGCACGGTCACCGGGACGATCTCCTCGGCGAAGATCCCGGCCTCGCGCGCGGCGGTGGCGCGGCGGTGGCTCTCGACGGCGAACTCGTCCTGCTCGGCGCGGGGGATCGAGTACTCGCGGCGCAGGTTCTCCGCGGTCTCGAGCATCCCGCCGGGCACGGGGTGGTTCTGGCCGCCGGCGGTGACGCGGCCCCGGGCGAGGGCGTCGTGGAGCATCACGCCGCCGGCGCCCTTGGCGCCCCAGCGCATCGAGGTCGAGTAGAACGCGGCGTTGGACATCGACTCCGCGCCGCCGGCGAGCACGATCTCGGACGCGCCGTCGCGCACCTGCATGGCGGCGTAGAGGACGGCCTGCAGGCCGGACCCGCAGCGCCGGTCGATCTGCAGGCCGGTCACCGACACCGGCAGGCCGGCGTCCAGGGCCGCGACCCGGCCGAGCGCCGGGGCGTCCATCGTCGGGTAGCAGTTGCCGAGCAGCACGTCGTCGACGCGGTTCGCCGGGATCCCGGTGCGCTCGATCAGGGCCCGGATCACGGTGCTCGCGAGCTCGTGCGCCGCGAGCGGGGCCAGACCCCCACCGAAACCCCCGACCGGGGTGCGCAGTGGTTCGCAGATGACGATGTCGGTGCCGGCGCTCATGGACGCAGCGTAGAGCGCGCCGGGTGAAGGGGCGTGTCATGGGTTTCTCACGGGCGGAGCTGGAGCGCCACCGGGGCGCGACCGTGCCCGACCTCGTCGGCCCGGGGACGAGGCTGCTGTTCGTCGGTATCAACCCCGGGCTCTGGACGGCGGCCGCCCAGGCGCACTTCGCCAAGCGCGGCAACCGCTTCTACCCCGCGCTGTACCGGGCCGGCATCACCGACCACCTGATCGACGCCGCTGCCGGCTACCAGCCCGGCGACCGGGAGCACCTGCTGGAACGGGGCATCGGCATCACGAACGTCGTCCCGGTCGCGACCGCGCGCGCGGACGAGTTGACACCGGATCAGCTCGTCGCCGGCGGCCGCGCCCTCGTCCGCCGCGTACGCCGGATCCAGCCCGCCGTCGTCGCCGTCCTCGGCGTCACGGCCTACCGGGCCGCGTTCGCCCGACCGAAGGCGACCGCCGGCCGCCAGGACGAGACCCTCGGCGGCGCCGAACTCTGGGTCGCCCCGAACCCGAGCGGCCTCAACGCTCACGCCCGGGTCGCCGACCTCGCCGCCGCCTACCGGGAGATCGCCCTCGCCGCCGGCCTCGACCTGCTTCCGCCGCCCACCGACTGAGTGGGGGTGACACCCTTTCTGGCGCCGAAAAGGGTGTCACCCCATGTCGAGGGTCAGTCGCCGTCGGCGTCGGCGCCGTCCGGGCCCAGCGGGACGGCCCCGGGGCCGACCGGATCGGGCGCGGGCGCGGCATCGATCTCGATCACCTGGGCGCCGCCGTCGACAGCCGCCGACGCGACGAGGTCGGGGAGCGGGACGGCGTACCGGCTGCTTCCCGGGTTCTGGGCCATGGCCCCAGTGTGTGCCGTCCGGGGCCGGAACGGGGCAGAGTGACGCCATGCCCACAGCCGAGATCCAGGTCGTCGTCGGGGACATCACCGAGCTGGAGGTCGACGCGATCGTCAACGCCGCGAACTCCTCGCTCCGCGGCGGGGGCGGGGTCGACGGCGCGATCCATCGCGCGGCCGGGCCGGAGCTCGCGCGGGCCGGAGCGCGGCTGGCGCCGTGCGCGACCGGGGACGCGAAGGCGACGCCGGCGTTCGACCTGGACCCGCCGATCCGGCACGTCATCCACACCGTCGGACCGGTCTGGGACGGCGGGGACGCCGGCGAGCCGGAGCTGCTCGCCTCCTGCTACCGCCGCTCGCTCGAGGCCGCCGACGAACTCGGGGCGCGCACCCTGGCGTTCCCCGCGATCTCGACCGGCATCTACGGCTATCCGCCCGAACTCGCCGCCGAGGTCGCGGTGCGGACGATCCGGTCCACCGAGACCGCCGTCGAGCGCGTGCTGCTCGTCGCGTTCGACGACCGGACCGCCGCACTGCTCCGCGCGGCACTGCAGTGAGAACGGCCCACCAGTCCTGACAGTCCGTAAGGGGCTCGAAAGCGCTGCACCGGTTCCCCCGGTCACCCCGCAGGTCTAGCGTCGGCCGTATCGACCGAGCGGGAGGAGACCGCGATGAGCGCACCCACCGACACCGTCCACGCCTCGTTCGACACGGCCAGGGCCGAGGAGTTCGGCGGCCGCGTCTTCGAGATGGTCTCGTCCTCGGTAGTCGTGATGATGATCGACCTCGCCGCCCGGACCGGCCTGCTGGACGCCCTGGTCGCCGGTTCCGGGACGAGCGACGACCTCGCGACACGTGCCGGTCTGCAGGAGCGCTACGTGCGCGAGTGCCTCGGTTCTCTCGTGGCTGGCGGCATCGTCGACTACGACGCGACGGCGCGCAGTTACTCGATCCCGGCGGAGCACGCCGCCTGCCTGACCGGTGGTGGGCCGACCGACCTCGCGCCGATGGCGCGCATGGCGACGGTAATGGCCCCGCACGTTCCCGCCGTGGCGACGGCGTTCCGCGAGGGCGGCGGCGTCCCCTACGAGGCCTTCCGCCCCGAGTTCACCGTCACGATGGATCTGCTCTCCCGGGGCCTGTTGGACGGCCACCTGCTCCAGGACATCCTGCCGACGGCGGGCCTGGTGGAGCAGTTCCGTGCCGGCGCCCGGGTGGCCGACATCGGCTGCGGGACCGGGCACGCCATCAACCTGATGGCCGGGGAGTTCCCCGCCTCGACCTTCACCGGCTTCGACTTCTCCGCCGAAGCTGTCGACGCGGGCCGGAAGGAGGCGGCCGAACTCGGGCTCTCCAACGCGACGTTCGAGGTCCGCGACGTCAGCACGCTGCCCGAGGGCTCCTTCGACGTCGTCTTCGCGATCGACTCGATCCACGACCAGCGGGACCCGGCCGGCGTCCTGCGCGCCGTCCACGACGCCCTGGCGCCGGGGGGCACGTTCGTCATGATCGACATCAAGGCGAACAGCGCCCTGGAGGACAACCTCGACAACCCCTTCGCCCCGCTGCTGTACGGCATCAGCACGCTGCACTGCATGACGGTGTCCCTGGCGCTCGGCGGCGCCGGCCTCGGCACCGTGTGGGGCGAACAGACCGCGCGGACGATGCTCGCCGAGGCCGGGTTCGAGGTGCTCGCCGTCCACGACGTCCCGGACGACCCGCTCGACTCGGTCTACGTCTCGCGCCGCGACTGAGGCCCCGTCAGTCCGGCAGTTTCGGGACCTCGAAACCGGTCGACCGGCCGAGCAGGACGGCCCGGTCGATCGCGGCACGGCCGAAGCGTTCGCGTACGGCGTCGAGGGTGGCGTCGAGGGCGCCGGGCTCGCCGACGGTCGGGGTCTCGGTGCCGGAGCGCGGGAACGGGAGCGCGAGCTGCACGGCATCGGCGTCGTCGAGGTCCGCGACCGAGACGCCGACGAGCGTGAGCCCGCGCTCGGCGATCAGCGGCCGGGCCGCGGTGAGCAACGCCTGCACCGCCGCCAGGACGGTGGCGGTGTCGTCGGTCGGGGCAGGGAGGGTGTGCGAACGGGTGACCGAGGCGAAGTCGTCGAACCGCAGCCGGAGCACGACCGTACGTCCCACGCGGTGCGCGGCCCGCACGCGGCGCATGACCCGGTCGACGATCGCGATCGTGAGCGCCTCGATCTCGGCCGGGGTGCGGCGGCCCCGGCCGAACGCCGACTGCGACCCGATCGACCTGCGTCGTCGCCCGACCACGACCGGCCGTGGGTCGAGGTTGTGCGAGAGCGCGAAGAGCTGACGCCCGGCCGCCGGGCCGAGCATCGCCGTCAGCGCCTCGGGGGCGAGCGTCGCGACCTCGCCCACGGTCGTGATCCCCCGCTCCGCGAGCTTCGCCGTCGTCACCGGCCCGACGCCCCAGAGTGCGCTCACCGGCAGCGGGTGCAGGAACTCCAGCTCGGTCTCCGGCGGAACGAGGAGCAGTCCGTCCGGCTTCGCGACCCGGCTGGCGACCTTCGCGAGGAACTTCGTCCGCGCGATCCCCACCGTGATCGCGAGCCCGACCTCCGTCCGCACCCGCGCGCGCAGACGCATCGCGATCTCCGCCGGCGGGCCCGAGAGCCGGCGCAGCCCGCCGACGTCGAGGAAGGCTTCGTCGATGGAGATCCCCTCCACCAGCGGGGTGATGTCGTCGAAGACGCGGAACACCGCGCGGCTCGCCTCGGTGTACGCGTCGAACCGCGGCGGCACCACGACGGCGTGGGGGCACAGCCGACGGGCCTGCACCCCGCCCATCGCGCCGCGCACGCCGTAGGCCCGGGCCTCGTAGCTGGCCGCGAGCACCACTCCGCCCCCCACCAGGACGGGTCGCCCACGCAGCGCGGGGTCGTCCCGCTGCTCCACCGACGCGTAGAACGAGTCCAGGTCGGCGTGCAGGATCGACGCCTCGCGGCGGTCAGCGTTCTCCACCCGGCTCATCGAACACATGTTCGCATGAAGCGGTGGGCGCTGTCGCGTACTCGTCGTGCAGCCGGACCCAGGTCCGGCCGCCACCGAGATCGGGCATGCCGTCCCAGCCCTCGCCCCGACCGAACGGAGTGAGGTCGAGCCACATGTACGTGCTCAGCAGGAGTTCGACGCCGCGCCCGTACGTCGAGTAGGTGTGCAGGACGGTGTCGCCCGGGGGGTCGGGACGCAGGAACACCGAGACCCCGTTGAGCTCCTCGGCCTCGGCGAGCGCGCCGAGGCCGGCCTGCCGCAGTTCGTCGGCGGTCCGGTAGTTCCACCGGATCGGCGCAACGCGCTCGTCGAGGGAGACCCCGAAGTCGTAGTTGAACGTGCTGCCCGCCGAGGAGTACCAGGGGAAGGTCCAGCCCATCCGGCGCGCGAAGGCCGCGAGCTCCGACTCCGGCGCGCGGGAGACCGCGACCAACGTCGTGTCCCGCGCGTGCAGGTGCGCCAGATTGCCGATGGCGTCGGCGTGGAAGGCGCAGCCCGGACAGGAGCGGCCCCACCCCGGACCGAACATCAGGTGCAGGACGATCAGCTGGCGGCGGCCCTCGAACAGTTCCGCGAGCGTCCGCTGCCCGTCCGGCCCGCGGAACTCGTACGGCTGATCGACGCGCACCGCGGGCATCGCCCGCCGGGCCCGGTTGATGCGGTCACGCCAGCGCGTCTCCTCCTTCTCCAGCTCGAGGAGGGCCGTACGCGCGGCCAGCCAGGTTGCGCGGTCCACCACCTCGGGAGTGCCCATACCCCCCAGACCCGCCGGGGGCGGGGAACTCATCGCTCAGGCGGGGACGGGCAGGTCGTCCGGGTGCGCGGGGAGGCCGTAGAGCGGGAAGAGGCGCTCGACGTCGAGGAAGTAGTTGAGCCCGACGATGACGCCGTCCTTGATCTCGAGGACGTGGATCGACCACGGGTGGTACGACGTGCCGTCCTCGGTCCGCCGCCACTGGGCGAAGGCGGGCATGCCGTTGGCGGAGACCGGCACCATCCGCGAGCCCTCGCACCGCTTCCCGGGCCCGGTCATCCAGGCGAGGACCTGCTCCGGGCCGGACAGCCACATCGGGTACGGCGGCATGCACATCGTGGCGTCGGAGTGCAGCAGCTTCACCAGACCGTCGATGTCGTAGCGGGTGAACGCGTCGAGGTACTTCTCGAGCAGTTCGCGCTGCGCGGCGTCCGTGGGCTCGTACGTCTCGGCCTCGATCGCGGGCGAGGTGTCGAGCGTCGCGCGAGCACGTTGCAGCGCGCTGTTCACCGACGCCACCGACGTCCCGAGCAGCTCCGCCACCTCGGCCGCGGACCAGCGGAGCACCTCGCGCAGCAGCAGAACCGCGCGCTGACGGGGCGGCAGCTTCTGCAGGGCGGCGACGAAGGCGAGCCGCACGGACTCCTTCGCCAGCGCCGCCTCGGCCGGGTCCAGGACCCCGGGAAGGGTCCGCGCGTCGACCGACGGCTCCACCCACATCGACTCGACGGTGGGCGGGGCGTGGTGGTCGAGCGCCTGCGAGCACGGGCCGAGGTCCATCGGCCGCGCCCGCCGCTGACGCGCCGTCAGCATGTCGAAGCAGACGTTGGTCGCGATGCGGTACAGCCACGACTTGCGCGACGAGCGGCCCTCGAAGGAGTCCTGCGCCTTCCACGCCCGGAGCATGGTCTCCTGCACGGCGTCCTCGGCCTCGAAGCTCGACCCGAGCATCCGGTAGCAGTAGCCGGTGAGCCCGACGCGGTGCGCCTCGGCCTCGGCGAGGACGTCGGCGGCCGCGGGGTCGCCGGCGGGGTCGAGCACGGAGGACGTCATGAGGACTCCTGGAGTCGGGTCGGTCAGGGAACGCGGGCCGCGACCGAGGCGTGGCCGAGCCAGGTGTGTCGGTTGCCGGCCCAGCACCAGCCGAGCTTGGCGGCGCCCTTGCGCTCGCGGCCGTCCTTGCCGGTGCCGCCGCTGATCCAGAGCGCAGGGACGCGCTTGTCGCCGCTGCGGGAGCCGAGCAGCATGAAGCAGCGGTTCGGCACGAGCAGCTCGGGGTGCGCGGCCACCAGCGCGATGCCCTCGACGATCGTGAGCGGGCTGCGCCCCCGCTCGGTGATGGCCGGGAGGGCCTCGTCCGGCGACCAGTTCACGTACTCGTCGCCGCGTTCGACGTCGACGAGCCGGTACGACCCGGTCGGAATTCCCAGTTCGGGCCGCGGGAGAAACCGCTCCCAGTCGGCGAGGTCGACGGAGACGAACCCGGGCTTGTCCCCGATGCGGAGCTGCGCCATCGCCGCGGCGACGTCCACCGGCCCCGCCGGGACCTCGACCTCCGCCACCGCCACGCTCGTGCCTGCGTCTGCCATCGCGACTCCCCTCACCGATCCGGACCGACCAGAACCAGACGAGTGGGTGCTCGAAGAAGTTCCGCGAGGCGCCACCGGATTAGGTTGCGATTTGCAACCATTGCTTGTCAAGAGAACTGCGCTCTAGAATCCGGACCATGGCCGAACGCAGCTACGGGCAGTACTGCGGGCTCGCGCGCGCCCTCGACCTCGTCGGCGAGCGCTGGGCCCTCCTGCTGGTCCGCGACCTCCTGGTCGGGCCGAGGCGGTTCACCGACCTGCGCCGCGGGCTGCCCAAGATCCCCTCGAACGTCCTCAGCACGCGACTGCGCGAGCTGGAGGAGGGCGGCGTCGTCCGCCGGCGCGCGCTGCCGCGCCCGGACTCCGGCGTGGTCTACGAGCTGACCGACTACGGCCGTGCGCTCGAGGACGTCGTGCTCCGGCTCGGCAGCTGGGGCGCGGCGCACCTGTCCGACCTCCGGCCCGGAGAGGTGCTGACGCCGGACGCGATGGTGATCGCCCTGCGCGCCATGTTCCGACCGGACGCGGCCGCCGGTCTGCACGCCACGTTCCGGTTCGTGCTCGGCCCGCCGGACGCGCCGACGGTGTTCTTCGCCCGGGTCGACGGGGCGGCCCTGGAGGCGGGGCCCGGCCCCGGCCCGGAGGCCGACCTGGTGATCGCGGGCGGGCCGGACGTCCGGCGGCTGTTCACCGGCGAGGTCGGGGCCGGCGAGGCGATCGCGGCCGGGCTGGTCCGGGTCGACGGCCCAGCCCCCGACCCGGCAGCGCTGCTGACGGCGTTCACCGTCGCGTTCCGGCTCGGGGACGGCGTGCCGGCACCGGTGCCGGTGCCGGTGCCGGCGTGAGGATCTACTCCTCGAACAGGTCGTCGTCCTCGAGGTAGCCGAACTCGTCCTCCTCCTCGGCCTCCTCCGGCGGAACCTCTTCGAGGGTGCAGACGACGGCGTGCGTGATCGCCCAGACGTCGCCGCCGGGCTGCTTGCTGGCCGTGATCGAGGCGTGGGTCGTGCCGTCACCGAACAGGCCGGCGAAGACCACCTGGTCGGCGAACGAGCTGCGGGACTCGTACTTGAGCAGATTCAGCAGCTCGGTGTCACCGGCCTCGGTGTCCTTGCCGAGCCAGACCTGCAGCGCCTTGTCGGAATCGGGGGCCGCGAAGGAGGCCCAGTCGACGTCCTCGATCGCCGCGAACTCCACTCGGTACGCCTCGTGGATCTCGCAGTTGACGACCTCGTCGATCGGTTGGTCGGTCATGGAAAGTCGTGCCTTTCGAGGTCAACATCTGCGCCGGACCGGGGGAATCCGGGCGGGTGTCAGCATGACATGCGCCACAGGCCCCGGACAGAACCCCCGGGAGGAACTGCCCGGGAACTCGGGCGCCGCGCCCTCGAACCCGGGACGCCGGGCGCCCCAGAGTCCTTCGTGTGCACCGCGGCGCAACCCGCGCCGGGACGGTAGGCACCGATCACTCCGATTTCCGAAGGAACTCCCATGACCACCCTCGCCCCCTCGGCCACGTACTCCCCGGCCTCCGTCCTGGGCCGCTCCCGCGCCTGGGCCGGCACCGGCATCGCGGCCGGTCTGACCGGCGCGGTGAGCATCTTCGCCTCGATGACCTACGGCGCCCCGGTCTACGAGGAGGACCACCTCGCCAACGGCGCCGCGACGGTCGACGCGCTCGCCGACGACCGCGGCTGGCTCGTCGTGTTCCACACCGCGACGATGGCGACCGTCCTCCTGCTCCTCGTGTTCGCCGCCGGCCTCAAGCGGCGCCTGGAGGAGCAGGCCCCCGTCGGGAGCCTGCTGCCCAACGTCGCCGCGTGGGGCCTGCTGCTGGTCTCGGTCGCGGGCCTGATGGGTTCGGCGCTCGACACCGAGTTCCTGTTCGGCCTGGGCGAGGATGAAGGGTTCTCCGAGTCCAACGCGATGTTCTTCGGCCACTGGGTCGGCACCGTGCCGTGGCTGTGGGCCGGCGCCGGCGTGACCGCCCTCGCCGTCGGGATCGCCGCGCTCAAGCACGACGCCGCCCCGCGCTGGATCGGCTGGGTCTCGCTCGTGCTCGGCGGCATCATCACCGCCTTCGGCGTGAGCCCGCTGCAGTACATGGCCGGCTTCTTCGCCCCGGTGTGGCTGTTCGTCGCCGCGCTCGGCTTCACCCTCGGCGAGCGTTCGACCCGCTGATCGTCCTTCGCGCTCGTAGAGTCCAGCGAATGACGTCCGGAAACTCGGCCCCGGGAGCCCCCTCTCCCGGGGCCGAATCGCGTCCCGAGGTCGGGTCTCGGGTCGAGGCCGGGTCGCGGGTCGAGGCCGGTGGGCTGCCCCGGGTGGCGTTCGCCGTCGTCACCTCGGCGTGGGCCCTGGCCCTGATCTCGCTCGGCGTCCTGGTCGCCGGGCGCCCGCCGGTCGACGAGAACCTGCTCTTCTACGTCGTCGATGCGACCGACGCCTGCGTCTACGGCACGGTCGCCGCGGTGACGCTGTCCCGCCGGCGGCACCCGGTCGTGTGGATCCTCGCGCTCACCGCGGTCGGCGGGGGCGTCGCGGCGCTGTCCTACGCGTGGACCGTCCTGACGATCCGCCACCCCGGCCTCCCGGCCCCGGAGTGGGCGCTGGAGTTGCAGAGCAAGGCGTGGGTCCCCGGCACGATCGCGCTGATGTGCGTCCTGCCGTACCTGGTGCGGGAGCGGCGCCTGACCCCGGTGGGGGCCGGCGGCCTGGTGGTCGGGCTCGCGATCACCGCGGTGCTCACGTGGTGGAGCTTCGCGGGGTCGGAGTGGGACTTCCGCCTGATGTTCGCCCTCACCGTCGCCGGCGGGACCCTCGCCGCCCTCGAGGTCGGCTGGCGCCGGCTGCGCGGCCCCGCCGAGGAACGCGTTGGGCTCGGCTGGCTCGCCCTCGGCACCGCGATCATGACCGCGACGTTCGTGCCGCTGCTGCGCAACGACGGCTTCGACCTGCCGCTGTGGTTCACCCCGACGCTGCACCTGGCCTCGCAGGCCTTCTTCCCCGCGGCGATCCTCGTCGTGGTGCTCCGCCAACGGCTGTGGGGCATGGACCTCGCGATCAGCCGCACCGCCCTCGCCTCGACCCTCGCCGTCGGGCTCGTCGCGATCTACGTCGCGGTCACCGCGGCGGTCACGGCCGCACTGCCGTGGGACGGCGCGGCCCAGGTCATGGCGGCCGCCGCGGTGGCGGTCGCGGTCCAGCCCTCCCGGCTCTGGCTGAACCGTCGGGTGCGCCGGCTCGTCTACGGCACCGGCGTCGAGCCGGGCTCCGCACTGCGGGGCCTGGGCTCCTCGCTCGGCGCCGGGACCGTCGAGGATCTGCTCACCGGGCTCACCGCGAACGTCGCGGGCGCGCTGCGCCTGGAGTCGGTGACCCTGCTGCTCGACGGCACCCCGGCCGCGTCGACCGGGACGCCCACCGGCCCCGCCGCTCCTCGTCCCCCTCGTGCGCGGGGACGACGTGATCGGGGAGCTCGCGGTCACCGCGCCGCCCGGCGAGACGCTCGACGGGCGTGCCCGCCGGGCCCTGGACGACCTGCTGCCGCTGATCACGACGGGCGTCGCCCTGGCCCGGTCGTCGGCGGACCTGGCCGAGGCCCGCAACCGCCTGGCCTCGGTCCGGCTCGAGGAGCGCCGCGTCCTGCGCCGCGAGCTGCACGACGGACTCGGGCCGTCGTTGGCCGGCATCCGGCTGGGCCTGCAGGGGGCGCGGAACCTGCTGACGCGCGACCCGGTCCAGACCGAGGCGCTGCTCGCTGCCCTGCAGGACGAGCTCGACAGTCGCGTCGAGGACGTCCGCGCCCTGTCCCGCAGCCTGCTCCCGCCGACGCTCGACACCGCCGGGCTCGGACCCGCGCTCGACGAGCTCGCCTCCCGCCACCGCGAGGGCGGCCTCGCCGTCGAGGTGGACTGTGCCGCCGCCGACCTGCGGGGCGACCTCGCCGCGGCGGTCTACGGCATCGCGGTCGAGGCGATGATGAACGTGGCCCGGCACAGCGGTGCGCGGTCCGCGCGCGTCGACGTCCGGGCCGAGGGCGCCGACCTGGTCCTGCGCGTCGACGACGACGGGCACGGCCTCGCCCCCGACGCGCCGCCCGGGGTCGGGACCCGGTCCATGCGCGAGCGCGCCGAGGAGCAGGGCGGCTCGTTGCGGATCGCCCCGCTGCCGACCGGCGGCACCCGTGTCGAGGCCCGTCTTCCCGTCCCCACCGGAGTTCGGACATGAGCCAGACCAGCCGCGGGTCGGCGATCCGCGTCGCCGTCGTCGACGACCACCCGATGTTCCGCCTCGGGATGGTCGCTCTGCTGGAGACCCTCGAGGACATCGCGGTGGTGGGTCAGGCGTCCTCCGCCGCCGAGGCGGAGGCGACCGTCGGCCGGGAGGTCGACGTCGTGCTTCTGGACCTCGAGCTCGGCGACGGGAACGGCATCGACGTCACCCGCGCGCTGCTGCGCGCCCACCCGGACCTGCGCGTGCTGGTCGTGACCATGCACGAGGACGACGACTCGGTGTTCGCCGCGATCCGGGCCGGCGCTCGCGGCTACCTGCTCAAGGGCGCCACCCCCGCCGAGGTCGAACGCGCTCTCCGCGCGGTCGCCAACGGCGAGATGATCCTCGGTCCCGCCGTCGCCGCCCGCGCGATGGGCTACGTCGCCGGCACCCGGACCACCGGCGGCGGCGCCTTCCCCGAGCTGACCGACCGGGAGCGCGAGGTTCTCGACCTCGTCGCCCGCGGCCACGACAACACCGCGATCTCCCGGCGCCTCTCGCTCAGCCCGAAGACCGTTCGCAACGTCGTCGCGAACGTCCTGACCAAGCTGAACCTGCCCGACCGCTCCGCCGCGATCGTCCGCGCCCGCGACGCCGGCCTCGGCCTCGACCCCGACTGATGATCACCAGAAAGGGCGTCACCCTTTTCGGTGGCAAGTTAGGGGGGCCTAAGCTGCGGCGCATGAGTGACTACGTGGCCATCAATGTGCTGACCGTCCCTGCCGAGATGGGTGCCCACCTGGAGGAGCGCTTCGGCGCCCGCGCGGGCATGGTCGAGAAGTCCGAGGGCTTCCGCGGCTTCCAGCTCCTGCGCCCGGCCGAGGGCACCGACAAGTACTTCGTCTTCACCCGCTGGGAGAGCAAGGCGGCCTTCGAGAAGTGGCGGGACGGCATGGGCGCCGCCGCCCACGACGCCGAGCGGCAGCAGAACGGCCCGATGGCCGCGTCCGGGTCCGAGCTGTGGGCCTTCGATGTCGTCCTGGACGTCGCCCCCACCTCCTGAACCTGGCCGCCTGAACCTGGCCGCCTGAACCTGGCCGCCTGAACCTAGGCGGCCAGGGCGGAGACACTCGAGCCGTCGAGCAGGACCGCCGCGACGCCCTGCGGGTCGTCGTACATCGGCAGGTGGCCCCACCCGCGGGGGGTGAGCCAGCGGGTGTGCGCGGGGAGCTCGCCGCGGTAGCGGCAGCCCGGGCCGAGGATGACGTCGCGGGTGCCGAAGGCGATGGTGATCGGCACGTCGATGTGGTGGCCGTCGGTGAAGCGCTGCCCGGACGCGGACGCCATCGTCAGCTTGAACGCCTCCGATCCGAGCATCGCGCGGGAGTCCTCCAGCAGGACCGAGCGCGGCGTCCGCCACGGCTTGCCCATGACGTTGGCCGTCATCGCCAGGCGCAGCGGGGTGATGCGGGTGACCGGGTCCATCAGGGGCCCGAACAGCTTGGGCAGGTCGTAGAGGCTGACGACCTGCCACTTCGTGTACCGCGGGACGCGGGTGCGCCACAGCCCGGCCGGGGCGATGCCGGTGACGGAGGCGGCCCGGCCGGCCTTGGCGATCTCCAGCGACAGCCACCCGCCGAGGGAGTTGCCGCCGTAGTGGGGGCGCTCCAGGCCGATCGAGGCGCAGAAGTCCGCGACGGTCTGCGCGATCCCGACCGCCCGCAGGTCCTGCCCCGCCGGAAGCGGGCTGGCCCCGAACCCCGGCAGGTCGATCGTGATCACCTCGCGGTGCGGCGCCAGCAGCGGCACGATCGGGTCCCACATCGCGCGGCGGCCGCCGATGCCGTGGAGCAGCACCAGCGGTGGCCCCTCGCCGGTCCGGGTGTGCTCCAGGACGATCTTGGTCCGGCGTGCCGCCATCGGGTGCATCTCCTTGCGGATCTCGGGCCGGATCGGCCTAAGTTACTGGCGAGTATGGTAAGGTTACCAAGCAGTAGCAACGACTTCCCGCATTGTTCCGGGGTGCCCCGGGACGCTCGGTCAGGGGGCTGACATGGGTCACTACAAGAGCAACCGTCGCGACATCGAGTTCAACCTCTTCGAGTTCCTCCGCCGCGACGAGATTCTCGGCTCGGGCGCGTACGCGGACATGGACGTCGAGTCCGCCCGCTCCATCCTGGACGAGGTCGAGCGCCTCGCGGCGGAGGACCTGGCCGACTCGATGATCGATTCCGACCGCAACCCGCCGGTCTTCGACCCGAAGACGAACTCCGTCACGATGCCGGAGTCGTTCAAGAAGTCGATGAACGCCTACATGAACTCCGAGATGTGGCGGCTCGACATCCCCGTCGAACTCGACGGCACGCGCGCGCCGGCCTCGCTGCGCTGGGCGGTCCAGGAGATGGTGCTCGGCGCCAACCCCGCGATCCACATGTTCGCGGCCGGCCCCGGCTTCGCCAGCATGCTGTTCCAGAACGGCACCGAGGATCAGAAAAAGCTCGCGCAGCTCATGGTCGACAAGCGCTGGGGCGCCACGATGTGCCTCACCGAGCCCGACGCGGGCTCCGACGTCGGCGCCGGCCGCACCAAGGCCGTCCAGCAGCCCGACGGGACCTGGCACATCACCGGCGTGAAGCGCTTCATCACCTCGGCCGAGCACGACATGGCCGACAACATCGTGCACTTCGTGCTTGCCCGCCCCGAAGGCGCGGGCATCGGCACCAAGGGCCTGTCGCTGTTCATCATCCCCAAGTTCCACGTCGACCTGGAGACCGGTGAGCTCGGGGAGCGCAACGGCGCCTTCGTCACCAACGTCGAGCACAAGATGGGCCTCAAGGCCTCGACCACCTGCGAGCTCACCCTCGGCGACTCGGTCCCGGCCGTCGGCACCCTGCTCGGCGACGTCCACAACGGCATCGCGCAGATGTTCCTCATCATCGAGAACGCCCGCATGATGGTCGGCACCAAGGCCATCGCGACGCTGTCGACGGGCTACCTCAACGCGCTCGAGTACGCCAAGGAGCGCGTCCAGGGCGCCGACCTCACCCGGTTCACCGACAAGGCCGCGCCGCGGGTGACGATCCTCCACCACCCGGAGGTCCGCCGCTCGTTGATGATGCAGAAGGCGTACGCCGAGGGCATGCGCGCCCTCGTCCTCTACACCGCGAGCATCCAGGACGAGATCCACGCCGCCCAGGCGACCGGTGCGGAGGTCGACTCCGACGCCGAGCGGCTCAACGACCTGCTGCTCCCGATCGTCAAGGGCGTCGGCTCGGAACGGTCCTGGGCCCTGCTGAGCGACGCGCTGCAGATCTTCGGCGGCTCCGGCTACCTGCAGGAGTACCCGGTCGAGCAGTACATCCGCGACGCCAAGATCGACACCCTCTACGAGGGCACCACGGCGATCCAGGCGATGGACTTCTTCTTCCGGAAGATCGTCCGCGACTCCGGCCAGGCCCTCACCCGCCTCGCCGGCGAGATCGAGACCTTCGCGACCGCCGACCAGGACGGCCCGCTCGCCATCGAGCGGGCGCTGCTCGCCCGTGCGCTGGAGGACGTCCAGGGCATCGTCGGCACGATGGTCGAGTCGCTGACCAACGCCATGGGCGAGGTCACCGAGATGTACAAGGTCGGCCAGAACACGAACCGGCTGCTGTTCGCGGCCGGCGACCTCGTCATCGGCTGGCTCCTGCTCCGCCAGGCAGAGGTGGCCCTGAGCAAGCTCGCCGGCGAGCCGTCGGCCCGCGACAAGGCCTTCTACGAGGGCAAGGTCGCCGCGGCCCGCTTCTTCGCCGCGCAGGTCCTCCCTCTGCTCACCGCCCAGCGCATCATCGCCGGGACGGTGGACAACACCCTCATGGACGTGGCCGAGGACAGCTTCTGAGGAATTTCCCACCGGGGTAGGTGTACGACTCCGTTTGCCCGGGTAATCGACGAGGGACCGTGGAGCACGTCGCCACGGTCCCTCGTTCGATATCGGGCGACTGGGCACCTGGTGGGGGTTCCCGAGTCGCCACCGGCCGCGTCGCAACACCGGCACCAGCGACCGGCCCCGATACGGGTGAGGCGCAGCGGATCGGCAGCCGCGCGCCTCACCCGTATCAATTTTTCTGGTGCGTGCTCCGCACGCGTCGCGCTCGGCGGGGCCGGGCGTGCTACTCCGGTCGCCGGCTCCTTCGGGCGCTCGCGCGTGACGTGGGTGCCCTACCGGACCTTTGCGGCGCTCGCTTCCTCCGGCGCCGGCTTCCTCCGTGCACCGCGCCGGCCGCGCCTCGCGGGGTGGGGTCAGCTCGCTGCGCTCGCGACCCGTGGTGGCTACGCGCCGATCGTTTCCAGGGCGAGCCAGAGGGCAGCCGTTGCTCCGAGGAGAGCGACGGGGACGGTGACCAGACCGTGGCGGGTGAAGTCCGCGAGCTTGGGGTGTTCGCCCTCGGCGCGGGCGACGCGGAGCCAGAGCATCGAGGCCAGGGAACCGACGTAGGTCAGGTTCGGCCCGATGTTGACGCCGAGCAGGAGGGCGAGCACGGGGCCGCTGCCGCTCGGCGCGACGAAGGGCAGCAACAGCAGGGTCGCGGGCAGGTTGTTCAGCAGGTTGGCGGCGACGGCGCCGACGGCCGCGATCACCAGCAGCCCGGCGAGGGTGTCGGGCTGGTCGACGAGCCCGTCCACCACGTCGCCCAGGCCCTCGTCGGTGGCCGTGCGCACGACGACGGCGAGCGCGGCGACGAACAGCAGGAACCCCGGCTCGCACCAGCGGACCAGCTCGACCGGCGTCGGGCCGGCGCCCCGCCACTGCTTGAGCGCCAGGACCAGCGCGGCGGCCGCGACCACCCACCCCGGGTGAACGCCGAGGGGCGAGCTCGCCACCAACCCGGCGAGGGCGACGGCGAGAACCGCGAGCGCGAGGACCGGCACGCGCTCGGCCGGGCCCGGAGGACGGTCCGGTACCGGCGCCACCGCGTCCGGCCGCAGATCGCCCGCGAAGCAGACCCGCGTCGCGAGGTACTCGACGACCAGCACCACGAGCAGCGGCAATGCCATGAGCGCGGCGAACCTCGCGAACGAGAGCCCGCTCGCCTCGTAGGCCAGCAGGTTCGTCAGGTTCGAGACCGGCAACAGCAGCGAGGCCGAGTTCGCCAGGTGCACGGTGGCGTGCAGGTGCGGCCGCGCGGGCGCCCCGACCCGCACCGCGGCCGCGATCACGACCGGCGTGAACAGCACGACGGTCGCGTCGAGACTGAGCACCGTCGTGACCGCTGTCCCCACGAACAACACCCACGCCAGCAGCGAGGACGGGCGCCCCCGCGCGGCGGCCGACAGCACCGCACCGGCCCAGCGGAACAGCCCCTCCCGGGCGCACAACCGCCCCAGCACGAGCACGGCGGCGAGAAAACCGAGCGTCGGCGCGATCGCCTCGACCTCGTCGGCGGCGGTCCCCACGCTGGTCGGGCCGAGGACGCACAACGCGGCGGCGGGCACGGCGACGACCGCCTCGTGAAACCGGGGCGGACGCACGATGGCTGCCGCAAGTGTGACGGCGAGCAACACGAGCGCCATCACCAGCCCCATGCTGCTCTCCTGTTTTCCGATGCCTCGTCAGGTGCACCAACACTTGGACAAATCGGACGGGCGTGGCGATCTCGTTTTCCGCCCGAAAAGTGGCAAAGATGATCTTGGTCGACGAGCCGTCGGTGCAGACCGAGTAGCGCGTCGGTGCATGAGCAGGAGTAATCTTCGGGCTTTGTAGAAAGAAGATCTTGGACGACACCGCTACCGCCGGCGGTCTCCCCCGACAGGCGAGGACGAGGTCCATGACCCTCCAGCACTTCGAGACCGGATCCGGGACACCGCTGCAACCACTCCGGCGCGCACCGATGCAGCGCCGCAGCGTCGAGCGCGTCCAGCGGATGCTCGACGCCGCCCAGCAACTCGTCGCGGAGGTCGGTTACGACGCGCTGACGACGACGCTGATCGCCGAGCGCGCAGATGTCTCGATCGGCTCGCTCTACCAGTTCTTCCCGGACAAGCAGGCGGTCGTGCGTGCTGTCGCCCTGCGGAACCTGGAGCGCTTCACCGAGCGCCTCACGGATCTCGCGGGGTCGAAGGAGCACACGACCTGGTGGGACCTCACCAACGCCGTGCTCGACGCCTACGTCGCGATGCACCATGACATCCCGGGCTTCCAGACGATCCGTTTCGGTGACGTGGCGGATCTCCACCTGCTCGACCCGGTGCGCGACAACGACAGCGTCGTCGCCGAGCGCTTCGTGAAGCTGATCCGGCCGACGGTCGACGTGGCGGAGGACGTCGATCTCGAGCTGGACATGGTCATCGCCGTCAAGATCGCCGACGTCCTGACCCGCTACGCGTTCGAGCGTGACCCGAACGGCGACCGGGCGGTGCTGAGCGAGGCCAAGCGTCTGGTCCGTGCTCACCTCGCGCGGCGCTTCGGAGAGCCGACCGTGGCCGACACCCCCTCCGAAACTGAGGCATCGTCAGATTCGCCGGAGTCGAACGCGTCAGAGTCGCCGGTCGCGTAACGCCGGGAAGTCGGCCCGCACCTGCTCGACGCGGGCCGGATCGATCTCGACGTCGATGACCGTGGCCTCGGTGCCGGCCTCGGCCACGACCTCGCCCCACGGGTCCACGACCACGCTGTGGCCGGCCTGCCGGACGCCGTCGTGCTCGCCGCACGCGTCGGCCGCGACGACGTAGGCCAGGTTCTCCACCGCCCGCGCCCGGGTGAGCAGGCGCCAGTGGTCGAGGCGACGCTCGGGCCAGGACGACGCGATCACGAACATCTGCGCGCCGGCCTCGGTCAACCTGCGGAACAGCTCCGGGAACCGGAGGTCGTAACAGGTGGCGACGCCCATCGTGAGCTCTCCACCCGTCACCGTCAGGAACTCGTCCCCGGCGGTCATCACCGCCGCCTCGCCCTCGGCGAACCCGAAGCGATGGATCTTGCGGTAGATCGCGCGCAGGTCCCCCTGCGGGCCCAGCAGCACGGACGTGTTGAACAGGTCGTCCCCGGCGCGCTCGACGACCGAACCGCCGTGGAGCATCACGCCGGCGTCCTTGGCGGCCTGGGCGAGCGCCGCCACGATCGGGCCGTCGAGCGGCTCCGCCGTCCGCTCCCACTCCCGGTACGCCCACGCGCCCTGCGGCCAGAGCTCCGGCAGCACGACCAGGTCCGCCCCGGCGCAGCCCCGGATCGTCTCGCACGCCTGCGCGACCCGCTCCGCGAGCGGCTGCGCGAGGTTGACCTCGAGCTGGACCAGGCAGACCCTCATCCCCCCATCCTGCCCGCTCTCAGAAGAGCAGGGCGGCGATGGGGTTCTCGAGAACGTTCGCGACGTCGACGAGGAACTTCGACCCGGCCGCGCCGTCGACGATCCGGTGGTCGAAGGACAGCGCCAGCGTGGTGACCTGACGCGGCATCACGACGCCCTCGACGACCCACGGCTGCGGCTTGATCGCACCGAAGGCGAGGATCGCGGACTCGCCGGGGTTGATAATCGGCGTTCCGGTGTCGACGCCGAACACCCCGACGTTGGTGATGGTGAACGTCCCGCCCGTCATGTCCGACGGGGCGGTGCGCCCGGCGCGCGCGGTCTCGGTGAGCTGGTTCAGAGCGGTGGCGAGCTCGGGCCACGACATCGCGTCCGCGTCCTTTATGTTGGGCACGATCAGCCCGCGCGGTGTGGCCGCGGCGACGCCGAGGTTCACGTACCGCTTGAGGACGATCTCCTGCGCCTGCTCGTCCCACGTCGCGTTGACCTCGGGCGTGTTGCGCACCGCGAGGCACACGGCCTTGGCGAGGACGAGCAGCGGCGAGACCTTGATGCCGGCCATGCCGGGATGCTTCTTGAGCTGCTCGACGAAGTCCATCGTGCGCGTCGCGTCGACGGTGACGAACTCGGTGACGTGCGGCGCGGTGAACGCGCTCGTCACCATCGCCTGCGCCGTCATCTTCCGGACGCCCTTGATCGGGATCCGCTCCTCGCGCGCGGTCGACGGGCGCGACTCGCCGGCGAGGGAGACCGCCGACGGGCCGGCCGCCGCGGCGACGTCGGTGCGGGTGATGGTTCCGCCCGGCCCGGTCGGCGTGACCGTGCGCAGGTCGACGCCGAGGTCGCGGGCCATCTTGCGGACCGGGGGCTTGGCCAGGACGGTGACCTTGCCGGTCTCGCCCTGCTCCTCGACCGCGATGGTGCGGGCGGGGACGGCCGGGCCGGCGTGGGGGGCCTCACGGGCCTCGACCAGGCGACCGACCTCGAGGCCGCCGTGCCGCACCGGCTTGACGCCCTCGCTGCCGAGCGGACCGCCGGGCACCTCGGGATCGCCCGCGGGCGGCGGCTGGTGGGCGCCATCGTGCACCGCCCGGCGCGGGCGACGCTTCGCCGTGGTGGTGCGCGGTCCGTAACCGACGAGGACGGCGGTGCGCCCGCCCGGGGCCTCGCCGCCGATCAGACCGGCCGCGACCGCGGGCTCCTCGGCGGCGCCGCCCATCGCCTCGGCGACCGCGGCCTGCGCGGGCACGGCGGGCGCCTCGGACGGGGCGGCCGGCGCGGACCCCGGCTCGGTCTCGATGGTGATGATCGGAGCGCCCACGTCGACCATGTCGCCGACGTTCACGAGCAGTTCGACGACCTCACCCTCGTACGGGCTCGGGAGCTCCACCGCAGCTTTGGCGGTCTCGATCTCGACCAGCGTCTGATTGGTCGTCACCTGGTCCCCGACCTGGACGAACCACTGCAGGATCTCGCCCTCGGTGAGGCCTTCACCGACGTCGGGCAGCTTGAACTGACGACGAGCCACCTGCGAGCCTTCCCTTCGACGAATCAGTACGCGAGCGAGCGGTCCACGGCGTCGAGCACACGGTCCAGGTCCGGCAGATACTCCTCCTCGATCCGCGACGGCGGGTAGGGGGTGTCGAATCCGCCCACGCGCAACACCGGCGCCTCGAGGTGGTGGAAGCAGGCCTCGGTGACCGCGGCCGCGATCTCCGCGCCAATTCCGAGCGTCACGGGCGCCTCGTGGACGACGACGAGCCGACTGGTGCGACGCACCGACGCGACGATCGTGTCCATGTCGAGCGGCGAGAGCGAACGCAGGTCGAGCACCTCGATGCTGGTGCCGTCCTCGGCCGCGGCGGACGCGGCGTCCATGCAGACCTTCACCATGGGGCCGTAGGCCGCGACCGTGATGTCCGCGCCCTCGCGGACCACGCGCGCCTGGTCGAGCCCCTCGGGCGGCGGCCCGGCGGAGACGTCGAGCGCGGACTTCTCCCAGTAGCGCCGCTTCGGCTCGAAGAAGATGACCGGGTCGTCGGAGGCGATCGCCTGCTGGATCATCCAGTACGCGTCGACCGGGTTCGAGCACGCGACGACGCGCAGGCCGGCGGTGTGGGCGAAATACGCCTCGGGCGACTCGGAGTGGTGCTCGACCGCCCCGATGCCGCCGCCGAACGGGATGCGCACGACGACCGGCAGCTTGGAGTGGCCCTTGGACCGCGCGTGCATCTTCGCGAGCTGGCAGACGATCTGGTCGAACGCCGGGAACACGAAGCCGTCGAACTGGATCTCGCACACGGGGCGGTAGCCGCGCAGCGCCATCCCGATCGCGGTGCCGAGGATCCCCGACTCCGCGAGCGGGGTGTCGATGACGCGGTCCTCGCCGAAGTCCTTCTGCAAACCGTCGGTGACGCGGAAGACGCCGCCGAGCTTGCCGATGTCCTCGCCCATGAGGACGACCTTCGAGTCGCGCTCCATCGCGGCGCGCAGGCCCATCGTGATCGCCTTGGCGAGGGTGGTCGTCTGCCCGCCGGCCGCGGCCGGGGTCGCCTGCTGAGCACTCGTCACTGGTCCTCCTCCACACCCTCGAACGACGCCAGGTAGGCGGCGAACGCGTCGCGCTGGCGAGCCAACGGCGGATGCGGTTCGGCGTAGACGTGGTCGAACATCGAGAGCGCGTCCGGGTCCGGCATGTCGATGCAGCCGGAGCGGATGTGCTTGGCGAGCTCGTCCGACTCCTGCTCGAGCGCCTCGAACCACGCCTGGTCGACCTTCCCGGTGCGGATCAGGAAGGAGCGCAGCCGCTCGATCGGATCCTTGAGCTTCCACGACTCGACCTCGGCCGCGATGCGGTACCGCGTCGGGTCGTCGGAGGTGGTGTGCGCGCCCATGCGGTAGGTGTAGGCCTCGATGAACGTCGGGCCGCTGCCCTCACGCGCGCGCGCCAACGCCGCCTGCGTGACCGCGTAGGTCGCGAGGACGTCGTTGCCGTCCACGCGGACGCCGGGGAAGCCGAAGCCCCGGGCGCGCTGGTAGAGCGGGATGCGCGACTGCCGCTCGAGGGGCTCGGAGATCGCCCACTGGTTGTTCTGGCAGAAGAACACGACCGGGGCGTTGGTCACCGCCGCCCAGATGAAGGCCTCGTTGACGTCGCCCTGGCTGGTCGCGCCGTCACCGAAGTACGCGACCGCGGCGGCGTTGGACGCCGGGTCGGCGTCACCCGTCATTCCGTCGCGCTGGATGCCCATCGCGTAGCCGACCGCGTGCAGGGTCTGCGCGCCGATGACGATCGTGTACAGGTGGAAGTGGTGCTCCTCGGGGTCCCAGCCGCCCATGTCGACGCCGCGGAACAGGCCGAGCAGCTTGAGCGGGTCGACGCCGCGGCACCACGCGACACCGTGCTCGCGGTAGGTCGGGAAGACGTGGTCGTTCGGACCCATCGCGCGGCCCGACCCGATCTGCGCGGCCTCCTGTCCGAGCAGGGAGGCCCAGATCCCGAGCTCGCCCTGGCGTTGCAGCGCGGTCGCCTCGGCGTCGATGCGGCGCACCAGGGCGAGGTCGCGGTACAGCCCCCGCAGCTCCTCGTCACGAAAGTCGACCCGGTACTCCGGATGCTCGACCAGCTCACCCTCGGGCGTGAGCAGTTGCACGAGTTCGACGGCGTCGTCAGGGGTCACGGCCACTCCCGTCAGGAAGACCTCACCGAAGATCCACGGTATCGACTCGCACCGGTTCCTGCGGTGACATTGGGCCGCCCACACACCCCGAACGCGAACTCCCCCGCCGGCCGAGGCCGACGGGGGAGGTCGTGTTGTCCGTTGTGTTCAGTTATGCACGTCCGTCAGGGACGTGCGGTGCAGCGAACTCTCAGTCGCGGAAGCGACGGCGAAGAGCCGCGCCACCGAGCATGAGCACCGCACCGAGGCCGGCCGCCGCGCCCATACCGTCCGCGCTGCCACCGGTCGCCGGGAGCTCTTCCTCGACCTCGACGCCACCGGCGCTCGGCGGGGTGACGTTGACCTCGACCTCGCCGACGTCGCCACCGTTGCCGATGCCGATGCCGCCGCCGGAGCCACCGTCGTACGGGCTGCCCGGGATGCCGTCGCCGCCGTTGCCGACGCTGACCAGGCCGTCCGCCGGGCCACCGCGGCCGCCGTCGTCGTCGCCGGGGCCGGTGCCGCCGTCGCCGCCGTTGACGATCGAGGTGATGCCACCGTCGCCACCGTCGCCGCCCTTGCCACCGGTGCCGTTACCGCCGGGACCACCGTTGTAGAGGCCGACCAGGACGACGTCGCCGCCGTTCTGCCCGGAATCGTCGCCGGCGCCACCGTCGCCACCGTTACCGCCGCCGACGACCGCCACGGAACCACCGTCGCCACCGGAGTGGCCGGCGCCGGCGGAGCCGTCGCCACCCTCACCTGCGCGGACGATGTTGCTGTCGCCACCGTCGCCGTCGAGGCCGCCACCGTTACCGCCGTTGGCGATCTCGATCAGGGTCGGGAGGGAGTGGTCGGCCGGGCCGCCGGTGTTGCCGGAGTTGCCGCCGTTGCCGACGTCGATCGCGCCGGGGCTGCGGCCGGTGTCCGGACCGGTGTTCGCACCCGCGCCGTCACCGGCGTTGGCGACCGAGATCAGCGGGATGTCGCCCTTGTCCGGGCCCGCGCCGTCGGCGTCCGCCGCGTTGAAGGCCTCGATGAGCTGGCCCTCGTTGTAGGTGCCCGCGTCGTCGTCGTCCGGCTCGTCCGAGCCGACGTTGCCGCCCGCCCCGCCGTTGCCGATGTGGACGCCGGGGGCGTCGTTCGCACCGGCCGGGGTGCCGGCGCCGGGGCCACCGTTCGCGACGTCGACCAGCGGCTCGCTGCCGTTGCCGATCTCGATCAGGTGGTTCTTGCCGTTGTCGGCACCGTTGAACAGGGAGATCAGCGCGCCGTCGCCGCCCGGCAGGACGCCGTCGTCGTCGCCGTCACCGTCGCCGCCACCGCTGGTGTCGTCGTCGCTGTTCGGGTTGTTGTCGTTCTCCTCGTGCTTGCCGCTGCCGCCGTTGGCCGCACCGACCACCGCGGCGGAACCGCCGTCACCGTTGCCCGAGGAGTTGCCGCCGTTGCCCAGGGCGAGGAGGCCACCGTCGGCCGGGGTGCCCGACGTCTTCGGGTCGTCCGAGTCGCCGGAGTGGTCGTCGTTCTCGCCGACGCCACCGGTCGCGGCCTCGACGAGCGAGCCGTCGCCACCGGAGCCGGAGCCGTCCGAGAGGGCGTCGCCACCGTTGGCGATGTTGATCAGGCCGCCGCGGTCCGCGTCGCTGCCGTCCCCGGCACCGTCGCTGGAGGCCGCGCCGTCGCCGCCGTTGCCGAGGTTCGCGATCGCGCCCGTGCCGTCGCTGCCGTTGCCGCCACCGGCGTTGCCGCCGAGGCCCGCGTCGACGAGCGTGCCCGCACCGCCGTTGCCCGTGCCGCCGTTGGAGGAGCGACCGCCGTTGCCGGCGTTGAGCAGGGCGCCGGTGGCGCCGTTGACGCCGTTGGCCGGGTTGGCGTTGCTCGCGCCGTCCGAGGACGGGTCCGCGCCGCCGCCGCCGTTGCCGACGCCCGCGACCGTGCCGTCGCCACCGTGGTTGTGCCCGCGGTCCGAGGACCCGGCCTTCGAGACCTCGGCGACGCCACCGTCACCGGCGTTGCCGCTCTCGGAACCCCGGTCGCCACCACCGGTGCCGGCCTCGACGCCGGTGCCGTTGCCACCGTTGCCGGACGAGGAGCCCTTGTCGTCGCCACCGTTGCCGGCGCCGACCAGGGTGCCGTTGCCACCGTTGCCGGTCGCGGTGCCCTTGGCGTCGCCACCGTTGCCCACGTTGCCGAGAGCACCGTCGCCACCGCTACCGCCCTGGGGGCCGTCGTCGCTCGACGGCGGGTCCTCGACCGGGGCCATCTGGCCGGTCGGACGCAGCTCGTCGCCCGGGTTCTTCGAGGAGGTGCGCAGGCTCGCGTCGCTCCACGTACGCCCGCCCGGGTTGTTGAGCAGGTTGAGGATGCCGCCGTCGCCGCCGGAGCCGTCGCTCTTGGGCTCCTTCGGCTCCAGGTTGAGGATGTTGCTCAGGCCGCCGTCGCCGCCGGAGCCCTCGCCCTTGCCGGCACCCGGGCCGAGCTGAGCGATCGTCAGGATGTTGCCCTCGCCGCCGACCGGGTCGTCCTCGGCCGGAGCGGAGGTCTGGACGCTGCCGAGGTCGAGAGCCTCGCCGAGCTCGTCCAGCAGGGTGTCGACGGTCTCGCCGAGCTCCGCACCGAGGTCCGCGCTGAGCACGTCGTCGAGCAGGAGGCCGACACCGTCGACAACCTCGTCGACCACGTCGCCGACCGCGTCGAGCAGCTCCTCGACGACGTCCTGGCTGCCACCCGTGAGGACGGTGACCAGCGTGCCGTCGCCGCCGGAGTTCCTCGGCTGGCTCTGCTCGATGTCGAGGATCGAGATCAGGTTGCCGTCGCCGCCGGAGGTCGGGATCGACGCCTCCGCCGGAGGCTTGCGGATCAGGCCGTTGAGGGCCGAGATGAGGCCACCGTCGCCACCGACGCCGGGGCCGATCTGGCCGCCGTCGCCACCGTTGCCGATGTTCAGCAGCGCGCCGTCACCGCCGGGGCCGACGTCGCCCTGGCTCGGGTCGGCGTTGCCCTTCTCGCCGTTGGCGATGGAGATGAGGCCGTCCTCGAGGAGGCCGGTGCCCAGCAGGCCACCGTCACTGTCGACGCGCGGCTCAGCGAGCGTGCGGGCGACGTCGCCACCTGACGGACCGTCAGGGGCGTCCTTGTCGAGCAGGGTGATGAGCTTGCCGTCCTTGGGGTCGAACGTGACCACGTTGAGGACGGACACGACACCGCCGTTGCCGCCGTTCGCGTCGTCCTTCGCACCGCCGTCGGCGCCCTCGCCGATCTCGAGGATGACGCCGTCGCCGCCCTTGTTCGGGAGGAGGCCGCCGTCGCCACCGTTGCCGATGGAGATCAGGGCGCCGTCGTCGCCGGCGGTCGCGAAACGCGGGGCGACCGAGTCGCCGCCGCCGTCGCCACCGTTGCCGATGGCGATCACGCTGCCCTCGCCGTCGGTGCCGTCCTCGCCGATCTGCAGCGGGCTGTCGTTGGTGCCGTCACCGAGGACGATCAGACCGAGCACGTCGACGCCCGCGGTCGCGACGCTGGGCGTCACGGCGTCGGGAGCCTCGGGGCCCTGGTCGTTACCGCCGACGGCGATCGGGTTCGCGTCGCCGCCGGAGTTCTCGCCCTGGATGTGCCCGCCGTCGACGATGTCGAGCAGACCACCGTCGCCGCCGGAGTTGTCACCGTTCGAGTGGGCCTCGCCGAGGAGGCTGAGGATCGAACCGTCGCCGCCCTCGGCGCCCTCACCCGGCTCCGCCAGGTCGAGGATGTGGCCGAGGCCGAGCAGCTCGTCCTCGTCGTCCTCGTCCAGCTCGCCGAGCAGCGGCGAGAGGTCGAGGTCCAGACCGTCGATCAGGCTCTCCTTCTTCACCGGGGCGAAGGGAACGGAGGCCTGGTCCTGCTGCTCCTGCTCGGCCGGCGCCACCGGGGCGCCACCGTTGAAGGTGATGGCCATGCCAGAGCGCTGCGTCAAGTCCTTGGCGGGCGCCCCGGCGGGGGCGGTGGAGGCTTGCGCGGTCGTGGCCACGCCGGCCGCCTGCAGGACGACGAGACCGACGCCCGCAGCGCACGCCAACGTCAGCCGACGAACTGTCGGCGTCATGCCGGACGACGCCGAGCGATGCCGCCCGGTGGGTCCAACAGAAGAACGAACTCGCATCTCAACCTCATCAAAGTCGCGGCGTCGCCGAACACGGCCGACGTCCTGAAGCCCCGTGTCGTGCCGCCTGTTTCTACCAGTTCGTCACGGGGCACGCCCGTGCCGAAACAGCCAAAACTGGTCCCTGAGAAAACCCTGTGACACAACGTGACATTGCCCGATCACCCGAACGATCCGGAACACTGCGCTCACCTGCGCCGTTTCCGGAAAACCACTCCGTTACGTGATGTGAGACGTGTTCATCGTCACGCCGCGTTGTGGCCAATTAATTTCGCTCCGTGATCAATTCGGCCTAATCCCCGGCGTGTGAGCGCGCGTGTCCCAGGCCTCGACCGCTTCCGGTAACCCATTCGGAGCAACGTCCTCACGCGATCACCGAGGGCGGGTGGCGACCTCCAGGAAGCGGTCGTCGATCTCGGCAGTGGCGACGGTGATCCGGACGCCCTCCGGTTCGAAGGGTCGCACCATCACGCCGGCGGCCTCGCAGGTCGCTGCGAACTCGCTACTGCCCACGCCAATCGGGAGCCAAACGAAATTTCCTTGCGTTTCGGGCATATGCCACCCGGCGTCCCGGAGAACCTGCACCACACGGGCGCGTTCGGCGACCAGGTCGGCCACGCGGGCGCGCAGCTGGTCCTCCGCCTGCAGGGATGCCACCGCCGCCGCCTGGGCCAGTCCGGACACCCCGAACGGGACCGCGCAGGCCCGCGCCGCGGCCGCGACCTGGGGCGGAGCGATGACGTAGCCCACGCGCAGGCCGGCCAGGCCGTACGCCTTGGAGAAGGTGCGCAGGACGGCGACGTTGGGCCGCTCCCGATAGATGTCGACGCCGTCCGGGACCTCGGGATCGGTGACGAACTCCCGGTAGGCCTCGTCGAGGACGACCAGCACGTCGGGGGGGACCGCGTCGAGGAACTCGTTCAGCTCGTCCCGCCGGATCGCCGGACCGGTGGGGTTGTTGGGGCTGCAGAGAAAGATGAGCCGCGTCCGGTCGGTCAGCGCGGCGGCCATCGCCGGCAGGTCGTGCCGCGCGTCGGGCGTCAGGGGAACGCGGACCGACGTGCCGCCGGCGATCTGGACGAGGATCGGGTACGCCTCGAACGACCGCCAGGCGTAGACGACCTCGTCGCCGGGCCCGGTCGTGGCCTGGAGGAGTTGCTGCGCGACGCCCACCGAGCCGGTGCCGGTGGCGAGATCCTCCACCGGGACCCCGAACCGCTTGGCCAGCGCGTGAACCAGCGCGGTCGCGCCGAGGTCGGGATACCGGTTGACCTCGGTCGCGGCGGCGGCGAGTACCTCGAGGACCGCGGGGAGCGGAGGGTACGGATTCTCGTTCGAGGACAGCTTGAAGGCCGCTCCGCCCGGAGGTACGCGGCCGGGCTTGTAGCCGGGGATGCCGTCGATCGCCTGCCGAATCCGGGGGCCCGCCATGGGCGGCAAGTTACCGGTTGGCGACCGGCAGATGCTCCAGGCACAGGGTGCGCTTGGGGACCGAGTAGGTGAGCGCGGCGACGGGGCCGGAGTCACTGCCCCGGCAGGCGTTGGCGGTGGCGCGGCCGTCGACGACCTGCAGGACCCGGAAGGTCGGGGTCAGGACCTCGGGGGCACACGCCACGCGCCGCGGGCTCTCGGGGTCGTCCTGGACACAGTCCCCGACGGCGACGTTGTAGCCGAGGCACAGACCTTCTTCGGACCCGCTGTCGGAACCGCGGGCGGCGTCGGCGAAGAAGTAGTCCCCGGTGGGGCAGCCCGTCGCGGACTTCGCCGTCGCCAGGACCTCGTAGACCGCCGCCGGGTCGTCGCACGGCGCCGACTGCTTGTCCCCGTCGACGCAGGAGCCGACCGGGGCGGCCGGCGCGGTGGACGCCGCGTTCGAGGCCACGTTGGATCCCGGACCGACCGCCACGACAGCCACGGCACCGGCGCCGGCCACCGCGAGCAGACGTCCCGCTGAAACGCGCATGGGGGACCCCTGCCCGAACGCGGGCGTGGCCAAAACCCGGCCTCCGAGGTGTGCGGGGCCTCACGTGACACGATCGAGGGCAGGAATTCCCGCAGTTCACCCGTGAGGAGCCGAGATGAAGGACCTGGCGATCCGGCTCGGCATCAACGCCGCCGCGCTGTGGGTGGCGGCCGCCGTCGTCAGCGGCATCACCCTGAACACGACCGGGCCCGAGGACGACGGCTGGGGCGACAAGCTCCTCGTCCTGCTGCTCGTCGCCGCGATCTTCGGAGTGGTGAACGCGGTGGTGAAGCCGATCGCGACGATCGTCGGCCTGCCCTTCATTCTCGTCACGCTCGGGTTGTTCATCTTCGTCATCAACGCGTTGATGCTGCTGCTGACCAGCGCGATCTCCGACGCGCTCGACGTGCCGTTCCATGTCGACGGCTTCGGCGCCGCGCTGCTCGGCGCCCTCGTGGTCACGCTGGTGAGCTGGCCGCTGAGCCTGGTCAGCAAGGTCGTCGACTGACCTCCTCCGACCGCCGGGCCCGCGGTGTGAGCTGTCCCGCCGATTGACGCGCGGCGTCCGGGGCAGTCCTGCCCCGTGCCGGGCACTCCCCCGGCGCGGGAGAGAAGGGAGCCCAACCATGGGTGCCACCGACAAGCTGGGCAACGCCATCGACGACGCCGCCGGCAAGGCCAAGGAAACTGCCGGCCGGATGGGCGGCGACCGCGACATGGAGGCCGAGGGCCAGGGCGACCAGGCCAAGGCTCAGGTCAAGAAGGCCGGCGAGAACGTGAAGGACGCCGCGAAGAAGCTGATGGGCGACTGACGCGGCTGCTGTGCGCAAAAAGGGTGACACCCCTTACTCCGCAGTAAGGGGTGTCACCCTTTTTTGACGCGCCGGGCCAGTCCGTTGACCAGTCCGCCGGTCAGTCCGCCAGCGGCAGGTACACGCGGTCGCCCTGGGCGCGGAACCGGTCCGACATCTCCGCCATGCCGGCGTCGAGGGCGGACGCCTCGTCGAGGCCCTTCTCCTCCGCGTACTTGCGGACGTCCTGCGTGATCCGCATGGAGCAGAAGTGCGGGCCGCACATCGAGCAGAAATGTGCCGTCTTCGCCGGGGCGGCGGGGAGCGTCTCGTCGTGGAACTCCCGCGCGGTGTCCGGGTCGAGGGCCAGGTTGAACTGGTCCTCCCACCGGAACTCGAAGCGGGCGTCGGAGAGCGCGTCGTCCCACGCGTGCGCGCCGGGGTGACCCTTCGCGAGGTCGGCGGCGTGCGCGGCGATCTTGTAGGTGATGACGCCGGTCTTCACGTCGTCCTTGTTCGGGAGCCCGAGGTGCTCCTTCGGGGTGACGTAGCAGAGCATCGCGGTGCCGAACCAGCCGATCATCGCCGCACCGATCGCGGAGGTGATGTGGTCGTAGCCGGGCGCGATGTCGGTGACCAGCGGGCCGAGCGTGTAGAACGGCGCTTCCTTGCAGACCTCCAGCTGGAGGTCCATGTTCTCCTTGATCTTGTTCATCGCGACGTGGCCGGGGCCCTCGATCATCACCTGGACGTCGTGGCGCCACGCGATCTCGGTGAGCTCGCCGAGCGTCTGCAGCTCCGCGAACTGCGCGGCGTCGTTGGCGTCCGCGGTGCAACCCGGGCGCAGGCCGTCGCCCAGGGAGAACGAGACGTCGTACTGCGCGAGGATCTCGCAGATCTCCTCGAAGTGCGTGTAGAGGAACGACTCCTGGTGGTGCGCCAGGCACCACGCGGCCATGATCGAGCCGCCGCGGGAGACGATGCCGGTCTTGCGCTTCGCGGTCAGCGGCACGTACGCCAGGCGCACGCCGGCGTGGACGGTGAAGTAGTCGACGCCCTGCTCGCACTGCTCGATGAGGGTGTCGCGGTAGATCTCCCAGGTGAGCTCGGCGGCCTTGCCGTCGACCTTCTCCAGCGCCTGGTACAGCGGGACGGTGCCGATCGGGACCGGCGAGTTCCGGATGATCCACTCGCGCGTGGTGTGGATGTTCCGCCCGGTCGAGAGGTCCATGACGGTGTCGGCGCCCCAGCGGGTCGCCCACGTCATCTTCTCGACCTCCTCCTCGATGGTGGAGGCGACGGCCGAATTGCCGATGTTCGCGTTGATCTTCACCAGGAAGTTGCGGCCGATGATCATCGGCTCGCTCTCCGGGTGGTTCACGTTGGCCGGCAGGATCGCGCGGCCGCGGGCGATCTCGTCGCGGACGAAGCTCGGCTCGCAGCCCTCGCGCAGGGCCACGAACTCCATCTCCGGCGTGATGATCCCCTGCCGCGCGTAGTGCAGCTGCGTGACGGGCTTGTCCTTCGCCCGTAACGGCTGGCGGCCACCGGTGAAGACGGCGTCGAGGTTGCGCAGGCCGGCCGCGCGCCGGTCGTCGTCCTTGTACCCGTCGTCGAGGTGCGAGATCGGACGGCCCTCGTACTCGACGACGTCACCCCGCTCACGGATCCAGGCCGCGCGCAGCGGGTCGAGGCCGCGGCGGATGTCCGTCGTCACCGTCGAGTCGGTGTACGGACCCGACGTGTCGTAGAGGACGACCGAGTCGCCGGTCGTCAGGTGCACCTCCCGCATCGGGACGCGCAGATCGGGGCGCGAGCCCTGCAGGTAGGTCTTCGAGAACGCGGGTCGGTTCTCGTTGTTGTCGCCGCTGTCGTCGGACGTGACGGCCGGCGGTTCCATGGTCATGGACATGGCGAACTCCCTACGCCGGAATTACCCGGTCAGGTTCAGGCGGTCGGCAGCGCGTCAGCTGCCCTCTCAGCCCGGTGGCCCGAGCTCCCGCGGATATGGACTTGGAAAGGCCCCCAACCTACTCACGTCGGCGGCTGGGCAGGATGAACACGTGGCTTATCGCATCTGCATGGTCTGTCTGGGCAACATCTGTCGGTCCCCGATGGCGGCGGCGGTGCTGCGGCACAAGCTCGCCGAGGCCGGTCTCGACGACGACCGCGTCGTCGTCGAGAGCGCCGGCACCGGGAACTGGCACGTCGGCCAGGGCGCGCACCCGCCGGCGCGGGCGATGCTCGTCGCCCACGGCTACGACGACACCCACACCGCGCGGCAGTTCGTCCCCCGCTTCTACGACGACTACGACCTGGTGATCGCCCTCGACGCGAACAACCTGCGCGACCTCCGCCGGCTCGCGCCGGACCGCGAGATCGGCGACCGCGTCCGCATGCTGCGCTCCTACGACCCGGAGGCGAGCGAGGACGACCTCGACGTCCCCGACCCCTACGGCGGCACGACCGCGGACTACCAGCTCGTGCTCGACCAGGTCGAGCGCGCGTGCGACGGCCTGATCGCCGAGCTTCAGACCCAGCTGCACTGAAGATGACATCTCCAACGGCAGGGGGCTGATCCGGTGGAGATGACATCTCCAACGACGGTGCTCGGGGTCGGCGTCGCCGCGGCGGCGCCGGTCGGCGGCGGTGACATCTGCCGGGCGAGCCGGCTGACCCTCGCCGACGGCCGGGTCGTGTTCGCGAAGACGCGGCCGGGCGCGCCCGCCGACTTCTTCCGCACCGAGGCCGAGGGTCTGCGGCGCCTCGAGGCGGCGGGCGGGGCGCCGGTGCCCGCGGTCCTCGACGTCACCGACGACGGCCTGGTGCTCGAGTGGATCGAGCCCGGACGACCCACCCCGGCGGCGGCCGAGGAGTTCGGTCGCGCGCTCGCGGCCACCCATGCGGCCGGGGCCGAGCAGTTCGGCGGGACCGGCGACGGCTATCTGGGCTCGCTCCGCCTGCCGAACCGCCCGGCGGCGACGTGGTCCGAGCTCTACGCCGAGCAACGGGTCGGGGCCGCGCTGCAGCACGCGGTCGACCGCGGCCGGATCGACGCCGCGGACGTCGCGCTGGTGGAGCAGGTCCTCGCGGTGCTGCCCACGGTGGCGGGGCCGGCCGAGCCACCCGCGCTGCTGCACGGCGACCTGTGGGCGGGAAACGTCCACTGGTCCGCGGCCGGGCCGGCGTACCTGATCGACCCCGCGGTGCACGGCGGCCACCGCGAGACCGACCTTGCGATGCTCGCCCTGTTCGGCTGCCCGCTGCTCGAGCGCATCCTCGGCGCGTACGACGAGGCCGCCCCGCTGGCCGACGGCTGGCGCGAGCGGGTCGCCCTGCACCAGCTCCACCCGGTCGTCGTCCACGCGGCGCTCTTCGGCGGCGGTTACGGCGCGCGGGCCGGACGGCTGGCCCGGGAGGTCCTGCGCGCGACACGATGACGCCGTGGACGCGACCCAGCTCCGCGACCCGACGCGGTGCCCCGACTGCGGCGTCGTTCTGACGGACCGTCCGGCGGCCTGTCCGTCCTGCGCGCTGCCGCTGCAGGGTCAGCTCGTCGAGCAGTTGTGGTGGGCGTCCCAGGCGGCGGCCGACGCCCTCGACGCCCGGGCCGCCCTGCTCCGCGCCCTCCGCGAGCCCACGACGGCCGCGCCCCCGCCCGCGCCGGCACCCGCGGGGCCCACGACCCCGTGGCCGACGCCGACCTGGTCGCCGCCCGAGCGGCGGAAGCCACGGGAGACCGTCACGCCGCGGACGATCCAGCAGACCCTGCTCGCCCTCGGGGTGCTGCTGCTCGCGGTGGCGGCGCTCATCTTCACCGTCGTCGCCTGGGGGCGCCTCGGCATCGGCGGCCGGACGGCGATCCTCGCCGCGCTGACCGCCGCCGCCGCGGTCGGGACGCGGTTCGCGCACCGCCGCGAACTGCCCGGGACGGCCGAGGCGCTCGGGACGCTGACGCTCGCGCTGCTGCTGCTCGACGCGTACGGCATCCGCGAGAACGACCTCGCCGGCACCGGTGACACCGCCGCGGACGCGTACTGGGCCGCGGTACTCGGGACCCTCGCGGTGCTCGCGTTCCTCGCGCACCGCGTCCTCCCGCTGCGCGTGCTCCGGATCGCCGCCGCGGTCGGGGTTCAGCTGCCGCTGTTCGTCCTCGCCGACCGGTTCGGCGACGTCGCCGCGACGGTCGTTCTGCTCGCGCAGGGCACCGTCGTGCTCGGCGCGCTCCGGCCGGTGCGACCCGCGTCGGCGCGGCTGGTCCTGCTGGTCGGCGGTGGGCTGACCTGGGTCGGCAGCGCGATCAACGCCACCGTGCTCGCCTACGGCGAGGACGCGGACACCTCGATCGGCACAGCGGCCGGCGCCGGGTTGCTCGGGCTCGTGGCCGCAGGCGCCGCGACGCTCGCCCGGCACCACCGCGGCACGGTCGCGGCGCCCGAGATCGGGAGCGCGGTCGCGGCGACCGCGCTGCTCGGCGCCGCCCACGCCCCGATGCACCGCGCGTGGGAGCACGACGCGGCCACGGCCGGCGGAGTCGCGCTGCTCCTCGCCGTCGCGCTCACCCTCACCGCCGTGCCCCTCCCACGACAGTGGCGCGACGGCCCTCTGGTCGTTCTCGGGGTCGCCGGGCTCGCCGCGTTGCTCGACGTCGCGGAGCCGGTGACCCGCGCGGTGACCGGACCCTTCGAGTGGCTCGACGACCCGTGGTCGCAGCCGCTGGACTCGAACGCCCGCGAGGTGCTGGGCACGACCTGGCCCCACCACGGGACGGTCGCGGTGACCCTCGCCCTGCTCACGGCCGCGGCCGTGCTGATCGGCTTTCGGTTCCGGGCTCAACTGGCCGGCCAGGCTGCGGGGCTCGCCGCCGGCGTGCTCGCGACGGCAACCGCGGTCGTCCTGCCGGTGGCGACCGAGGCCCCGTACCTGGTCGCCGTGCTCGGCCTGGTCGGCACCGGCTGCGCGCTGCTGGTGTGGGCAGCGTTGTCCCGGCATCACGTCGTGGTCGCGATCGGGTTGACCGCGGCCGGATCGGTCGCGGCTGGGATCGGCCTCGTGTGGTCGCTGGCGGCGAGATCCGCGACGCCGCTCGCCCTCGCCGGCGTCCTGGCCGCGGCCGCGGTCGTGCGCGCCTTCGGTGGCCGCCACCTGGCCGGCCTGGTCGCGACAGGGGTCGCAACGGCGGCCGCGGTCGCCGAGGTCGGCGTCCTCACCCGCATCGCCGACGTCTCGGCCGCCGCCGCCGGAACGGCCGCGGTGACGGCGGCCGGTGTCCTCGCGGTCGCGGCGGGCCTGGTCGGCCGGGAGCTCGAGCGGCGGACGCTCGAGCTCTCCGCCCTCGGCGCCGCCGTCGTGGCCTTCGGTGCGGTGAAGTCCGACGGTCACTGGAGCTCGCTCGCGCTGCTCGCCGGTGGCGTGGCGGCCGCGCTCGTCGCGCTCCGCCGCGACCGGCGCCCGGCCGGCTGGCTCGCCGGGGCGCTCCTCACCCTCAGCAGCTGGGTACGCCTCGCGATGGCGGACGTCCAGACCCCCGAGGCGTACACGACCGGGCCGGCCGTCGCGCTGGTGATCGCGGGTGCGTTCGCCGCGCGCCGCGATGCGGAGCTGTCGTCGTGGCGCGCCTACGGCGCCGGCCTGACGGTCGGGTTCGCGCCCAGCCTGGTCGCGACGCCCGGCGACGACGGGCTGCTGCGGCCCCTGCTGCTCGGCGGGGTCTCGCTGGTCGTCCTGCTCGCCGGCGTCCGGTTCCGGCTGCAGGCGCCGCTCGTCCTCGGGGCGGTCGTGCTCGCCGTCGACGCGCTGATCCAGATCGGCCCGTACGCCGCCGCGCTCCCGCGGTGGGTCAGCATCGGCGGGGCGGGACTGCTCCTGCTCGTCCTCGGCGTCAGCTTCGAGCGGCGGCTGCGGGAGCTGCGGCGGGTGGCCGCCCGCCTGGCCGAACTCGGCTGACCCCACCGGCGTTGGGTAGCGTCGGGGCCGACGGGCCCGACGAGCGGGCCGACAGCGATCCGATCTCTGGAGTGACGGTATGGCCATTGCGGTGGGCGACAAGGTTCCCGACGTCGAGGTGAAGGTGCTCGGCGAGGACGGCATGCCGGCCTCGGTCAGCAGCGCCGAGGTGCTCGGCAGCGGCAAGGTCGTGCTCTTCGCCGTCCCCGGCGCCTTCACCCCGGGCTGCAGCAAGCAGCACCTGCCCGGCTTCGTCCAGGGCGCCGACGCGCTCGCCGGCAAGGGCGTCGACAAGATCGTGTGCATCGCGGTCAACGACGCGTGGACCCTCGACGCGTGGGCCGACGCCCAGGGCGCCAAGGGCAAGATCGAGATGCTCGCCGACGGCAACGCGAACTTCGCGAACGCGATGGGTCTGACCTTCGACGGCGCCGGCTTCGGCCTCGGCACCCGCTCGCAGCGCTACGCCGCGGTCATCGAGGACGGCACGATCACCAAGCTCGAGGTCGAGCCGGGCCCGGGCGTCAACGCCTCCTCGTGCGAGAACATCCTCGCCAAGCTCTGATCTGCTCCAACGTCCGAAGAAGTGGCTGCTATCGCGACCACTTCTTCGGACGTAGCGGTCACGCCGCCGGCTTGCGCGCGCTGACGAAGACCAGCGGGAGCCACGGCCCGCCGTACCAGGCCTCGGGGCCGGCGGAGCGGGAGCTGACGTCCTCGCAGCCGAGCTCGGTGAGCCGCTCGGCGTAGCGGCGGGTGTTGCGGACGTCGGCGATCAGGATCCGACCGCCGGGCTTGGTCACCCGGACCGCCTCGTCGACCGCCGCCGCGCGCGTCGCGGGCGAGCCGAGCCGGCCGATCCCGCCGCCGGAGACGACGAGGTCGAACTGGTTGCCCTCGGAGGCGAGGTCGTCGATGTCGCCCGGAAGAAACTGAACCCGGTCGGCGACACCTTCGGCCTGGGCGTTGTTGCGCGCGATCTGGTCGTCCGCGCCGCGGCGGGCGCCGGCCAGCACACCGCTCCGGGCCCACAGGTCGACGCCGATCACCTTGCCGTCGGGCACCCGAGCCGCGACCAGGGTCGTGACCGCACCGCGGGCGCACCCGACGTCGAGCACCGCCTCGTCCCCGCGCAGATCCAGCGCGCCGAGCTCCCGGGACCAGGCCCGGAAGCGGCCGCGCCGCGTCGCGTGCAGGTAGGCCAGCGCGATCCCCAGCAGCACGGCGCCGAAGCCGACCAGCCACCAGCCCTGGCTGTCCCCGTCCTCACGGGTGGCCTGCGTGTAGCCGGCCTGCATCATGATCAGCGCGAGGAACGCCTGGACGGCGGGGATGAACGGCGCCTCGATGCCGTAGTAGCCCGCGCGCCCGGCGCTGGAGTGCAGCATGCGGACATCCTGCCGCCCCGGGAGGGGCGGGCGGGTCAGGCAGCCTGGGCGACCAGGCCGACGCCGGTCGCGATCGTCGCGGCGAACAGCAGGAAGCACAGCACGAGCAGCGCGGCGTCCCCGTTCAGCCGGCGACGACGCCAGCCCACGCGGGCCCGGAACAGCCAGTACCGCGCGGCGCTGCGCCGACGGACCCGGGTCGGTAGCGGCGGGACGTCGCGGACGGGCGACGCGGCGGCCGACAGCGGCTCGAGGGGGAGGCCCGCCGGCTCGACGCGCTCCGTTGTCCGGCTCACGGCGTACCTCCCTCTCACTCGTTCCGCCCCGAGTTCTCTAGAGAGATTAGAAAGTCGACCGGTTCGAGTGTCAAGAGTGATTAAGGAGGGGTATGGGCGTCTTTCGGGGTCAGGTCTTCTCTTCTACGGTGAGGCCACGTTCGACCGGGTTCGTCCCGGATCGTCCTGGAGCTCACTTCGGAGGCGACCGGCGATGGCCGATCAGGAGGACCCGAAACCCCTGAAGTACCGTCGCATCGCCGACGACCTGCGGTCCGGCATCGCGCGGGGTGAGTACGCCCCCGGCCGTGCCCTGCCCGGCGAGAACGACCTGATGGCGCGGTACCGGGTCGCCCGCATGACCGTCCGCCAGGCGCTGGCCGAACTGCAGCGGGAAGGCCTCGCCGTCGCCCGCCGCGGGTCGGGTGTGTACGTGAGCGCGAGCGCCGGGACGGCGGCCGGCCCGGCGGCGGACACGCTGGCCGAAACCGCCACCCCGGAGACGGCCGCCGTCGATCCCTCCTGCGCGGTCGCGCACGGAAGCCCGGCCGAGGCCCCGACCCGCGGCCTGGTGGTGGTCTTCGCCGGCGAGACCGCCCGCCACCTGCTGAGTTTCGGCGCCGCCTGCGGGTTCCGCGGCGTGCTCGTCGAGCCCGACCCCGAGCACGCCGAACGCGCGCGGACCTGGGCCCCGGCCGTGGTGAGCGCGGTCGCCGACGCCGGCCTCGACGCCGACTGCGACGTCGTGGTCTCCGACCACCACCGCGACGGCCTGGGGCTCGTCCTGCGTGACGCGCTCGCCGGGAGCAGTCGGTGGATCGGCGTGCTCGGCAATCCCCGGCACCCCGGGCCCCACCGCGAGCAGCTCCGGGCGCTCGGCGTCCCCCCGGCCGAGATCGACCGCGTCCACCGGCCGATCGGCCTCAACATCGGCTCCCGGACCCCGGCCGAGATCGCCATCTCGACCCTCGCCGGCCTGATCGCCGACCGCAACGGCCGGCCCGGGGGCTTTGCCTTCTAGGACTCCGCTGAATAATCCGCGCGGTCCTCGACCGTGTCCTCGGCCGGCGCCGCCGGGGCGGAGGGCGAGGGCGAGGGCGACGGCTGCGGGGCGGGCGTGGGCTCGGGTGCGAGGGTCGCGGCCTGGGAGGGGCCGACGTACGCGTCGTGCCGGTCGAAGTAGAGGCCGCCGTTCACCAGGGGCCGGTTGTACAGCTCCGAGACCGTGACGAACGTGTAGCCGCGCGCCTTGAGCGTCGCGAGGATCCGCGGCACCGCGTCGACGGTCGTCTTGTGGATGTCGTGCAGCAGCACGATCTCCCCGGGCGAGGTGGCGTTGACCACGCGCCGGTAGACGGTGTCCGCGTTGCGGTCCTTCCAGTCCTCCGGGTCGAGGGACCACAGGATGATCGGCCACTCGCGCGCGCCGAGGACGGTCTGCACCCGCGTGTTCACCGAGCCGTACGGCGGACGCATCAACGTCGGGCGGGTGCCGAGAAGCGACTCGATGAGGTCGGCGGACCGGGTCAGCTGGCTGCGCACCTGGTCGTCGGTGAGCGCGGTCAGCTGCCGGTGGCTCCAGGTGTGGGTCGCGATCTCGTGCCCCGCCGCGGCGATCTTCTTCAGCGCCGCCGGGCGCGCGGCGGACACGTCACCGAGGACGAAGAACGTCACCCGGGCGCCGGCGTCGTCGAGGGCCTGCAGCAGGCGGTCGGTGTAGAGGCCGGGCCCGTCGTCGAACGTGATCGCGACGCACTTCGCCACGCGGCAGTCGACGCTCCGGCGCTCCGACGCCGCGCCGGCTCCGTACGCCGCCGACCCCACCAGCGCGAGCGCGGCCACGCCGCTCGCCAGCCACTTCCGTCCCGGGTTCACGGGCGTAGCGTCCCGGTTCGGGCGCGCCCGGGATGTCCGGTTTCCTCGTTCTTGTCCGACTTGACCCGTTGCCGACGCGACCGGCACCCGGCGGCGCCGGACCTGATCTCGGGACCCGCCAGGAGCGCAGGGCCGCTACCGCGACGCGTGACGGCGGCGCTGCACGACCGCGGCCGACGTGGCGGCGACGCGGGCGTTCCGGCGCCCGTGAGCGACCACGGCACCGCCGGCCAGCAGCAGCGGCAGGAGCGCGTAGAGCGCCTCGGGCATCAGGTTCCAGTCGCCGGAGGCGGACTCCGGACCACCGCCGGCGGCGAGGTTCAGGGTGTCGACCCCGTTGCGGGACGCCAGATCCGTCAGCGGTGCGGCGAGGGCCATGCCCTCCTTGGTCGTGGGCGAGGCCTTCTCCGTGCCGAGCACCTGCGCGGCACGCAGCTTGGCCTGGCGCTCGAGCTGGCGCTGCGTCCTGGCCGTGAGCAGGTCCTCCGCGACGTTCCGGCCGGCGGCGGTGTCGAGCTTGCTGCCGGGCGGCGCGACCGCGGTCGGCACGGCGCTCCCGGTGTTGCGGGACTTCGCGCCGCTCGAGGTCTGTGCATCCGGGACCGACCACGAGTTCACCGTGGCCTCGTCCCCGGCGCCCGAGGTGGCCTCGGGGGCCTCGGCGGGCGCGGCCGCAGGTTCCGGGGCGGTGTCGACGACCGCTGCGAGTCCGAGCGCCTCGGTCACGGAGGCGATCGGCAACTCCGCGGTCGTCACCTCGACGTCGGGCAGGGGCACGCCCAGGTCGGGGACGGCGAGCTGAGCGCCCGCGAGGTCCACCGACGCGATCGGCGGGGTGTCGGCGGCCTCGTCCGCGAACGTCGCCGCGGGTAACGCCATCGCCGTTCCGGTCAGGACCGACGCACACGCCGCCACGATTGCGACCCGACGCCCGCGGCCGTACCGCGGGCTCGGGAGCGATCCGTATGCCGAACTCATATGGCCCAGCCTTTGCACTCGCACCGATTCCGGAGACGACGGGGCCGACTACCCCCCGTGGCCAGGCGAGCCCCCTCAGTGACACGCCTTGCCGAGACCATAACTGGGCAAAGAAGCTAAATCAAAGGCCGGTTCCCCTCTCGAATCCCCCCCAATCCCCCGGGGGGTAGATCAATCTGACGACTTCGTCATGATCGAAACGGCCCGGACCTGCGCAAATCGGTCCCAACCGGCGAGCCGGTCGAACCCGAGAACCCGACACATCTCTTAGCGGACGTTCAGCCGAACGGCCGTCGCGGACGACGCTCCGCGACGACTACAAGCCCACGCTGTGAGACAACCGGGGCCCGCCGCGGTGTCACGCACCGCGACGGCGGCCGCTAGGAGTCCGCTACTGCGCCATGTCGACGAAGCGGGAGTAGTGGCCCTGGAAGGCCACCGTGACCGTGCTCGTCGGCCCGTTGCGGTGCTTGGCGACGATCAGGTCCGCCTCCCCGGCCCGCGGGGACTCCTTCTCGTACGCGTCCTCGCGGTGAAGCAGGATCACGATGTCGGCGTCCTGTTCTAGTGAGCCTGACTCACGAAGGTCCGAGAGCATCGGCTTCTTGTCCGTGCGCTGCTCGGGGCCGCGGTTGAGCTGGGACAACGCGACGACCGGGACCTCGAGCTCCTTCGCCAGCAGCTTGAGCGACCGGGAGAACTCGGAGACCTCCTGCTGCCGGGACTCGACCTTCTTGCCCGAGGTCATCAGCTGCATGTAGTCGATCACGATCAGCCGCAGGTCGTGGCGCTGCTTGAGCCGCCGCGCCTTGGCGCGGATCTCCATCATCGTCATGTTCGGCGAGTCGTCGATGAACAGCGGCGCCGCCGACACCTCGCCGGTCTTGCGGGCCAGCCGCATCCAGTCGTCGTCGGTCAGCGTCCCCGACCGCAGCTTGTGCAGCGCAATCTGCGCCTCCGCCGACAGCAGCCGCATCGTGATCTCGTTGCGCCCCATTTCGAGCGAGAACACGACCGACGTCTGGCCGCTCTTGATCGACGCCGCCCGCAGGAAGTCCAGCGCCAGGGTGGAGTTGTGGGTCGGGATCAGGCTGCGGCCGGCGAGATACAGCGAGTCCGCGGCGTCGACCTGGACGCAGCGCACCGGGACGCTGGGGGTCGTGCGCACGTCGACGATGAACCTCGTCCGGGTGCGCGACGTCGTCTGCCGACGGGTGTACCGCTCCTTGTGCACGCGGTGCTTGCGCTCGAGTCGGAAGACCTGGTCGGTCGTCGGAAAGGTGATCGTGTACGCGACCGAACTGGCCTCGGTCTTGCCGCGCACACGCCTCGTCGAGATGCCCGCGCGGTACCCGAGGCTGCAGATCAGCTCGTAGACGTCCCTGGCCAGCGTCGCGCTGGTCGAGGTGAACTGCGGCGACCCGGTCCCGCTGACGGTCCCGTCGGTGTCCAGCAGGCCGGCCAGCAGCGCCCGCCGCTGTGCCTCCGACGCCCGGAGGTATTCCGTCGGAATGTGCGCGTTCCCCAGTGCGTCCAGCTTGCGGAGGTCCGCCTCCAGCGCGTCGTCGAGACCCTCCGCTTCGAGGAACATGACGATCTCGGGGTCGGCGGTCGTGAGGCGGGCGGAGTCGGAGTGTCCGTCGCCAAGCCACGCACCGAGGACGTAGGGCGGGATGAGCAGGTCAGCCTCGGGCAGCGCGAGCGCCGCGGCGTTGCGGATGCTGTGGTTGAGCCGGCGGTCGGCGGTCTCGCAGCGGAGCGTGCGGGCGATCTCGGCGGTTGTCCGCACCTGGGGCTCGTCGTAGCCGCGCCGAGAGGCGCGCGTGTCGGTGAGCCACTGGTGCTCGGCGTCGGCGACCAGGACGCTCCCGTCGTCGAACTCGACCTCGAAGCACGGACGGTCGGTCAGCACCTCGGTCGCGGCGACGACGCGGATCGGCCGCCCGTCGGAGCCGAGCAGCTCGTCCCCGACCTGCACCTCGCCCATCGTCGTCCAGCCCGTGGGAGTCGGCAGGGGCGTGTCGAGCGCCAGCGCCTTCCCGATCGCCGGCCGGGCGGCGATGATCACCATCTGGCCGGGGTGGAGGCCGTTGGTCAGCTGGTCGAGCTCGACGAACCCGGTGGGCACGCCGATCATCTGGCCGCCGCGGTTGCCGATCGACTCGATCTCGTCGAGCGTGCCCTCCATGATCGCGGAGAGCGGCTGGTAGTCCTCGCTCGTGCGGCGCTCGGTGACCTGGTAGATCTCGGCCTGGGCGGCGTCGACGATCCCGTCGACCTCGCCGTCGCCGGAGTACCCCATCTGCGTGATGCGGGTCCCGGCCTCGACCAGGCGGCGCAGGATCGCGCGCTCACGGACGATGCGGGCGTAGTAGCCGGCGTTGGCCGCGGTCGGGACCGACGAGATGAGCGTGTGGAGGTAGGGCGCGCCGCCGGCCCGGGCCATCTCGCCGCGCTTGGTCAGCTCGGCGGCGACGGTGATGGCGTCGGCGGGCTCACCGCGGCCGTACAGGTCGAGGACCGCGTCGTAGACCAGCTGGTGCGCCGGCTTGTAGAAGTCGTCGCCGCGCAGCGACTCGATGACGTCGGCGATCGCGTCCTTGCTCAGCATCATGCCGCCGAGGACGCACTGCTCCGCCGCCAGATCCTGCGGCGGCGTGCGCTCGAACTCCGAGTGCGGTGGCGGCGGGAGCTCCACAACGCTCATCGAGAACCTCCCCCGGTCCCGCTCGGTCAGCGGGGCCCGAGAACCTTGGTACCGGGCCCCGCTGACAGTTCTTCCGACGGTCGAAACCCCGCGGCACCGGACCCCCGTGCAGGGCCCCACGAAGTTCGACAGTGCGCGAACCTAAGGCCGCTCACAGACACGGACAAGCCGGGACAAGCGCCCTCGTTCACAGCCTTTTTCCACGGCAGGTGGATAAGTCCGGGACGCCCGTGAATACCCCGTGTTCTCGTCGTCCACAGTCTGGGGACACAGCTGTGGACACTGGGTGGGGCATGCCCACGACTTGCCGTCTGACCTGGACAAATGCGTTCCTCACCCATGTGGACGTGAGAAAAGCGAAAAGCCACACCGAGGTGACGACGACACGCCGTGGAGCCCCCGCGAGTGTCCACTATGTGAGCAGATCTGACGCCCCACCAACTCCGGGCGGCCCTCGAAACGGCCGGAAGACACGGAAAAGCCCGCGCCCCCAGGGGGACGCGGGCCTCGCCGGACGTACGAGCGGTCAGGCCGCCACGACGTTGACCGTGACGGTCGCCGACACCTCGGGGTGCAGGCGCACCGAGACGGAGTGGGCGCCGAGAGCCTTGATCGGGTTCTGGATCTCGACCCGGCGCTTGTCGACCTTCGGGCCCCCGGCCTCGACGACCGCGGCGACGATCTCAGCCGCGGTCACCGCGCCGAAGAGGCGGCCGGCGTCGCCGGCCCGCGCCTTCAGATTGACCTTCAGGGCCTCGAGCTGGGCCTGGACCGACTTGGCCTGGTCCTGGTCCGCGATCTCGCGGATCTCCCGCGCGCGGCGGATCGAGGAGACCTGCTTCTCGCCGCCCCGGGTCCACCGGATCGCGTAGCCGCGCGGAACGAGGTAGTTACGGCCGTAGCCGTCCTTGACCTCGACGACGTCGCCCGGGGCACCGAGCCCCGAGACCTCCTGGGTGAGGATCAGCTTCATCTCGACTCCCCCTAGCGCGCGGTGCTCGTGTACGGGAGCAGCGCCATCTCGCGGCTGTTCTTGACCGCCGTCGCGACGTCGCGCTGGTGCTGGGTGCAGTTGCCGGTCACCCGACGCGCGCGGATCTTGCCGCGGTCGGAGATGAAGCGGCGGAGCAGCGACGTGTCCTTGTAGTCCACGTAGCTGATCTTCTCCTTGCAGAACATGCAGACTTTCTTCTTCGGCTTGCGGAGCTGTGCCTTCGCCATCGTGGTGCTCTCCTTCAGAGCCCCGCCGGAGCGGGAATGGACGTGGTCGGACTGTCGTCCCCCGCGGGTGAGCCCGGGGGACGCCGGATCAGGGTCCGGATTTAGAAGGGCGGTTCGTCGGAGAACCCGCCGCCGCCACCGCCGCCGCTGTCCCAGCCGCCACCGCCGCCACCGCGGTTGCCGGCACCGGCCGGAGCCGCGCTGGCCCACGGGTCGTCGGACTGGCCGCCGCCACCGCGGCCGCCGCCGCCCCCACCGCCGTAGCCACCGCCACCGCCGCCACCGCGGGCGGTGCGGTTCACCTTCGCGGTCGCGAACGCCAGGCTGGGCCCGACCTCGTCGACCTCGACCTCGAACACGGTGCGCTTCTCGCCCTCACGGGTCTCGTAGGACCGCTGCTTGAGCCGGCCCTGGACGATGACGCGCATGCCCTTCTGCAGGGACTCGGCGACGTTCTCCGCCGCCTGCCGCCACACGTTGCAGGTCAGGAACAGCGCTTCGCCGTCCTTCCACTCGTTCGCCTGCCGGTCGAACGTCCGGGGTGTGGACGCGATCCGGAAGTTGGCGACCGCGGCTCCGCTGGGGGTGAAGCGCAGCTCCGGGTCGTCGACGAGGTTGCCGACCAACGTGATGACGGTGTCGCCTGCCATGGCTGGGTCCGATCTCCCTCAGCTGAGGAAACGGTGTCGGGACGATGGGTTGGAGGTACGGGTGGGATGGAACGGGTGGGATCGGCGGACGAGCGGACTAGCGCCCGTCGGGCCGGATGACCTTGGTGCGCAGCACGGCCTCGTTGAGGTTGAGCTGCCGGTCGAGCTCCTTGACGACCGCGGGCTCCGCGGCCAGCTCGATGACGGCGTAGAAACCGTCGGCCTTCTTCTTGATCTCGTACTGCAGGCGACGCTTGCCCCACAGGTCGACCTTGTCGACGGTGCCGCCACCGCTGCGCACGACCGTGAGGAACTGGTCGAGGCTCGGGGCGATGGTGCGCTCGTCGAGATCGGGGTCGAGGATCACCATCAGTTCGTACTTACGCATAGCTGGAATCGCCTCCTCTGGACTCAGGCGGTCACGGTCTCTCCGTGACAGGAGGGCTATCGCGTGATCGCCGGACCCCGGGCGGGGCCTGGCGAACGGGAGCAAGACTAACCGGGGGCTCCGACAACCGAAGAATCCGTCCACAGGCTGGGCGGTCCGGCGCTCGACGATGCGGGCCGCGCGGCGCTGTCGGCCCCCGCGCATAGGCTGCCGCCATGCTCGCCATCGGTGCCCACGTCGACCAGGCCGACCCGATCGCGGAGGCGAAGGCGCGCGCCGCGGAGGTCGTGCAGATCTTCCTCGGCGACCCGCAGGACTGGAAGCCGCCGACGATCGCCTACGCGGGCGGTGCGACCGCGCTCAAGGAGGCCGTCGAGGCCGCCGGAATCGCCCTGTACGTCCACGCGCCGTACCTGGTGAACGTCGCGAGCTCGAACAACCGGATCCGCATGCCCAGCCGCAAGATCCTGCAGCAGCAGATCGACGCCGCCGCGAGCATCGGTGCCCGGGGCCTGATCGTCCACGGCGGCCACGTCCTGGCCAAGGAGGACCCGAGCGTCGGGATCGAGAACTGGCGCAAGACCTTCGAGCGCATGGAGATGCGCCTCCCGGTGCTGATCGAGAACACCGCCGGTGGCGACAACGCCATGGCCCGCAAGCTCGACGCGCTCGCCCGGCTCTGGGACGCGGTCGGGGAGTTCGGCGCCGGGTTCTGCCTGGACACCTGCCACGCCCACGCCGGCGGCGAGGAGCTCTCGACCGTCGTCGACCGCGTGAAGGCGATCACCGGCCGGATCGACCTGGTCCACGCCAACGACAGCCGGGACGAGTTCGACTCCGGGCGCGACCGGCACGAGAACTTCGGCAAGGGACGGATCGACCCCGACGAGCTGGTCTCCGTCATCGCCGGCGCCGGCGCGCCGGTCGTCTGCGAGACCCCGGGCGACGCCGCGGGTCAGGGCGCGGACATCTCCTGGCTGCGGGAGCGGCTGCCTGCCTGAGCGACGAGGACGCGCAGGCTGCCCCCGGCGGCCTGCCCGCCCGCCGCCGCGCGCGTGCTGCGCCAGAGCCGCGAGGCCCCGATCACGGCCGCCGCGACGAGGAGCACGTTGCGCACCGTCACGAGCAGGACAGCCTCGCGCTCGGCGTTGAGCAGCTCGTCGAACCAGTACGGGTACTCGACGCAGGTCAGTGCGGTCGCGACCAGGACCAGCGCCAGGGGCAGCCGCATCAGCGAGGTGCCGCGGGGGCCGAAGTGCAGCGCGCAGACGGCACCGAGGCCGATCAGCCAGACCATGTACTGCGGGCTGATCACCCGGCTCGTGACCACGAACAGCAACACCGCGACCAGCGCGGCGTCCGCGGTCGTCGAGTCGCGCCAGGTGCGCGCGGTCAGCCGCCAGAGCACCAGCCAGCCGAACGCGAGGGCGCTGGCGAGCAGGCACAGCTTGGCGGCGAGGTTCACGTGCGGGCCCAGGTACTCCATCGAGCCGTAGTTCAGCGCGACGTAGCCGTCCCACCCGTGGTGGCTGGCGATGTGGAAGGGCAGGGCCGCGATCGACTCCACCTCGACCCCGCGCCCGCCCTGGGCGGACAGGAACGACATGGAGTGCGGCATCGTCACCCAGAAGCCGAGCAGGATCAGCGAGCCGGCGACGACCGCCGCGGCCCAGGTCTCCTTCCATCGCCGGCCCCGCCCCGCGCACAGGAACACTAGCGCCGGCCACACCTTGAGCAGCGCCCCGAAGGCCAGCACCGCGCCGCCGGCCCAACGCCGGGTGCGCCCGTCGAGCGGGTTCGCGTCGGCGCTGAGCAGGAGCACCAGACCCGCGACCGCGACACCGGTGACGATCAGGTCGTAGCGGCCGTAGGCGATCGGCCCGCCGAGCGCGACGCCGAGCGCCCACACCCAGGCCGCCCACGGCTGGTGCCGTGCCCAGGCCCACCGGCCGGTGGGAGCGACGGCGGCGCCCGAGGCATAGGCCACCTCGTCCTCGACCATCCGCCGACGCGCAGCGGCGAGCAGCACGCCGAAGGTGATCAGGTCGACCGTGAACGAGATCCAGTAGAAGCCGACCGCGTAGGAGAGCGGCAGCAGCCCGGGGGCGAGAATCACCAGGGCCGCGGCCGGGGGGTACTGCCACATGACGTCGTGCTCGGGGAACTGGCCCGTGGAGAGCACGTCGTACCAGCGGCTGTAGATGTCGCGGACGTCGTTGGTGACCGACGGCAGCACGAACTCACGCTCACGGACCGTGAACAGCAGCAGCGCCGTGCGCGTGGCGAGGAAGAGTGCGACGACCGCGAGAAAGGGGCCGATCGCACGCAACGACGGCCGCGCGGCCGCCCTGGAGGACCTGATGTGCACCCCGAAGCCATCTCGTGTCGGTCGCGGTCAGTTACCTCGATGGTATCGAGGACGTGGTGGACCACGGGTCGATAACGTGGATCCGCCGATCTTGTTACCCGCCCGCGACACACGCGGTTGCCCGCAGGAGAGCCACTCCCCATGTCGTTGACGGTCCGGACGATCACGGCCGACGAGCACCTCGCCCTCGTCGCCTCCCGCGGTTCCGCGAGCTTCCTCCAGGTCCCCTCGTGGGGGCAGGTGAAGAAGGAGTGGCGCAGCGAGTCCATCGGGTGGTGCGACACCGACGGCAAGATCGTCGGCGCCGGTCTCGTGCTCTACCGCCAGATCCCGAAGGTGAAGCGGTACCTCGCCTACCTGCCCGAGGGTCCGGTCCTGCCGTGGGAGGACGTGACCGACGCCGCATCCCTGCGCCGGCTGCTCGACCCGATGGTCGCCCACCTGAAGTTCCGCAAGGCCTTCGGTGTGCGGATGGGCCCGATGGTCGTCACCCGCCGCTGGAGCGCCGAGACCATCAAGGCCGCGGTCAAGGACGGCCAGGCGACGAAGCTCCAGGCGCTGACGCCGGACGTCGTCGACCCGGCCGGCCGGCAGGTCGCCGAGCTGATGCGTTCCGCCGGGTGGATCCCGCCGTCGACGGCGGCCGGCTTCGCCGCCGGCCAGCCCCAGTACGTGTTCCAGGTTCCGCTGGCCGGGCGATCCGTCGAGGACCTGCTCGCCGGGTTCAACCAGCAGTGGCGGCGCAACATCAAGAAGGCCGACAAGGCGGGCGTCGAGGTCACCGAGGGGACCGAGGCCGACCTGCCGGCGTTCCACGCGCTGTACACGCACACCGCCGAACGGGACCACTTCACCCCGCGCCCGCTCAGCTACTTCCAGACGATGATGCGCGCGCTCAGTGCCGAGGACCCGGAGCGCTTCAAGCTCTACCTCGCCAAGCACGAGGGCGAACTGCTCGCCTCGACGATCTGGATCCGCGTCGGCGGCCACGCCTGGTACTCCTACGGCGCCTCGGCGAGCCACAAGCGCGAGCTGCAGCCGAGCAACGCGATCCAGTGGCGGATGATGTCGGACGCCCACGCCGCCGGCGCCGGCGTGTACGACCTGCGCGGCATCACCGACACCCTTGACCCGGCCGACCCGCACTTCGGGCTGATCCAGTTCAAGCTCGGCACCGGCGGTCAGGCGGTGGAGTACCTCGGCGAGTGGGACCTGCCGATCAACTCCCTGCTGTTCAAGGCGTTCCGGCTGTACCTGGCGAAGCGGTAGACGAGGCGGTACGAGACTCATGCTCCGGCTCGAGATCGACCGGGCGCGTTTCGACGCCCACCTGCAGAAGATCGACGCGGACATCCCGGGCCTCGTCCCGGTCGCGAAGGGCAACGGCTACGGCCTGACGATGGACCGCTGCGTGGACGAGGCGCTCACCCTGGGCGCCGACACCCTCGCGGTCGGCACCTTCGCCGAGGCGCGCCGGCTCCCCGAGCGCGCGGAGGGCTTCTCCAAGGTCGTCGTCCTGACGCCCCATCTGCCCGGGGACCCGACGGAGGGTCTGCCGATCGCGCTGTTCGGCCGCGTCGTGCACACCGTCGCCACCGCCGAGGCCGCTGCCACGCTGGCCGGAAAGCGCGTCGTCGTCGAGTGCCGTACGTCGTTGCGCCGCCACGGCGTCGGCGCCGACGACCTGCCCGGGCTCGCCGCCGCGCTCTCCGACGTGCGCCTCGAAGGCTTCGCCCTGCATCTCCCGATGAACCGCCCCCGCGGCGCGCACCCGGTCACCGAGGTAGCCACGTGGGTCGAGCGGCTGAAGGCGGCCAAGCTGCCGGCGGCGACGATCTACGTCAGCCACCTGTCCGGCCCCGAGGTCGCCGGCCTGGGCAAGCAGTTCCCCGAGACGACATTCCGTGCCCGCGTCGGGACTAAGCTCTGGCTCGGCGACCGCGGCGCGCTGCGGCCGAAGGCCCGCGTCCTCGACGTCGAGAAGCTCGCCCGCGGCGACCGGTACGGCTACCGCCAGCGCAAGGCTCCGCGCGATGGCCACCTCGTCGTGGTCGCCGGCGGCACCGCGCACGGCGTCGGCCTGTCCGCCCCGAAGCCGGTCGCCGGGCTGATGACCCGCGTCAAAATCGCGGGCGAGGGCACTCTCGCGACGTTCAACCGGACACTGAGCCCGTTCACCTGGGCCGGCAAGCAGCGCTGGTTCGCCGAGCCGCCGCACATGCAGGTCTCGCTGCTCTGGCTCCCCGCCGGCGTCGAACCGCCCGCGGTCGGGGACTACCTCGACGTCGAGACCCGCATGACGACCACGACCTTCGACGAGATCGTCGAGGTCTGAGCCGCCTCGCTCCCGGGGGTGTGGCTTCACTCGCCAGGGACAGGCCTTACTCGCCCGGCCTGGCGAGTGAGGCCTGGCGCCGGCGAGTGAAGCGCGACCCGAGGGGTGCGGCGCGCGGGGCGCGACCCGGGGGGCGCGACCCGGGGGCGCGGGCTCAGGCCTTGAAGGCGCAGGTCACGTAGACCGAGATCGGGGCCTTCTTGGTGGCGACGTTGGTCACCCGGACCGTCCAGCCCTTCGCGTCGGCGGTGGGGCCGGAGCCGTTGAGGATCATCTCCGCCGTGCCGTTCATGCCGCCGCCGAGCGCGACCCGGCCGCCGGAGCACTTCACCGTGTAGGTCGCCGACGTCCGGGCCTTCGCCTTGGTCTCGGCCACGACCATCCGGTAGCCGGAGACGCCGTCCTTGCCGTCGGCCCCCTTCGCACCCGGCGCGCCCGGCAGGCCCCGCAGGGAGGTCAGCCACTCCAGCTGCGTGCCGGGGAAGCCGTTCGCCTTCGCGACCTGGTACGCGTCCTTGCCATTGGTCCCGTTCGTCCCGTTGGCGCCGTTGGTTCCGGCCGGGCCCTGCTGGTTCCAACTGATCACCGTGCCGGCGGGCTTGAGCAGTTCCGCCGAGCAGTCCGGGGCGTTTGCTGGGTCGACCGCGACCTTGTCGATCGAACCGTCGGGCCGCAGGCACCCCTGAATCACCGGGGAGGGCGAGGAGTCCAGGGCGATCGCGACGGTCGGCGCCGTGATGGCGATCGCGACGACGGGCAGGGCGACGAGCGCGAGCGTGCGGGCGGGACGGGCCATGGGTGTCTCCCCGGGGCGCGAGGGGCGGCCCGAGCGGCCGCCGCGAGAACCGCGCCGTGTCGAGGAGTCATCGGCCGCCGCGGCCCTCACCTGAAGATCCCGGTCGTTGACCTGCGCCGGGCGGCGCTCTACGGTCGACACGTACGCGTACGGTACGCGTACGAAACCGGGAGGGTCGATGCCCGCCAGCGCGGCTGCACGCGTCGCCACCGAGCGCCTGACGCTCGACGCGATCGTCGAGGCGGCCGAGGCGTTGGTGGCCGCGGAGGGCTTCGAGGGCCTGAGCATGCGCAAGCTCGCGCGGGCGCTCGGCGTCGGCGCGATGACGCTCTACGGCTACGTCCCGACCAAGGACGACCTGCTCGGAGCACTCGCCGACCGGCTGCTCGCCGAGCTCGACCTGCCCGCCCCGGGGGACGGGGACTGGGCCTACCGCGTGGCGGCGGTCTTTCACGCCACCCGCCGGGCGTTCCTCGCCCACCCCGAACTGCTGCCGATCGTCGCCGCGCACCGGCTCGACGGCGTCTCGGCCTACCGCGGCGCGGAGGTCGTGTTCGCGGCGCTGCGGGAGGCCGGGCTCGAGGATGCGCAGGTGATCAGCGCGTTCAGCACGCTGAGTTCGTACACGGTCGGGGCCTGCCAGCGGGAGATCGGGCTGAGCACGCGGGCCGCACAGGGTCGCCCCGCGCTCCCGGGCATCACGACCCTGCCGGGCGACGAGTTCGCCAACGTCGTGGGGCTGGCCGGCCGGCTCGCCACCCGGGACTTTGACGCGGAGTTCAGCGCCGGGCTGGACCTGCTGATCACCGGCCTGCGCGGCTGGGTGGAGGGCACATGAGCGGAGCGGGTGTGCGGACCGGCATGGCGAACCCGCTCCACTGGGTGGCCACCGATCCGGACGTGCTGTGGTCGCCCGGCAACGTGTCCGAGGCGATCCCTGGCGTCTCGACGGCGCTGAACTGGTCCTTCGTCGACGACGCCGTCGAGCTCGCGGCCCGGCAGGCGTTCGCCGCGATGGGGGTGCTCCGCCCCGACGAGGTCCGCCTCAACGACCGGGCCGAGGACCGGTTCATGGTCGCCTTCTACGGCCGGACCGTCGCGAACATCGAGGCGATGCGCGGCATCGGCGACCGGACGCCGGGCACGTCGGCCAACGCCGTCGAGGCGCAGCTGTTCGGCGTCGTCCGGCCGGACGCGGTCAACCACCCGACGCTGTCCCGACTGCCGACGATCGCGCTGCGGATGCCGCGGACCGCGACCCGGCTCCGACGCGACTCGCTCGCGCTGCGCGCGGAGATCGTCGAGTGGTGGCGCGGCGCGGTGCTGGCACCGCCGACGTCGCTGCCCGACGCGACCGCGCTGCTCGCCGACGCGCGGCGGCGGTACACGCGGGCGTTCTCCCTCGGCGTGCTCAGTTCGATGCTCGCCCAGGCGGTCTACGACCAGGTCGTGCTGCTCGTCCGGAACGCCGACCGCCACGGCCTCCAGCACCGCCTGGTCACCGGCTACGCCGGGATGCTCGAGACCGGGCTGGTGACCGACCTCTGGGACCTCGCCCACGACCGGCTCGACCGCACGACCTTCCTCCTGCGCCACGGCTTCCACGGACCGGACGAGGGCCAGCTCGCGAGCCGCGTCTGGCGCGAGGATCCGGGCCCGCTCGACGCGCTGGTCCGCCGCTACGCCGGCCTGGGTCCCGACGCCCACCCCGCGCTGGCGGAGCGACGGCAGGTCGAGGTGCGGGAGACGGCCGAGGCGGAACTGCTCGCCGCGCTCGGCCGGATGCGGGCGCCGGGCGCGCGACTCGTCCTGCGGATCGCGCGGACGCTGATCCCGCTGCGTGAGATCGGGAAGGCGAACTACACGCAGTGCCTGGACGGCGCGCGTCTCGCGGCTCGCGCGATCGGTCGGGAACTCGCGGCGGCCGGCCGGCTCGACGACGCCGAGGACGTCTTCGGGCTGACCTACGACGAGCTCACCGCGCCTCGGCTGCCCGACGACCTGCGCACCCTCGCCGCCGAGCGGGCCGCGATCCGCGCCGACTACCTGACCACCGACCTGCCCGACAAGTTCACTGGGCCACCGCCGCGGATCCCCCTCGCGCCGGCCGACGACGCGATCGGGGACACGCCCGCCGCGGACGCGCCGGTCGACAAGCCGATCACCGGCGAGGGCGTCGGCGGCGGTGTCGACACCGGACGCGCGCGGGTGGTGGTCGATCCGGCCACCGACGACCTGGAGCCGGGCGAGATCCTCGTGTGCCGGTCGACCGATCCGGGCTGGACGTCGTTGTTCCACCTCGCCGCCGGAGTGGCAGTCGATCTCGGGGGCACGATGAGCCACGCCGCGATCGTCGCGCGAGAACTGGGCATCCCGTGTCTGACGTGCACCGGGGACGGGACCCGCCGGGTGCGGACCGGCGACCTGGTCCGGCTCGACGGGGACGCCGGAATCCTGCAGGTGCTCGAACGCGACCCGGGAAGGGGAACCGGATGAGAGTCCTCGTGACAGGAGCGACCGGCGTCTACGGGCGCAGCGTGGTGGAGCGGCTGACGCGCGCCGGGCACGAGGTCGTGGCGGTGGCACGCCGACCACCGCAGGCCCTGCCCGCCGGGGCGCGCTTCGCCCCCGCGGACGTCACGGACCTCGAGGCGCTGACCGCGGCGATGGACGGCTGCGAGGTCGTGTGCCACCTCGCGTTCGTCGTCACCCCGGTCAAGGACCGCGAACTCTCACGCCGCATCAGCGTCGGCGGCACCGCGAACGTCTGTGAGGCGATGAAGCGCACCGGTGCTCGGCGGTTGGTGTTCGCGTCCTCGGCGATGAGTTACGGCGCCAACCCCGACAACCCGCCGCTGTTCACCGAGGAGCACGAGCAGCGCCCCTCGCCCGACTACGTCTACGGGACGGACAAGAAGGCGGCCGAGCAGGTCATCCTCGACTCCGGCGTCGAGGCGGTGCTCGCGCGTACCGGTGTCACCGTCGGCCGCAACATCGACAACCTGCTGCTCGACATCTTCGCGGCGCCCGCGATCGTCGGGATCAAGGGCGTCGACATCCGCTACCAACTCATCCACCAGGACGACATCGGCCGCTTCTTCGCGACCGCGTGCGAGTCCGGCCCGCCCGGCCCGGTGAACGTCGCACCGCCGGACTTCCTCCCGTTGCGAACCATCGCCGAGGTGCTCGGCAAGAAGTACGTCGAGACCTCCGCGTCGCGAGCGCTCAAGGCGATCGAGTTCGCCTGGAAGCACGACCTGGCCGACATCACGCCCGGTGAGGCCGCGGGGATCTCCTACCTGCCGCGGATGGACACCACCCGGCTGCGTGAGGTCTGGGGTTTCGAGTGCGCGTGGTCGACGGCCGACGGCGTCGTCGACCTGCGGCGCGCGGTCAGCGGCGTGACGGCGGTGGCCAGGCGCCGCGTCGAGGTGCCGTGGCGACTGCGGTTCCCGACGCACCGGCCCGGGGCCGTGGTGTCGGACGCGCCGGCCGGCCGGCCCGACTTCGGCGCACCGGCGGGCGAACTCGACTCGCCGATCCCGCTCGCGTACCCGACCGTCAGCCGGCTCGGCGGGCCGGCGCCGCTGGCCGCCCTGACGTTGAGCACGCACCTGCACCTGCTGCGCGCGGCCTCGACCGGGATGCTCGACGCGTTCGGCGGGGCGCCCGAGGTCCGGCACGAGCTCGGCGGCGCCGGGGCGGCGAGCGTGGCCCACCGCCTCTACGTGAACGACGACGTCGCCTACGCCGTCGAGCACTCCGGCGGCCGTCGGCGCGTGGTCGGACGGGCGTACGGCCGCGAGGTCGCCCGGATCGCCGGCTGGGCCGCGGAGACGCTCGAGCGCGCGGCGGACCCGGCGTCCCTGTCGGACGTCCGGCTCGACGCGGTCCTCGGCCTCGTACTCGACGACCTGGCGTGGTTCTGGGCGATCGCGGCGATCGGCGCCGCGTTGGAGGGCGACGAGCTCGGCGACCTCGCGCACCTGCTCACCTCGTTCCCTGACGGAGTGTCACCCAACGCCGCGTCAGCGGCTGACGTCCGCGACGACGGCGGGCACTCGCGGGCGCGGATGCGGGCCGAGCGCGTCGTGCACGCGCTCGCCCAGGCACTGGCCGCCCTCGTCCGCGAACGCGCGGACCGGCTCGTCGTCGCCGGCGCGGTCAAGGACCCGGCGGACGTCGCGCACCTGACGTGGGACGAACTGCTCGCCCCCGGGCACGACCTCACCGACCTCGTCGAGACCCGTCGTGCCGAGCAGCAGCGCCTGGCCGCGCTGGTCCTGCCGGCCACGGTGTCGGTGAGCGGATCGACCAGCGCCCTCGTGACCGGAGGAACCCGATGACCGCGACCGACCTGGCTCCCGCCACGGACCTGGCGCCCGCCGCCGAGGACGTCAGCCTCTACGTCCGCGGCGGTCGGCTGCGCAGCTCTGCCGAGGTCGTACCCGACGCCGTCGAGGCCGAGCGGGTCGGCATCGCGAGGCTGTGGCTCTCGGAGCGGTACGACCTGAAGGAGGCCGGCGTCCTCCTCGGCGGGATGGCCGCCCGGACGACGCGGCTCAAGCTCGGGACGGCGGCGCTGTTCCCGCGCTCGCGCAACCTCCTGCTGACCGCGGCGCTCGGTTCCACGATGCACTCCGCGTTCGGTCCGCGGTTCACCCTCGGTCTCGGCCGCAGCATGAGCGCCTATGTGCAGAACGCGAACCTGACGGAGATGAGCTTCGCCGAGCTGGCGGACTACCCGGACCTGCTGCGGCGGCTCTGGGCCGGGGAGTCGGTCGACTACGACGGCCCGGCGGGCTCGTACCGCGGCCTGCACATGGCGGACACCTATCCCGGCCCGGCACCGGAGATCTACTCGGTGTGCCTGGGCGGTCCGAAGGCCTGCCGCGTCGCGGCGACCGCCGGGTTCGACGGCGTCTACCTGCAGCCGTTCATGACGCTCGAGGCGGTGCACAACTCCGTGTCGTACCTGCGCTCGGCGTGCGAGGAAGTGGGACGTGACCCCGCGTCACTCCGCGTCGTCGTGCCGATGGTCAGTGCGCCCGAGCTCGACGACGAACGTGCCCGGGCGTACATGCACGCCCGGATGGTGACCTACCTCGGCCAGCCTGGGCTCGCCGAGGCGTACGCCCGGGTCAACGGGTGGGACCGGCGCCTCGCGGACCCGATTCGCGAGCACCCGCTGGTCGCGGGCGACCCCGACCGGGTCGACCACCACTTCCACCGCGACCAGCTGCTGGAGGTCGCGAAACTCGTGCCGGACGAGTGGATGTACCCGACCTCGCTGACGGGGTCCATCGACAACTGCGTCGCCTCGATGGCCGCCTACCGCGCCGCCGGGGCCGACGAGATCTGCTTCTACGGCAGCACCGCCGGCGAGAACGCCGCCCTGGTCGCGGCGTGGCGCGACCGCGCCGCCGACTGAGACCGCACGCGACAGCGAGCGGGCCGGAAACCCGAAGGTCCCGGCCCGCTCGCTGATCAAACGATGCGTCAGACGATGCGTCAGACGATGCGTCAGACCTTGGCGCAGATCGCGTACGCGGTCACGTCGTAGGCCTTGTTGCCGAGGTTGGTCATGCTGACCCGCCAGCCCTTGCCGGTGTTGGTCGGCGCGGACGAACGCTGGTCGATCGCCTCGTTGCTGGACCAGCTACCGCCACCGAGCGCGCGGCCGCTGTCGCAGCTCACGGTCACGGTCGCGTCCTTGCCGGCACCGACGGTCTTCTTCACGGTGACCTGGTGGTAGCCGGAGACGCCGTCCTTGCCGTCCTTGCCGTCGACGCCGTTCTTGCCGTTCACGCCGTCCTTGCCGGGAGCCCCGACCTGGCCCTCGTCGGAGACGACGGTGCCCTGGAGGGATTCGAGCCACGCGTCGAGGTCGCCCTCGAACCCGTTCTCGACCGCGAGCTCGTACGCGCTCAGGCCGTCCTTGCCGGCCGGACCCTGTTCACCGGCCGGACCCTGCTCGCCGGCGGGACCCGCCGGGCCGGTCTCGCCCTGCTCACCGGCGGGCCCCGCGGGGCCGGTCTCGCCCTGCTCACCCTGGTGGCCCGGGGCACCCTCGGGGCCCTGCTCGCCCCGCGGGCCCTGCTCACCCTTGACGCCCTGGGCGTTCCAGCTGATCTGGGTCTCGTCGCCGGAGCACTTGACGAGCGGCTTGACGCCCGCCTTGACCTTGGAGATCTGGCCCGCGCCGATCCAGGACTTGTCCAGGCAGCCGGTGAAGGTGTCGTTCGACGGGGGGGCGCCGGCGGCCAGGGCGACGGCCGGGGCGGCGACGGCGAGCAGCGAGAGGGGCGCGACGACGAGTGCGGCGCGGCGGGCGCGCAGGCCCGTGAGGTTGGAACGCATGAAGATGGGACTCCCCGTGGAATGTGGTGTCCGTCGTCCGCGCGGAACGGCGGCGACGCAGGAGAGAGATCGACATCACGGGGGCGGGGCTCAACCACACGTACGGCCGCACTCTGCACCAACCGTTCGACGACTCATTTGCCGCCGAAATCGGCCAAACTGGGACACGTGGCGTTCCCCGACAGCCGACCGCGCCGGCGTCCCCGCCTGCTCGTGCCGGTCGGCGGGCTCGCGCTCGCCGTCCTCCTCGGCCTGCTCGGCTGGTCCGTGTGGTTCCGGATGACGTACGGGTCATTCCCGGGCGAGGACGTCGGCGACCGCATCACCTGGTGCGGACACGACTTCCGGGCGTCGGTGACGGACCTGACCGGCGTGGAGGCCAACGACGACCCGGCGAACCCGTTGCTGCCCGCGTTTCAGTACCCGCCGGTGTGGCCGCAGTCCACCGTGCACGCCGCGATGCGGACCGCGGAGGAACTCGCGGCCGATCCGGCCCTGCCCTGCGCGCCCGAGCTCTATGTCCGGACCGGCCCGGACCGGTACACCCGCTACCTTCCCGCCGACTGACGGGCGGTCATTCGCGATGACCTCTTTGGCCGTCTGGTCGACGGCGCAGTGGCGGGCCGAAGCCACGGCGTGGGCCGACGAGCGGCTGTCCGCCCACGGACTCAGCCGGACCGGCGAGGTCACCCAACCCCACCTGCGCGCCTGGGCGACGGTGCTGCGGATCCCGACGACCGGCGGCCCGGTGTGGCTGAAGGCGCCGGGTGCGGGGACGGCCTTCGAGGTCGGGCTGTACCCCCGGCTCGTCAAGGCCGCTCCGGAGGACGTGCTGCATCCGCTGGCCGTCGACGCCGACCGCCGGTGGCTGCTGCTGCCCGACGGGGGTACCCCGCTCGGCGAACTCGCCACCGGGCCGGCGCTGATCGACGCCCTGTGCCGGGCGCTTCCCGGCTACGCCCGACTGCAACGCCGCCTGTCGGAGCGAGTGCCGGACCTCCTGGGGCTCGGCCTGCCGGACCTGCGCCCCGTCTCGCTGCCGGCGCGGTTCGACGACTGCCTCGCCGACGTGGCCGAGTACGTGGCTACCCGCGACGACCCGGCCGATCACGCGACGCTGGAGCGTCTGCGCGACCTCCGGCCGACGGTTGCCGGGTGGGCGGAGGACCTGGCGTCGTCCGGAGTGCCGTCGACGCTCGACCACAACGACCTGCACCCGTGGAACCTGCTTTGCCCCGAGGGCGATGTCGACCGCGCCCGTACCTACGACTGGGGCGACGCGGTCGTCGGTCACCCCTTCGCGAGCCTTCTGGTCGTGCTGAGTTGGCTCACCGACCCCGAGGGCGCCGGCCTCGGTCCGACCTCGTCCGAGGTGCTCCGCGTCCGCGACGCCTACCTCGCCGAGTTCGCGGACCTCGGCTCGCACCCGGACCTGGTCCGGACGCTCGACCTCGCCAGGCAGAGCGCGAAGATCGGGCGGGCGGTGTCCTGGATCGGCGTCCTCGCGACGACCGGCGAGCGCCGGGCCGGAGAGCTCGCCGCCGCACCGCTGCACTGGCTCGCCCGGCTCCTGCCGGAACCGTTGGCCGTCTGATCAGTCGTCAGCCGGGAGGGCCGACACCCGGAACACCGGCCAGCCGATCTCCGTACGCCACGCGCCCGGCGGCGCGCCGTCCCGGGGGCCCACCAGATAGCTCTCCCGCACCGGGCCGGCAACCGCGAGCTGATGCTCGGTCACGTAGCTCCCGAGCGCGCCGTAGGTGACATCGATGTCGTCGTGCGCGCCCACGTGAACCGTGACGGCCAGTTCGACCGCGGGCAAGGTCACCGACTCCACGCGCCCCGAGAGCGGGGGGTCCGCCCGTTGCCGGTAGACCAGGACGTGGCCCCGGCCCTCGGTGAACAGCTCGTTCGCGTAGACGCCGCCAGGCGGGCCGGCGTCGACGGCTCCGAGCTGGGCCGCGCCGAGGAGGACTGCATCCAGCTCGGCCATCGCGTCGGCGTACCAGGCGAGGACATCGTCGAGGTCGACGGTCCCCTGGACAGCCGTCACCGAGCGTGCCGGCACCTGGCGCAGCTCCACGTCGAGCGGCGCGGGTTCTGGCAGGAGGAGCCGGCGCAGTGAGCGGACCACCGCGCGGGTGCGGTCGAGCTCGGCCTCCATCCGGGCGAGGTGGCGGGCGAGCAGATCGGCCCGCTCGTCCGGATCGGCGGCCGCGACCACCTCGCCGACCTCGACCAGGGGCATGCCGAGCTCGCGGAGCCGGTGGATGACCTGGGCGGTCGGGATCTGGTCGCCGGAGTAGTAGCGGTAGCCGCTGGCCGGGTCGACGTGAGCGGGCTCGAGCAGGCCGCCTTCGTGGTAGCGCCGCAGATCGCCCGCCGGTCCCGCGTATTGGACCGTCTTGCCGTCAGCGGACGGCATGTCGGTGCAGCCGCTCCTCACCAGCCCCTTCTCCGCGAACGGCTTGCAGACAGTGTCCAGCGACAACTCAGACCTGCCGCCGGTGTTGAACACCATCATCGAGGCACGTGCGGCGTAGCCGTTGGGCAACGTGTTGGCGGCGGTGCTGCCCGCCCGCGGTCGACCACGGCGCCGCCAACTTGGTCGTCGGACGCGCGCCAATCGGGGCCGAGCGCCTTGAGCAGCACCCCGAGGTTGGCCTTCTCGTTCGCTTGCGCCTCCGCCGCCGCGGGCGCGCCATTGACCCCAGGCTGCGGTTTAGTCATCGGGTCGCCGGCAGCGGTGACCGTGTTGTGGCCTTCGCCGCCATCCAGCGCACTCAAGGTGGGGATACCCACGGCCAGCACAGCGGCGATGGCCAGGCCGGATCCGAGGACCTGCGTAGCCTGCCGGCGTCGCCGCAGTCGGTGGCCGCCAGCGGCGACAGCGGTCACGGTGGCGGCGGTGCCGGGGGCACGTCCGCGGCGGCCCCGCGCAGCTTGGTGATGATCTGGTCGTCTTTCATCGCAGAACTCCTTCGTCGGCGCCGTTGGTCAGCAGGGTGCGGAGCGCGGCCAGACCCTTGGCGGACTGGCTCTTCACGGTGCCGGTGGAGATGTTCAGCAGGTGCGCGGTGGTTTCCACGTCCAGGTCCTCGATGTAGCGGAGCACGACGACCGCGCGCTGCCGCGCGGGCAACCCGGTCAGGGCGGCGAGCACTTCGAGGGTCAGGCCGTCATCCGGGGCGGACGCCCGGTCGGGCAGCGTTTCGGTCGCGTGCTCTCGCCGCCACGGCCGCCGTCGTTCATCGATCGCGGCATCACCACGGCACGGTGCATGTACCCCGCGGGACCCCCGCCCGTCCGCAGTCGCTCCCAGCGGGAGGCCATCTGGGAGAGGGCGGTCTGCACGATGTCTTCGGCGCGGTGCCAGTCGGTGCAGATCAGATATGCAGTGCGATGCAGCCGCGGTTGAGCGGCGAGCACGAACGCCGCGAATTGGGCGTCGTGAGCAAGGTCCATGGAATCTCCTTCGGCACCCTGTTCCACGGAATCCGGCTCTTCCCAGATGAGGGTGTAGGTCGGCCGGGCGCGTCGGTCCGCAGATAGACGTCGAGGTCTCCCGACGATGGAGGTTCCTACGCCATCCATCCGAAAGACCTCGACGTGACCGACGCTACCCCGCCGGCCGGCTTCGGCCGCCCTGACCTGACCGCCTTCGCGTCTCATCCCAATCGACCCTGATCGAGTTTGCTGACCCCCTCGACGAGAACGCAGCGACATCACAGCCACCCAACCCCGACCGTCCGGGAAGCCGGGACACGTCACATGGCCTGTGCTGCGGGCGTGTCGAGTGGGTCGTCCAGGGGCGACGCAGGAGCGTCGTCGCGACGTGCTGAGAGGTGGTTCCAGTCGAGCACTAGGACACCGGCTACAGGCATGGCGATAGGTCAGGAACGGCGTCGCTCCCTACGCAGGAGGGAGCGCAGAGTCTCGGCGTTCGCGTAGCCGACCCGTAGCGCGATCTCGGCGGAGGTGAGGTCCGTGGTTGCTGAGAGGTGCCGAGCTCGTTCGATGCGAAGCCGTTGGACGAAGCCGAGCGGAGTGAGGTTGAGCGCCGCACGGACTCGTCGTTCGAGGGTGCGCCGGCTGGTGCCGAGCGACTGCGCGACGAAGGCGACGTTGAACGGTTCGTCCAGGCGGGCGCGCACGAAGCGTTCGAACTCGACGACGATCGGGTCCTCGTGCCGGAGATGTTCGTAGGCGACGAAGGCCGCCTGCGACGGACGCTCGTCGATGATGAGGAGCTTGGCGACATGTTGGGCCAGGTCGGGGCTGATCGATCGCACGAGTGAGAGCGCGAGGTCGATGTGGGCGAACGCGGCGCCGGCGGTGACGAGGTTCCCGTCGACCACGACCATGGTGTCGAGATCGAGGGCGACGGTCGGATAGCGCTTCAGGAACTCCGGCCCCAGGAACCAGCTGGTCGTCGCCCGCCGATGATGCATCCGTCCGGTCTCGGCGACAGCGAACACGCCGGTGCACGCCGCGGCGATCCGGGTGGTCGCGTCGTCGAGGCGCCCGAGCGAGGCGATGACCGAACGAGCATCTCGGCTCTGGAGGGCGTCGTTGGTAGCGGCGGCCGTGAGGGTTCCAAGCGCAGGGACGACGACCACGTCGAACTCTGCGGACTCCGACAGCGGGTGGTCCACCGACAGGGTCATCGATGCCGTCGTGGTCACTCTCCGTTTCGGTCCGAGGATGGCGAGTTCGATCGGGTCGATCCGCGGGTCGACATCGCCGCGGGCTCCGTCGGCCACCCGCACGATGTCGATGACCGACGCGACAGCCGAACCGAAGCAGCCGTCGATCGCGATCAGTCCGATACGCATGGCGCGAACAATAGCAATACTGCCGTATACGCCACTTCTCACATGCCCTTGCTCGTCATACGTTGAACTCGCTTCACCAAGAAACCTCGACACCTAGGGGAACCCCTCATGTCCACCCCCGCATCACTTCCGTATGCCTTCGTCGCCAAGATCGTCGCGGCCGATGGACAGCACGACGCTCTCGCCGATCTGCTCGCCGGCGCTGTCGCGCTCGCCAACGAAGAAGTAGGAACGATTGTCTGGTTCGCGGTCAGGACCCACGCCGACACCTTCTGGATCTTCGATGCATTCCCCGACGAGGCCGCTCGCGACGCCCACGCCAACGGCGCCATCGTCGCAGCCCTGATGGCCAACCAGCACCTCCTCGGCGCAGCACCCGAGATCCTGGCGGCCGACGTCCTCGCGTCCAAGCTCCCGTAGTCCGCCAACGCACGAGACGATCGCGCCCCGCCGAGCCGTCGCCAGGTCGCGACGCAACGCCACGCTGCGTTGCCGAGCGGTGCGAGGCCTATCGACACACGGGCAGGATGCCGGCCGCGAGCGCTCAGCCGGCGAGGGGTCCGTCGCAGAGGAGAGCGACGTCGGCGTCCGGCAGAGCCGTGAGGCCAGCGCATCGCGCGACCACCAGAACCGAACCGCCCCTGCCCTGCGTTTCCGCAGGTCAGGGGCTGTTCGCCGGAGCCGCCTGTCGGAATCGAACCGACGACCTAATCACGTCGGCTTTGCGTCTATCGCTTGATGCGCCCACTGGGCGAACGAGCCGCTGACCTGCGCAAACGCCGAGCGTGGGGGACGCCGCCATCCGGTGGTGACCGACGACAACCGACCAGTACCGACCGTTTCACCGGAGCTTGCGGCGGCGTCGAAGCCGAGCAAGCTCCATTCCTTTAGCTCACCGCGCCCTCCTCCTCGCCGGTCCCGTCGTCGTCGACGACGTTTCAGGGGTCTTCTCAGCTGACGGTGTAGGTCGGCCGGGCGCGTCGGTCCGCAGATAGACGTCGAGGGCGGCGATTCACCCGTCTGGCACCAGCAAGCGTCGCCCAAGTGCACCGGCTCATGAACGGGGTCATGCGCTCAGCTGCGCGGGACCGGCTGATCGGCCAGAATCCCTGCGACGGAATCCGGCTGCCCCGTGACCGCAAGCGCGACGTCGCCGACCAGTTCCTCACCCGCGAAGAGTTCGCGCGCCTGTTGCCGGAGATCCCCGAGCGTTACCGGGCGCTGGTCGCCCTGTCGGCGGGTACCGGTCTGCGCTGGGGCGAGTGCCTCGGCCTGCGCTGGCAAGCGGTGGATCTCGACGAGGGCGTGCTGCGTGTGCTGCGGGTGGCGACCGAGGTCAACGGGTTGGTGCTGATCAAGCCGTACCCCAAGTCCAAGGCCGGTCGTCGCGAGGTCCCGCTCCCCGGATTCGTCGTGCAGGCGCTGCAGGATCACCGCGAGGCCTTCCCGACCCGCGAGGTCGACGAAATCTTCGCCAACGAGGCGGGCGGGCCGCTGCGCCGCAGTATGTTCCGCTCCCGGGTCTGGCGCCCGGCACTCGTCCGGACAGGCCTGCTCGGCGAGGTCGTCTCACTCGATGGCGAGCGCTTCTGCGGGCAGTGGACTGACGCCGCCGGGGTGACCCGGTCCGAGGAGTACGCGAGCCACAAAGAGGCCGTCCGCATGGTCGCCAGGAACGCCGTGGGCGGAGTCCGGTTTCACGACCTCAGACACTCTTATGCGACGTGGCTGATCTCTGACGGTGTGCCCATCAACGACGTCGCCGCCGCCATGGGCCACGAGCAGGTCTCCACCACGCTCAACCGCTACACGCATCCGTCGGCCGACCGACGCGAGCGCGTCCGCGCCGTCTTTGCTGACTTTCTGCTGACTCCGGAGGCTTCATCCGACCCGGGAAACGACGCAGCGCCCCCCAGAGGAGGCGCTGACCTGAGCTTTCGATCGGTGGAGCTGAGGGGACTCGAACCCCTGACCCCTTCCATGCCATCTACAGAAAGCAGGGCTCCCGCCTGGAAACACTGCAGCTTACGGTCCGTGCGAACGTCCGCGGATGTGTGTGGTGGACCGCGGTTGAGCGGCGCGATTGTCACTCAGTTCGTCACTCAGTGAGCCGGCTTCGTCGCGGGTCGACGTGCCTTTCACTGCAGTGCGAGCGTGTTCGTTCTCAGGGCCGGGATCCGGCTGTGACCAGTGCGAATCGCCAGCGATCGCCCTCGCGCCAGACCACGTGCGCGCCCGCGGCTTTCACGTCGGCGAGACCTGGCGCGGAACCCAGGTCGACGATTCGGTTGTGTTGTCGAACGAAGATCCACTGGCCGCCTTGGTCGCCCCCATCCCATCCCAGGACGTCGTGGGTCAGGACGGGATAGGCGAATGAAATATTCGTCCCGGTAATGCGGGTCTCGGATCCGTCCCCGTCGAGCAGGGTGATCGTCGAGCTCTCTTGCGTTTCGTCTGCCGGCGACAATGATCGCGTAATCCACGCGACGGCTCGGTCTGCGGAACTGAGGCCGGCGAGACGCTCGTTGTCGCCGAGCTCGAGTGTGCGCAGCGTTTCGTCATGGCCGGTCGCGAGGTCCCGCCGGTGTAGTTGAACTTCGCCGTGCGGGATACGCGGATCCACGAAGCGGGACTTGACGTAGAACATCGTTTGACCGTCGACAGACAGGTCGCTCGCGTTCGACACTTCCCGCCGGACGGGCTGGCTCCCGGTGAGGTCGCGGGAGTAGATGTGCGCCCGGGCCGGGCGGTCTTTATCGCCGGTGGACTCGGCGGCTTGCCAGTACACGCGTTCGTTGGCGAGGAACGGAACAGTTCCATTTGGTGCACTGGGGGTCTTGTCGCTGACTGCTTTGGCAATCACGCGCGTCTTCCGGGAAGCGAGGTCGTGGGCGAGGATGACCCACCCGTCCGTGTAAAGGTCGGTGCTGGTGGTTTCCATCCACACCAGCGTTCGCTCGTCGGAGTCTCCCCATACCGCTTGTCGCGGCCGAGCGCCATCGCTACCGGGGATCTTGAGCGAGGCTCCGCCGGGGGTGATGACTTCGATCCTGCTTTGGCGCAGTCGGATCTCGCCGCCTTGCACAATGTCGGGCAGCCCGACCTTCGCGAGGACTGAACCCTGGGGTGTCACGCTGAGGATTCCAACCCGTACATCGTGTTCGCGGGTTTGCGATAGGGACTCCAGTTCGCGTAAAGGCGCGTCGCCGCTCGCGGGAACCGCGTCGTCGATGCTCAGGTCGAGAGTTGTGGCGTGTGTTCCCGGCGTCGGAACCGTCGACACGATCGGCGTCGCGGGCGTTGAGGGGTGGGTCGCTCGGGACTGGTCGGAGCCACATGCAGCGCTTCCGAACATCAAGGCCGCGATCATCCAGATGGGCAGATTCATGTCAGTGACCGCCGCGCGGCTCGCTGCAGCCGCCTTCGAGGTACACCCCGTGGGGGAGAAGTCTCACTGAGTCGCCCAATGTTCCGGAGATGCACGGGCCGGCGCCCGCCACGATGAACGAGAAGGCGAGGTCGTTGCCGGTGGCGTACACGCTGGCATTTGGGTAGCCCAAGTCCGTCAAGGCAGATTTGAGGTCTGCCTCGCTTCCGGGTAGCTCGGCGCCGAATTGGCCCAGTGCGATTCGGACGCGCTCGGCATGCGCCTCGCCGCGGCAGCGAGCCTGCGGCGTCAAAGGTTCAGTTTGCTTGAATCCGTTGTTCTCCATGTACCTCGACCCCTCCGGATCGGGCGCAAGCACTGGCGCGCTCGGCTCGGTGGTCCCAGGCGGGGTTCTTTGCAGCGTGCTGCGATTCCAGGGAAGGCCGCGTCGTGCGCTGCGGTCGAGGACCCGGCTGGTGCCGCGCGGTCGGCGTCGGCCGGTCCGCACGCCGTCAGCGCTAGGACTCCGGCGATGAGAGTGGCGGCCCGCAGACTCGCTGGGCGTGCGCTTTTTAGATCGGCGCTGCCATTGATCGCCTTCCTGGCCTCGTCTGCGCACCCCCGATTGGATACGACCTTCCCACCGATGCGCTGACCGCCTTCTCCAGCGGGCTGTCTCGGGTCGCTCGATCCGCTGACGGCGGTCACGAACTCGGCCGTCGGCGTGACGCGCTCGACCACGCGCGCCTGACCTGTTAGGCCGTTCAACGCCTTCAGCCCGCCCTCCGTGGACATGCGCGGCAGACTCAGCCCGTGATCGCAGGGTCGGTTACGGCTTTGATCAACCGGGCCTGCAGGTTCGTCAGCCAAGTCCGCATCCCCGCCACCTGATCGGAGTCTTCTACCTTGGTCTCCTGAACGCTGTGCAACTTCACCTCGGCGAGTAGGACTGAGCCGTCCTCGCGGATCAGGTAGGCCGCGCTCTCGCCGACGTACTCTCCGCTCGTGGCGTCTCGGTCGGCCCAGGACCGCACGTACACCTCGGATCCGTCCTTCGTTGTGCGCTTCTCGCATGGCGTCGCGCCGGCGTCGGCGCTGCACGCAGCGTCGAACGCTGACTTGCTGATCGTCGTGATGTCCGCCGGTGCGTCCCAGTAGCCGTGCGGCAATTCCGGGAGTTCCTTGTATTCGGGCCAGTTTGGCTCCAGCCCGAGCTTGCCGTCGTACAGGGTCCAGTTGCGCCCGAGCGCCTGTTGCATGCGGAACAGGTCGCCGTCGTGGTCGGCGATCCTCGGCGCCGTCGGTGTAGATCCGGTTGCCAGGGCACGGGGCATGACCCCGTCATCGGTTACCGCTTCGGCCAGCGCGCTCTTGTACCGCTCCATCCACTCGATGGCGCGCTGCTCTTGCCCCGCGCTGACCTCGTCTGCGTTACTGCGGGCCACGAACTCAATGCGGACCAACGAACCGTCAGAACGGCCGAAGTAGTACATCGCCGAACTCCAGGGGCTGGCGGCCTGATCGCCCACCGGTCCCGCGTATTGGACCGTCTTGCCGTCGGCGGCCGGCATGTCGGTGCAGCCGCTCCTCACCAGCCCCTTCTCGGCGAGCGGCTTGCAGACAGTGTCCAGCGACAACTCAGACCTGCCGTCGGTGTTGAACACCATCATCGAGGCGCGTGCGGCGTAGCCATCGGGCAACGTGTCGGCGGCGGTGCTGCCCGCCCGCGGTTCGACCACGGCGCCGCCAACCTGGTCGTCGGACGCGCGCCAATCGGGGCCGAGCGCCTTGAGCAGCACCCCGAGGTTGGCCTTCTCGTTCGCCAGCGCCTCCCCCGCCCCGGGCGCGCCATTGACCCCAGGCTGCGGTTTGGTCATGGGGTCGCCGGCAGCGGTGACCGTGTTGAGGCCTTCGCCGCCGTCCAGCGCACTCAAGGTGGGGATACCCACGGCCAGCACAGCGGCGATGGCCAGGCCGGAGCCGAGGATCTGCGTAGCCTGCCGGCGTCGCCGCAGTCGGTGGCCGCCAGCGGCGACAGCGGTCACGGTGGCGGCGGTGGCCGGGGGCACGTCCACGGCGGCCCCGCGCAGCTTGGTGATGATCTGGTCGTCGTTCATCGCAGAACTCCTTCGTCGGCGCCGTTGGTCAGCAGGGTGCGGAGCGCGGCCAGGCCCTTGGCGGACTGGCTCTTCACGGTGCCGGTGGAGATGTTCAGCAGGTGCGCGGTCGTTTCCACGTCCAGGTCCTCGATGTAGCGGAGCACGACGACCGCCCGCTGCCGCGCGGGCAACCCGGCCAGGGCGGCGAGCACTTCGAGAGTCAGGCCGTCATCCGGGGCGGACGCCCGGTCGGGCAGCGTGTCGGTCGCGTGCTCTCGCCGCCACGGCCGACGACGCTCGTCGATCGCCGCGTTGACCACCGCGCGATGTGCGTACCCCGCCGGCCCCTCGCCCGTCCGCAGCCGCTCCCAGCGGGAAGCCATCTGCGTGAGGGCGGTCTGCACAATGTCCTGCGCGCGGTGCCAGTCCGCGCAGATCAGATAGGCCGTGCGGTGCAGCCGCGGCTGAGCGGCGATCACGAACGCCGCGAACTCGGCGTCCTGAGCAAGTTCCATGGATTCTCCTTCGGCACCCTGTTCCACGGAATGCACCAACCTCCAGGTTGCCGTCCAGATGAGAAATCCGGTCTGGTCCGATCGGTCAAAGAATGCGTCCGAACAGCTGATATGTCCGGGCTTGGGACGCAAACCCGCCGCCGTAGTTATCCAGTTGGATGCTCGCCCCGTTGTGCCGCCGCCGACCCGATCGCGACGTGGGCAACGACCGTCAGCACGTATGACGCCAGCGCCTCGATCAGCTGAGCAAACCCGATGAAGCCGTTGCCCGGATCGATGCCTACTTGCCACGTCAGAGCCCTATTGCCCGCGACCCGATCCACGGGGTCAACGGTGGTTCCGGACAGGAGTAGTGCGGACGGTTCGAGGCAAGCGGAGTGGACGGTGACGTTGGGAGGCACGTTGCGGCGGCTGGCTTCTTCATCTGCGAACTCCACGGCGTGCTGCCACTTCGCCTCATGAAGCTCCGCAATGGTCGTGAGAGCGAGCCGGTGCTTGTCACGATTATCGAGGTCGCTCAGGATGACCAGAGGGTCGCTCGATCGTTCTTCTGCCGGGCGCTCGAAGGGTTGGCACTGGCGAATCCGCGCGACCACATCGAGCGGCACGCCCTTCAGAGTGCGGTCCGCTTTCTGGTTCCATGCGGACTCGTCCGTCCAGACGGGAAAGGCGATGCTCTTTGCCTGGCCTGTCGTAAGGCCTGCTTCGTCGGCGTGCGCCCACACCAGAACGTCCAGCGCTGCGCGGAGATTGTGAATGGCGTCCCCGAGGATCAGGGCCCATTCGAGGAGAGGGGGTGGGTCGAACTTTGATAGGCGGACTTCCCAGCTCAAACGGTCGCTGGAAATCGTTGCCACCGGGCGCGGGTTTGCGATGGCGGCCCAAGTCGCGAGGCGACCCTGGAGCTCCAGCCCGTGCTGCCGTGCGCGCCCAATCTTCGCTACCGCCCAAGCGGCGCGATCCGCTTCGATGGATTCCACCCGCCGATTCTGTTGCACTCCACCGGTCGTGTCGTCCGGTTTCCGAGCTGCCCCACGGTGTCGCGGTAGTGCCAAGAGTGGCGGCCGCAATCTCTCGCTTTGCTCCCGTAGCTGCCGGATCGTAGGCCGGAGCGAAGGGGGTCAAGGGTCGAGCTTGCTCGATCGCGGAGCGACGCCGTCGGCGCCCTTGACGCGCGGAGCGAAGGTCGCAGACTGGCCGCGCAGGGAGGACGGCGGATCGTCGCACTGATCCAGTTGTCGTCTCTGATGATCGCTCGACGGCCAGCGCCCGGGCCGGAGGCAGGAGGGCGCGGCCGGCGGTGCGCCGCCGAAGGCGGCGCCTTGATCCAATAGAGGTCAATTCGGCAGTCGGGCCTCGGGCCAGATGCTCGTACGCTGGGGGCATGGACGTCGATGAGGCGCAAAGGATGGCCGCCGGCCTGCTGGCTGTCGACCTGCCTCGACGCTGGCGGCATGTGCAAGGCGTTGCGGCGAAGGCTGAGGCCGTAGCCGCAGCGCTCTGCCTGCCTCGCGAGGTTCTGGTCAGCTCGGCTTGGCTGCATGACGTGGGATATGCCGCGCCTGCGGCGCGGACCGGCTTCCACGCCCTCGACGGGGGTCGGTACCTGCGCTCCGAAGGCGTCGAAGATGCCGTGGTGAACCTGGTCGCACGTCACTCTTGCGCGTGTGTCGAAGCGGAGGAGCGTGGCCTACGCGGCCTGCTGACGGACGAGTTCCCTGTCACCGACGGCCCCTTGGCGGACGCCCTCTGGTTCTGCGACATGACCACCGGGCCGGACGGCGAAGATCTGGACCTCGCCGGGCGGCTGAGTGAGGCCCGTGAGCGGTATGGGCCGGAGCATCTGATCTCGCGCTACCTCGAACGCGCGGAGCCCGAGCTCCAAGCTGTCATCAGCAGAGTCGAGCAGAAGCTGACTCATTCACCGGCTCCGGCCTCGACCCAGCGGCAATTGGCCTAGTCCGATACGCGCGGAGTCATGCCTGGCCCGACGGCCAAGCCGCGGGATTCAGCCGCTGATCGCAGCTGATTTGGCTCGACCGGCGGGGGTAAAAGACGCACGCGAGTGTGCTACAGCCTCTGCAGGCTCCCGAGCTGCTGTCTTGGCCCGCTCCAGGTCGCAGAAGGGCGCTGTGGTCGACAGCGCTTCATCGACAGCACCACGCCCTTGACACGGACCGGTCTAGAACAGGCCCTCCAGACGGTCCCCGAGCCGATTGACCTCCTCCATGTAGCCCCAGCCGTTACCAGGCCAGAGACTTATTGATGTTGGCGTTGCGGGCGACTTCGATGTCTCCTTGGCCGTGACCGCTGACGGTGACGCGCAGCCAGTCCTCGCCCTGCAAGGTGTAGGCCAGCCCGCAAGGCTCAAAGATCACCGTGCAGTCCGTACCGTCGGCGCTCTCCAGGACCAAGGCGCCGGTGCTGCTCGGGGGAACGCTCTGGACGCCATGGCTGCCAGTATCGAAGCGGGACGCAATGTTTGGACGAAAGGCCGGGCCGTGTCGGAACTGTGGGCATCGCCAACCACGCTGCTCGGCCAGGTACAACGCGGCCGCGGTCTGGGCTGGCTGCGCGCCACCGAGTCACCAGCCGAAGGCAAGCGCGCACTGCAGAGCTGCGTTCAAGCCGATCCTCGTTGGGACCGGCAGGTCGAAGCCCGCGTCGACTACTACGCCACCTTGGCACTCGCGCTGAACGTGCCCGCCGCTGAGATCGCCCACATGCGTGGCGCCGCCGACGCAGCTCACGACCTCGCGGACTCGGTGGCCGTGCAGATGGCCAAGCGCGGTGACCTCACCGGCCTGCCCGCGCTCAAGGCTCGTCTTGTCTCGCTCGAGGCCGCCGAGGAACTCCTGCCGGCCCTCGCCCGGCTCGAGGCACCGGACGCCCTGAGCGGGGTGCCCGAGATCCTCTGCGCCGCTCTCACGGATGACGAAGTGATCGACCTGGTCCGCTACGCGCGCAATGAGGTCCCCTGGTCGACCTGGGCGCGCGAGAACACGAGAATCGCGTCCGCCCTCGCGGTCGCCAGTGACCGCGAAACGCACAAGTCGGCTCCTCCGCTCGCAGCCGACGCTCGGATCGCAGACCTGCTTGCAACCGGCTGGCCGAGCGCGATGCCCCGGCGCCTGCGCCACCGGTTCCGACACGAACTGTCGACGGCGGACGTGCAGCTCGTCCGCGAAACCGCGACCGGAGGGACTGGCTACGGTCGCGTCCTGGCCATGCGAATCCTGACCGAGCGAGCTGACCCCTTCGTCATCCCCACCGCGGCTCAGCTCTTCGCCGACAACACCGTCGGCGGCGAGCGAGCCGCCGCAATTCGGTACATCGAAGCTCTGGACCCCACCGCGACCCTGCCGCTGGCGCGGGAGTGGTTCGACCTCGGCGACGACCGCGCCGGGGTGGCCGCCGGCATCTTCGCACTGCACGCCGAACCGGCCGACCTGCCCCGACTGCGACCGGCGCTCGGCCCCGCACTGCAACAGCGCGAGTTCTATGTGCTGTGCGACCTCATCGAAGCCCTGGGACGCCATCCCGATCTCGGACCGTTCCCCGAACTCGTCGAGGTCTTCGAGCGTGCCGAGTACTCCTACGCGCGGAAGCGAGCGGCACGCGTGCTCGCGCAGAGCGAACCGACATTCGGCGACACGTTCGGCTTCGAATGTCTGTGGGACTGCGAGGCCGCGGTCCGTCAGGTTGGCGCGGCGCACGTCTCGACCTCGACCGCATCTCGTCCGCGCCTGGCCGAGCTCGTCCAGGACGGCTGCGAAGACCCCGAGGTGCGCGAAGCCGCCGCCGGGCGGCTCAGCGATGCGTCCAGGCCGTAAACGCCCGTGGCACGGCCCTGCAGGTCGACGGCAGCACCCAGCTAAGCGGGCCAGCCCTCGCGCATCTGAAATCTCCCGTCGAGGCTCGGCTTCGCGACGGTGACTTCGAGGACGCTTCCGTCCTCCAGATCGAGCTCGAAATACCCTTCTCCCCCGTCAAGGTCGCACAGCAGGGCCAGACCGTCCCGGGAGTCTGGATTCAGATCCACGAGGTGGCCCTGGGCGACCCACCCGGCGTCCGTAGGGCGGGCTACAAAGTGGACCTCCACCCCGACGCTGGTCGCAGAGTTCAGGACCCAGATGAGCGTGCCGCGGGCCCCATAGCTCTCCACCCTGGAACAGTTCCACACCCACCGCTCGCCGAAGAACAGCCCACCCGGATGCCCAGAGGGCGAGAGAGTCGTTCGCCCCAAGCCCGCAGACAGTCACCGGACCGACCACCTCGATGTCAGGGGCATCTCGACCGGACTCCGGTACGCCGGAACCCCTGGTAGCAGACAGCCCCCTGGACGACTATCTCGTTATGGAACCAGACCCCGACTTCTCGGACGGCATTCGAGAATCGCGGCAACTCCGAAGCCAACTGCTCGGTTCCTATCGGCCTCGCCCTCGGCTGCGGTGGCGGCTGCTTCCAGGGCGCTACGTCGACCAGATTGTTGCCTACAACCAGGCCAGGCAAGCTTGGTACGTGGCCCGGCGCCGAGAACTCGGACTTCCTCGGGACCACCCGCCGTCATCGCGCCATGACGACCCCGACGTCGAACGAGCCCTGGCTCGGGTGGATGTGCTGGGCGACTGGCTGGGAGTGGTCGCCGTTCAGTGGACCGCCGGGCGAACCGCGAGCGATCCACGTCACGGTCAGGCGTCTCAGGCCGCGCCGGGTTCAGCGGTTCCGGCAGGCCTGCCGCCCGATCGAGGTCCGAGTCACCGAATGGGGATGACGGGTAGTCATTCCTGGATGGACGAGTTGCCGTGCGCCCAACTGCGGGCAAGAGAGGCGACGAAGGCAGTCGCAAGGAAGGAACCGATCGCGAGCAATCCGATCCCAACTGCGTACAACCCGCTGTCGTCGGTCTGGGCCCAATCCTGCGCGAACCAGAACGTGAGAGTCGCCGATACCACCACCGTGGCGAGGATCGACATGCTGCGCCGCGCAGCGAGCACAACAACGGGAAGGAGGAGCGCCACCAGCAGCGCGCCCTGCCAGGTCGAGTAAGGGCCGCTGGTTTCGCTGCCATCGAAGTCGCGACCGTGGTCCCAGGAATAGCGCGACGTAGCCGACTGTCGGAGCGAGCCAGAGTGCGACGATCCAGGCGATGCGTCGCCTCGCCGCCGCCCTGAATCGCGCGGCCGCTTCATCGCGACTGATCGGCGGCTCAGACATTGGGCCCCGTCGCCGTGGCCGCCCCGTCGCCGTCCGGCATGAGCCGAAGCCTAGGGCGCCGACGTCGCCGGGATCGGCCTTGGCTGATCCAGCAGGCCCGGCTCACGCGATCCGCGGCCATGCCTCCGGTCCGGCAAGGTAGTCCTCGATCCGGGCGCGCATCGAGGGGTGCAGGTCGGATTGATCGAGGAAGGTCTGAGGCTCGATCCATTCGACACGCGTGGATTCGCTACTCGGGGTCGGCTCGCCAAGCACTGGTCGCGCGGTGACGACGATCGAGAACTCTTGCCGAACCTCGTCGTTACTCGTGTAGTGGATAACATGCCGAGGGTTGGTGTAGATGCCGACCAGGCCGGTGATCTCGCAACGAACCCCGGTCTCTTCCTCAGTCTCACGAATCGCTGCTTGAGTGAGCGATTCCCCGAGGTCGATTGCGCCGCCGGGCAGGGCCCAGTTGCCGTTGTCGCTCCGCTGGATCGCGAGGAGTCGGCCGTTCGCGTCGGCAACGGCCACGTTCACCGACGGGACCATACTGTTCGCGGGCGGGGCGGCGTCGTCGTCCAGGTAGTCGATGCGTCGTCCCATGCGGGACCTCCCGTCGTGGGCCTCGTCGGCGAGCTTAGGTGGCCGTGTGGTCGACAGGCCGCCGATGTCCTTGGCTCTCGCCTGGACACCTCACGATCTGCCCGCCCGCGCCGGCCAAGCATCCCGGGCGTGGGCCCAGACCTTCTCGAAGCTCTCGGTGTACGTCTCGAACAGCACGCCGGCCGACAGTCGTCGTAGGTGCAGGACGGGGGCGTGAGCGGCCGGGAAGCCATAGACGTGGGCGTTGACCAGCATGTGATCGTCGAGACGGTAGAGCGAGTTGTACAGGGTCGTCGCGTGCAGGCGAACCTCGGCGTTCTCGCAGTCGGTCAGCCGGCCGTAGTGGACGAGTACGTTGCGGATCTTCCCGGCCAGGGCGTCGCCGATGCCTTCCTCGGCGCCGCGGCGGGCGACGTCGTCGGAGTCGGGGTCGCCCAGCAGGATCCGCACCTTGGCTCCGGCGTCCGCTTTGGCGGCAAGCGCGGCCGCGAGGCGGGGGTTCTGGTCCGGGAGCCACATGCCGGAGTAGACGAGGATCTCGACGCGTTCGGTGGCCTTGTCGAACAGGTGCCGCCACACGTCGGTGGGGACGCTGGCGCGGTGTGGGTAGACCCGGACGATCTCTGACTCGGTGACCGCGGCCTTCTGCCCGGCGCTGAGCGCGTCCGGCCACAAGTAGGCCTCAGAGGTTCCCAGGAGCGCGGCGATCCGGTGCCGGTAGCGCGAATAGGGCGTGCGGGCTGTGGTGATCCACCGCTCGACCGTCTTCGGGTCGACCTCGAGCTCGGTGGCGATGTCGTGCGTGCTGGCGCCGGCGGCGTGCAGGGCATCGCGTAGGCGCTCGTTCGTCCCGGCCATCCGACCCTCCCCAAAGGGACGTCTCATCGTACCAGAGACGTCCCTTGTCGTCCCTGTCTGGTAGTGATCACGTCCTCACCCTCCGTCGGAGATTGGGGGTCGCGGGCCACGCGCACTCGGCGCGGCGAAGGGCCTGGAATGGAGGTTCAGCGATGGCTGTGAAGAACGGAGTCCGGCTCCCGGTCACGTTCGGCGAGGTGTTCCCGCACGGGTGCCTGATGGTGCCGGGCTCGATCGGGCCGGTGGAGGAGTACGACGAGAAGACCAAGCTGCGCACCCCGGCGCTGGACAAGCTGACCGGGGAGCGGGTGTGGTCGATGCGGGTGATCGACCTCGATCCGGAGCTGGGGACCCGCTCCCGGGAGACCGTGGTGAAGGTGACCGCCCCGGTGCAGCCGGTCCCGCCCTCGGGCGAGGTGTGCCAGGTCGAGTTCGACGACCTGACGGTCACCCCCTACGTCAACGACAAGGGCCGGATCGCATTCTCCCTCCGCGCCTCCGGCGTCCGCGCCCCAAGCGTCGGCACCTCGACCGGCGGGCGTTCGGCCGCCGGAACGGGCCCGCGCCCGGATGAGAAGAAGGTGGCCTGAGGTGGCTGCCAACATCCTGTCCCAGCTGTTCGAGGCGAAGCCGACACCGGCCCCGGCCCCGGACGCAGTCGAGCCGATCAGCGCCTTTCCGTCCGCGCACGTGATCCAGGTGCTCTGCTTCGCGTTGCTCGGCATCGTCGTCCTGGTCGTGTTCGGCGTGAAGTTCTGGCGCACCGCCCTCGCGCTGACCGCGATCGGCGCCGTGGTGGTTCTGGGCGGACCGTGGGCACCGGCGGCTCTGGCCTTGTGCCTGCTGACGGTCGTCGTGGTGTGGCGGCTGGTGTTCACCCACTCCTGGCGCTCCCAGGTCCGGCCCCGCTTACAGGCCTGGTGGGCGCGCTGGTACCGGTACGGGCCACGCTGGCGCACGTTGTGCGAGCGCCATGGCCTGTTCGTGCGGGACGTGATGGAGCCCCGCGGAACGCTCCTCGACCCGACCAAACCGGCTCCCGTGCCGCGGTCGCGGCTCGTGCGGGCCCGGCTGCGCAAGGTGGTGTGGTCCCCGACCACCGAACGGCTGCTGGTCGAGCTCCCCGACGGCATGGCCCCCTCCGACGTGGCCAAGATCGTCGAACCGTTCGCGCACGCCACCCGCTCCCTGGGATGCCGGGTCGGGCACGCCGGTCCGGGCCAGGTCTGGATCGAGCTGCTGCGCCGCGACCCGCTGGCCCGCACCATCAACGCCCTGCCGATCTCGCGGTCGGTGGACCTGCGGGCCGTGCCGGTCGGGCGCTGCGAGGACGGCTCGCCCTGGACCCTGCCGGTGATGGGCACCCATGTCCTCGTCGCCGGGTCAACCGGGTCCGGCAAGGGCTCCGTGATGTGGTCCCTGCTGCGGGGCCTGGCTCCCGCGATCGCCGAGGGGACGGTCGAGGTCTGGGGCTTCGACCCCAAGGGCGGGATGGAACTGGCCCTGGGCGCGGGCATGTTCGCTCGCCTGTTCACCGACGACCCCGACTCAATGGCCCAGGCCCTGGAGGACTGCGCCGATCTCCTGGCAGCGCGCACGAAGACCCTGGCCGGGATCACTCGCCTGCACACCCCGACCGTCGAGGAACCGCTGCGGGTCGTGCTCATCGACGAGCTCGCCGCCCTGACGGCGCTGGCCGAACGCAAGACCGTCCAGCGCGTCGACAACGCCCTGCGCCGCATCCTGACCCAGGGCCGCGCCCCGGGCTGCGTCGTCGTCGGGTTCCTGCAGGACCCCGGCAAGGACGTCCTGGCCTACCGCAACCTGTTCCCGACCCGGGTCGCACTGCGCCTGGCCGAAGCCGTCGAGGTCGACATGGTCCTCGGCGAGGGTGTCCGTGCCCGCGGTGCCGAGGCGCACCGCATCGACATCAACACCCCCGGCGTCGGTTGGGTCCGCCACGAGTCCCTGCCCGACCCGATCCGGGTCCGCGCCGCCTACCTCACCGACGACCAGATCCGGGCCATGGCCGAACGCCACCCCGCCCGCGTCCATCACCTCGCTCACCCGCACCCGGTCGCGGACGAGCCGGCCAAGCCGTACCTGCTCGAAGGCCTTCTGACCCCGGCCGGATGGGAGGACGTCGCATGAAGGCCATCGACCCGGCCATGCTGCGGGAACTGGCCGTCGCCGCGAAGGTGTGCGTCCGCCCGGTCCTGCTGCGCTGCACCGACACCGAAACCGGCGCGGTGGCTACCGTGCCCGTGCCGTGCGGCGCCACCGTCGAACGGAGCTGCCCGTCCTGCGCAGATCGCGCCCGAAGGCTCCGCGTGCACCAGTGCCGCGAGGGCTGGCACCGCGAGGACGAGCCCGGACCGGCCTCAGGTGAGGACCCCCTCGACGAGAACGGTGCCGACGAGCCGGACGGCGACGAGCCGCACGACGACGAGCCTTTCCGGCGTACGCGGTCGACCCGGCGCCGCCAGGATGTCGCCGACCTGCCGCGGGTCCCGATGGACCAGCGAACTCTCGGCCGCGCCTTCCGGTCTGCGGACGGACGGCCCTGGCGGCCTTCGATGTTCCTGACCCTGACCCTCCCCTCCTACGGGCCGGTCCATCCCGACGGCACGCCGGTCGATCCGGACCGCTACGACTACCGCCGCGCCGCGCTCGACGCATTGCACTTCGCCAAGCTCGAGGACCGGTTCTGGCAGAACCTCCGACGCTGCGCCGGCTACAAGGTGCAGTACTTCGCCGCGATCGAACCGCAACGGCGGCTGGCCCCGCATCTGCACGCCGCCGTCCGCGGCGTCGTCCCGCGTCAGCTCGTCCGCCAAGTCGTGGCCGCGACCTACCACCAGCTGTGGTGGCCACCCTGCGACCAGGCGGTGTTCGACGAGCACAAGCAGCCGGTGTGGTGCATCGCATCGCGCGCCTACCTCGACCCGGCGACCGGTCAGCCGCTGCCGACCTGGGACCAAGCCCTCGACGACCTCGACGACGACCCCGCTCCACGCCCCGCGCACGTCCTTCGCTTCGGTGAGCAGCTCGACTACCAAGGCCTTGTCGGTGGGGACGACGACCGGGTCAATCGTGCCGTCGGCTACCTCACCAAGTACCTCACCAAGGACATGAGCACCACTTACGCGGACGCCGCAGACCTGACGGCACGTCAGGCCGAGCACCTGCGGAGATATCACCGCCAGATCCGGCTCCTGCCCTGCTCGCCGCGGTGCGCCAACTGGCTGCGCTACGGCGTACAACCGAAGGACGCCGGCCCTGGTCTGGAGATCGGCCGCTGCCCGGCCAAGGCCCACGACTGGCACCACCTCGGCCTCGGCGGCCGACGCGTCCACGTCTCCCGCCAATGGACCGGCAAGACCCTCGCCCAACACGCCGCCGACCGCGCAGCCGTCGTCGCCGAAGTCCTCGCCGAGGCCGGCATGACATCCCACGATCGCCAGCGATGGGCAGCCACCGTCACCGACACCGACGGCACCGCCCGCTACATCTGGACCCGCATCGACCCGCACGACGGCGACGCCCTGACCTACTTCCAGGCCATCGCGGCCGCGGTCCGGGAACGGCAGCAGTGGACCGCGCAGTACGACGCCGCCAAAGCAATCGTCCAGGACAACCCATCCGCCGCCTGATCTGAGGGGACATCAGGAATGACGACCAGCACTCCGTGCCTCTACCGGGTGGACGAGGCCATGCACCTTCTGTCGATGAGCCGCACCGTCATCTACGAACTGATCCGCTCCGGTCGTCTTCGCTCCGTCAAGCAGGGCCGGGCCCGCCTGATCCCGGCTTCGGCCATCGCTGACTACGTAGCGCTGCTCGAACGCGAGGCGGTGGCCTGATGACCGCCAGACGCAGCCGCGGAGACGGCGGGCTCTACTGGAGCGAATCCCGTGGCCGGTGGATCGCCGAGGTCACAGTCGGATTCTCGCCCGCCGGCAAGCGGATCGTTCGGAAGGCGAGCGGAAGGTCGAAGACCGAGGCCCAGCGCAAACTCAAGGAAATACTCCGGGACCAGGACGACGGCTTCGCCGTGGCTCCCCGCGGCTACTCGGTGGCCGACGCAGTGAACGACTGGCTGACCTACGGTCTGAGCAACCGCAGCCAGGCCACCCGCGACAAATACAAGTTCCTCGCCGACGGTCACGTGATCCCAGCGCTCGGCGCCCGAAAACTCGTCGACCTCACGGCGGACGAAGTCGACCGCTGGCTCGCGGCCAAGGCAAAGGAACTGAGCACCAGCTCGCTGCGCAACATCCGGTCGATCCTCAAGAGGGCAATCGACCGTGCGCAGGCGCGCGACAAGGTCCGGCGCAACGTGGTCCTGCTTTCCGAGACACCGACCGGCCGCACCGGACGACCGTCCAAGGCTTTGACGCTCGCCCAGGCCGAGGCCCTCCTTGAGGCGGCCGCCGACAGCACCCTGCACGCCTACATCGTGCTGTCGATGCTCGTCGGAGCGCGCACCGAGGAGCTCCGGGCACTCACCTGGTCCCACGTCGACCTCGCGGGCAACCCGGACGCGAACCCGCCGGTCCCGCCGACACTGATGGTCTGGCGGTCCGCCCGGGCCGGCGGGGACACCAAGACCCGGAAGTCCCGGCGCACGCTCGCACTTCCCCGGCGCTGCGTTGTGGCGCTCACCGAGCATCGTCGGGCTCAGGCCGCCGTTCGGCTGGCCGCGGGGAGCAGCTGGCAGGACCTGGACCTGGTATTCGCCTCAGCCGTCGGCACCCAGCTCGACGCCCACAACGTCCGCCGAGCCTTCCGTCGCGTGGTCAAGGCGGCGGGACTGGAGCCGACGGAGTGGACCCCGCGCGAGCTGCGACACAGCTTCGTCTCGCTGCTGTCCGATGCGGGTGTCCCGCTGGAGAACATCTCTCGCCTGGTCGGCCACAGCGGCAGCACCGTCACCGAGCTGGTGTACCGAAAGCAGATCCGACCGGTGATCGCCGACGGAGCCGAGGCGATGGATCGCATCTTCGCCGATCCGCGGCGACCTGCTTCGGAGCCTGGCGTCTAGCGGCGCTCAGCATTCGTCCGTGGATTCCGAGGCCATCTCGACATGCCACGCCGCACGCGCGAGCAGCTCATCGAAAGTGATGACCTCCGGTTCGTAGAGGTTCCGCCGAAAGAGCTCGAAGCTCCGTACCTGGTCAGGCACCGGGCTCCCCGAAGGCCCGGTCAGCTGACTAAGGCTGCCGACGACGAGGAAGGACCGAGGCCGGACCACGAACGTCCCGGTCGGGAGCATCTCGCCCTGCTCCGAGACGTCGTGAAGATACTCGCCGATCGAACTGCATGCGAGCTCAACCGTCTGCTGCGCCTGGACTACGCCCCCGGAAAGATCAGCAGACGGCGGCCAGCAACCCGACCGGTAGTCCTGCGCGAGGAGCTTCGTACGGTGGTGCTTGACCTCCGCGAAAGCGAGAGAGCGGATGATGCCCGCCGTCCGCAGCAGTGCATCTACGCGCTTTCCGACGGATGTAATCGACCGCCCTACGACGGTCTGCTCCAGCCTCGCCGCGTCCCAGGCGGTGAATAGCTGCCCGCCGAGGCCGATGCCGAGCACCCACGGATTGTCTTCCAGGAGCCGCTGCCAAGCCTTTTCCGGACCGCCCGCCGCCGCGGCAGCTTCGTCGAAGGCATCGTCGTCTGACAGCCACTCGCGCATCAAGGCCACGACGCCACGGCGTCGCTGGAGCGCGACGACGTCCTCCGCTTCCCCATCAGACTCGATCATCGCCCGGAACCGAGCCCGATCCCGCGAATACAACTGCTCGACGGCAGCCGGGTCGGCGAGTACCTCACGCAGAAGGTCCTCGTCGACGACGATGCCCTGCTCTCCCTCGACCGGAACGAGATCCACCGCGCGAAGAGTCGAGATGAGCCGCGCGGCTTGCGCCCTATCGAGCTCGAGGACGGGCTCAAGCCTCGTCAAGTCGCCCGATGTCGGAGCCTTCTGGATCCGCAGCTTCCGGACGGCCCCTTCAACGCGAGCAACCTGCAGCTGCAATTGCTTCCGTCCGCCAGGAGTCGTCGATACCACTTCGGTAGTCCAATCCCAGTCGGCCTCGTCCGGAGTGAGGACCTCGTCAAACACTCGGTAGATGTAGCGCGTGGGGTGGCCCTCGTCCTGACCCCACTGGGCGATGAAGCTCTTCGAGACGTAGATGCGCGAGGGCAAGCGGCCGTTCGCGTAGTCGACCTCAGTGCTCTCGAACGGGTTCTCGAAGTTGATGACAGGCATGGCTATCCCCCGTCTGCCGCACGGCCGGCCGTCCGACGTCGGGACAATAGTCACTCAAATAGTCACTCAGGAACCAGAAAGGCCCTCGCCGCCGTGACGCGGGAGGGCCTTTGACCTGCTCGAACGCGGTGGAGCTGAGGGGATTCGAACCCCTGACCCCTTCCATGCCATGGAAGTGCGCTACCAGCTGCGCTACAGCCCCGGTTCCGACCTCCGCGTACGCGGCGATCAGACGGTGAACGGTACCAGGATCCGGTCGGTGGTCGTGACGGGAGCCCTCGGTTCACCGGTCAGCGGGCGCCTTCCTCGACGCTCTGCTGCAGGGAGGGGGCGTCGGCATCCCGGGGTCGGAACGGCTGGTCGACGATCTGGTCCTCCTCGGTGCGGTCGGCCTGCTCGGCGGCCCGCTCGGGGTGTCCCCCACTGCGCACGTCGGCGTCGGGGGCGGGGCCGGACTCGGCGGTGGAGTCGGCGGAGCCGGCGTTGACGCCCTCGGGCTCGATCAGGTCCTGCTTGTGCTCACCCATGCCCCGGGGCTACCCGGAGCGGCCCGGCGGAACCGGCTCAGAGCTGGGTGGCGGCGAGCCAACGGTCGGCGACGGCGAGATCGCCGAAGACCTCGAACCGGTCCCCGTCGTGGGGACGGCGCCGGCCGTAGAGCAGGAGCAGCAGGTCGGCGAGCGTGCCGCGCAGGGCGACCGAGGCCTTGCCGTGGTCGGAGTTCCAGGTGAACCCGCCGTCGGTGAGCTGGATCGTCCACTCGCCCGGACCGTCGGTGGCGTGCAGGTGCAGCGAATCCCCCGTCGGCAGACCCTTGATGTTGTCCGCCGCGACCGCGGGGAGGTTCGTCAGGAACTCCTCGATGGCGTCGTACGCGATGGCGGGCGCGATCTCCGGCTCCAGACCCAGCGCCAGCTGCGCGTCCATCCGGTGCACGGTCGTCTCGTGCAGCACCCGGCGGGCCCACCAGCCCGCGTTCCCACCCGAGCCCCAGGTCCACACCGGCCGGTTCGGGTCCGTGGCGAGGGCGGCGCGGAGCGGCGAGGCGCCCGCGGCGAGCCAGGCCGGCAGCCCCGTGCGCTGTGCCGGCAGACCGAGGTCGACCTCCCGGGGGGAGACCCGCTCGGTGGAGCCGGTGCGCAGGATGTGGACGATCCAGCGATGGACCGTCCCGGAGTGCCGGGTCAGCTTGCCGAGGTCCCACTCGGGGCAGCTGGGGACGGGAGCGTCGAGGTCCGCGTTCGCCACCAGACCCGCGAAGCGGACGATCTCCTCCGAGACCCCGGCGACGTACTCAGCGTGCTCCACGGGCGGAAGCATGGCAGCCGAACCTGCGGAGACACCCCGTTCGACGGGGTCGGAAAGCTCACTCACAGACAACGTTCAACCGACGCCGGCGCGTGCGCCACCACGGGTAACTGCTTCACCACCGAGCGTGTGTCGCCCGCCGATCAGCCCGCCCACCGGCCGTTGCTGAACAGCAGGACGAAGGCGACGGCGAACGGCGCGATCACCGCCAGGTAGCCCTGCAGAACCACCGGCCGGCGCAGGGTCCAGGCGGCCAGCGCGATCCACAGCGGCCACCAGGTCAGGGTCGAGCGCGGGACGGAGAAGAACCAGTACGACGTCGTGAACGCGTACAGCTGCAGGCCGATGTAGGTGGCCTCGGCCCAGCGCCGCTTGCGCAGCAGCCACAACGTGAGCGCGATCCCGATCCCGACGGCGACGATCTCCGCACCGAAGTTCCAGGCGAAGACCGTCGACTGCTTCTCGTCGTACGCCGCCTCCCACGTGTTGGCCAGCGCCTCCCACGGCCAGTGGAAGGTGCGGTACCAGCCGCGCTCCTGCGCGTGCTGCCAGGCGTTCCAGTCCCCGGTGCGGTCGTGGAGGTAGGTGAAGTACGCCGCGACCGGCAGCGCGGGCAGCGCCAGCCAGGGCGCGGAGCGCCACCGCCGCCGGCCGTCGGTCGCGGTGAGGAACTCGACGACGAGCGCCGCCGCGACGAAGACCCCGGTGATCCGGACCCCGCACGCCAGCGCCGCCAGGACACCGGCGGCCGCCCACCGGCCCTTGCGCGCGCACAGCCAGGCCGGGAACGCGAACGCGAGGAACAGCGCCTCCGTGTACGCCGCGGCGAGGAACACCGCCGACGGGGCGAGGACGAACAGCAGCACCGTCCGCTCGGCGAGGGCGGCGGGCTCCGTCCCCGGCGCGGCCTCGATCGCAGCGAGCCGGGCGAGCGCGACGATCGCGACCGCGCTGGCGACCAGCGAGATCGCGAGCCCGGCGACGACGTGGTCCAGGCCGCTGATCGTGTGAAGCGCCCGGATCGCCAGCGGGTAGCCGGGGAAGAACGCCTCCAGCGGCGCGACCTGCCCAATGCCGGGCTCGCCGTCGTAACCCCAGCGCGCGATCGTGACGTAGTGGACGGTGTCCCACTGCGTCCATCGGTCCAGGTAGTCGACCGGTGTGCGGCCCTCGCGGTTCTCGGCGAACAGCCACGCACCGGCGCTGACGAGGGTGAGGATCCCGATCCGGCTCAGCAGCCAGTAGCGCAGGGCGATGGCGTCGACGCCGCGCGGCCGCGCCCGCTCGAGCGCCGCGCGGAGATCGCTCACGCCGGAGCCCCGACCGGTGCGACCTCCGTGGGTTCCGGTCGAACCGCAGGTGCGGTCGCGGCCCATCCGGCGGCGGGATCGTCCTCGACGCCGTCGGCTCGGACCGGGTCGCAGGCGGGACGGAGGACGTCACGCACCACGACGGCGACGAGCCAGAGCAGGCAGACCAGCCGCAGCCCCACCGTCACCCCGTACGCGTCGATCGGCAGGCCCCGGTCGAAGCCGCCGAGCAGGTAGTACCAGACCGCGAAGAAGTAGATCACCTCCCCGGCCTGCCAGATCGTCAGGTCACGCCAGCGCGGCCGGGCCAGGGCGGCGAGCGGGAGCAACCAGAGCGCGTACTGCGGCGACCAGACCTTGTTGAAGATCAGGAACGCCGCGACCGTGAGGAACGCGAGCTGCATCAGCCGCGGGGGCTGCGGGGCGAGGAAGGCGAGCACCGCGATGGCGGCGAAGGCCGCGATCATCAGGGCGGTGCTGACGACGTCGAGGGAGCCGACGCCGTGGCCGTTCTGGTCGAGGACGTACCAGAACGAGCCGAAGTCGGCACCGCGGTCGGCGTTGAACTCGTAGAACGCGCGCCAACCTTCGGGGGCCGCCAGCATCACCGGCAGGTTCACCGCGAGCCAGGTGGCGGCCGTCGTCGCGACCGTCCAGATCAGCGGTCGCCAGCGCCGCGCGCGGATGCACACCAGCGCCAGCGGCAGCAGGAGTACGACCGGATAGAGCTTCGCCGCGACGCCGAGCCCGAGCAGGACACCGCACCAGCCGGGGCGTCGGCGGGCCCACGCGAGCAGGGCACCCGTCGCGAGCGCGACCGCGATCAGGTCCCAGTTGATCGTGCCGTGCAGCGCCAGCAGCGGGGACGCCGCGACCAGCGCGGCGTCCCAGGGTCGTCGGCGGCCGGCGAGCAGCATCGTGGTCGCGACCAGCGCCAGCCCGGCGAGGCCGAGCAGGACGGCGTTGACGTCGTAGTAGCGGACGGCTCGTGCGTCCGCCGTGCCGTCGGCGATCAGCGACGTGAACTCCGCGCTGACCCACATGACGAGGCCGGACAGCACCGGGTACTCCAGCGCCTGCCAGTCGCCGGTGTCGACGTAGGGAATGGCCCCCTCGGCGAACCCGCGCTCCCGGTACATGTGCGGGATGTCGGAATAGCAGGCGTGGACGAACTGCTGGCCGTCGTCACGGCTCCACGCGTTCTCACGGCAGTCCGCGCGCTCGAGAACGCCGAGCGCCAGCACCACCGTGGCCAGCGCGAGCAGGACCCGCAGCGGTGTCCACCAGCCCGTCGCGGACGCCCGCCGCCGTCCGGCCGGGCCGCCGAGAACCTCGCTGCCCGACCGGAGGACGGGGTCGTCGAGCGAGGGCGCGACCCGGTCCGGGCTAATTGCCTCCGCCCGGGTTGGTGGCGCCGCCCGGGTTGCCGTTGCCGGGACCACCACCGTTACCCGGTCCGCCGCCGTTACCCGGTCCGCCACCGCCCGCTGACGGCGAGGGCTCCGGCTCGTCCGACGGGTTCGGTGTCGCGGACCCGGTCGCGGTCGGGCTGGGCTTGGGCGTCGGCTCCGGGGTCGGCGTCGGGACCGTCGTCGGGCCCGGGTCGAACGTCGGGAAGATCGGGCCGGGGCCGCTCGGCGGCAGGCCGGTGCCGGGGTCGACGCCGTCGAAGCCGCCCGGGTCGTACGGGTCCTTGCTCGGCGTCGGCGTCGAGGTCGGGCTGGTCTTGACGATCGGGAAGTCCTTGACCGGCTGGCCCTTGAGCGCGCCCTTCATGAACGTCGTCCAGGTCTGGGCCGGGTAGGTGCCACCGAAGAACGTGGACATCCCCGCGCTGCCGTCGAGCGACTTGGTGCCGTCGCCCTTGAAGTACACGACCGAGGCCGCGACCTGCGGGGTGCACCCGGAGAACCACGCGGTCAGGTCCTCGTGGGTACCGGTCTTGCCGGCGACCGGACGGTTCAGCGCCTTGGCGCGGGTGCCGGTACCGCCCTTCACGACCCCCTCCATCGCCTCGAGCGTCCCGGAGATGACGTGCGGCTCGAAGACGGGCTCGGGCGAGATGTCCGGCTTGCGGATCGGCACCTCACCGCCGTTCGGCATCAGTACGCGCTCGACCAGGTGCGGCTCGGCCTTGATGCCGCCGCCGCAGATCGTCGCGAGCGCGCCGGCCACGTCGATCGCGGGCGTCGAGGCGATGCCGAGGGTGATGCGGGCGTTGGTCTCCAGACCCGGGGTGTTGTTCGGGATGCCCGCCCGGACCATCGCCTGGCGGACCTTCTGCGCCCCGATCTTCATCGTGGCCTGGACGAACGCGGTGTTGATCGACTGCGCGAGCGAGGTCCGCAGCGAGACCGCCGAACCGTAGTCCTGGTTGAACTCGTTGTTGACCGGCTTGGACCCCGGCAGGGACAGCGGCGAGTTGCCCCAGAAGGTGCTGTTGAGGGAGTACCCCTCCTCCAGCAGCGCGGCGGTGGTGAAGATCTTCATCGTCGAGCCGGACTGGATCGGGTACGTCGCGGTGTTCACCTGCGCGTACCGGCCCTTGCCCAGGAAGTCGGGACCGCCGTACATCGCGAGGACGCGACCGGTCCCTGGCTCGACCGCGACCAGGCCGGTGCGCAGGCCCTTGTTCTGCGTCTTCGGGAATTCCTTGGCGACCGCGTCGAGGGCGGCCTTCTCGGCCTCCTCGTCGATGGTCGTGATGATGCGGTAGCCCTTGTTCTCGATGTCGTCCGCCGACAGACCGCGGCGCTGCAGCTCCTTCTTCACCGCGGTGAGGATGTAGCCGCGCTGACCGCCGTACCGGCTCTGCGCCTTGGCCTGCTTCGGGAACTTCGGGAACTTCAGCGCGGCCCGGGCCTCGGGCGTCAGTGCCTTCGTCGTCACCATCGCGTCCGCGACGTAGCCCCAGCGGTCGCGCAGGCGACGCAGACCGTCCTCGTCGCTCGGCTCGTACGCGCTGGGCCGCTGGATGATTGCGGCGAGCGCGATCCCCTCGGAGGCCGAGAGGTTCTGGACGTCCTTGTTCCAGTACGCCTTCGCCGCGGCCTGCACGCCGTAGGCGCCGCGCCCGAGGTAGATGGTGTTCAGGTAGTCCTCGAGGATCTGGTCCTTGGACTTCTCGCGGTCGATCTTGATCGCGAGCAGCGCCTCCTTGAGCTTGCGCTGGACGGACCGCTCCGAGGACAGGTACGTGTTCTTCACGTACTGCTGGGTGATGGTCGAACCACCCTGGGTCGACCCGCCGCGCAGGTTGTTCCAGAACGCGCGGAACATGCCGCGGGGCGAGACACCGTTGTCGGAGTAGAAGCTGCGGTTCTCCGCCGCGAGCACGGCGTCCCGCAGCGACGGGGGCATCTTGTCCAGGCCCACGATCGTGCGGTTGATCTCGCCGAACCGGCCGAGCTCGACCTCGTTGCCGGCGTAGTAGACGCGCGAGGTCTGGTAGGTCGCGACCTCGTTCGGCTCGGGGATCTCGATCCGCGAGTAGGCGATGATCATCATGAAGAAGCCGATGACGCCGACGGCCAGCGAGGCCCACAGCGCGCGCTGGAGCCGGCGCTTCTTCTTGCTCTTCGGCTTGCCGGGCGGGCCGGCGGCGCCGCCCCACCACTTACGGCCGGGCCCGCGGCCCCCGCCACCGGAACCGCTGCCCGAACCCTTGCCGGAGCCTCCGCGGCCGCCGGTGCCCCGGGCGCCCGCGGAACCCCCGCCGGCCTTGCCGCTCGCCCCGGAGCTCCGCGCCTTGCCGGCGCCGGCCCCGCTGCTGCCCGCGGCGGCGCGAACGCCGGCCGGCTTCTTGTCGTCGAACTTCGGCCGGGCGAACGACTCCGTCGGTTCGTCCGCCGCGACCTTCGGGAGCGGCCCGGTCTCGTCGTTCGGTGCCGCGGTGGATCGCCGCGCCGGCCGACCGGCCGGAGCCGGCGGGTCCGGGCGGAACCAGGCGTCCTCGGCCGCGAGCGGTCCCGCCGCCGTCTTCTCGTCGTTCCGCCGGCGGAACGGATTCTTGGAAGCCACGTACCTCTACTCCTCGGCGGCTCGGCGCCGGCGGCCGCGACTTCGAGGCACACCGTCGCCGAGGACATACGACGAACTCAGATGATTCCAGGAGCAGTTGCGGCAGACCTCGACGACGTACACCCGGAACTCGCCGAATTCTCGTGCCATGGGCTCGAGCTCCGTGGTCGCCTTGATCCGTCCGGAGTATTGCCCCAGTTCGTCCCCGAACACGTAGGTGACGTGCGTCAGCGGTTCCTTCCGGCACACCGGACACAGGGCCTCGGTGGGCTCGCCGTGGAACTTCGCCGCGCGGAGCAGGTAGGGGTCGGCGTCACAGACGTCGGTGGTGTGCGTCGTCCCCGCGTGGAGCGCGTGCAGCGTCGCACGCCGCTGAAGGGCGTAGTCGACGAACAGGCGCTGGGACCACATGGCGAGCAATGTACGCCGATGACCTTGGTCCACCCGGGGTCCTGAGACCACCTCGTGACCTCGGGGACATCGGTTGTGTCCTCGACACGCGGGCGTCGCCCGGCGTTTGCCATCCGGCGGTCGGCGACGTAAGGTCCCTTCCAATTCGTTATATCGAGTCGATACATCCGCTCGATCTATCGAAATCGGACTTCGAGGGATCGAGGAGGTGGGACGGATGGCCAAGCGCACGGGTGTGCTCGAGGTCGCGGTCCTGGGCCTCCTCCACGAGTCCCCGATGCACGGGTACGAGCTGCGGAAGCGATTGAACACGCTGCTCGGCACGTTCCGCGCGATCTCGTACGGCTCGCTCTACCCCTGCCTCAAGGGGATGCTCCGGGCCGGCTGGATCGCGGAGGAGGAGCCCGCCGAGACCGAGGGCGCGCGCCCCGGCAAGCGGGCCAAGATCGTGTACAAGCTGACCGCCGACGGCAAGGAGCACTTCGCCGAGCTGATGGCGGCGAGCGGGCCGGAGGAATGGGACGACGACAACTTCGGCGTCCGCTTTGCCTTCTTCTCGCGCACGGACGCGGCCGTTCGGCTGCGCATCCTCGAGGGGCGACGAGGCCGCCTCGAGGAGCGTATGGACGGCTTCCGCAACGCCGCCGCCCGCACCGCGGAGCGCGTGGACAGTTACACCCTCGAACTCCAGCGCCACGGCCTGGAGTCCGTCGCGCGGGAAGTGCGCTGGCTCACCGAGTTGATCGACACCGAGCGCGCCAACCCCCGCCCGGCCGTCCCACCCACCCCCAGCACCACCACCGAGAATCCGAAGTAAGGGAGTACCCAGACATGGGTTCGGTCCGCGTAGCAATCGTCGGCGTCGGCAACTGCGCCTCGTCGCTGGTCCAGGGCGTCGAGTTCTACAAGAACGCCGACCCCAGCCAGCGGGTCCCTGGCCTGATGCACGTCCAGTTCGGCCCGTACCACGTGGGGGACGTGGAGTTCGTGGCCGCGTTCGACGTGGATGCCAAGAAGGTCGGCCGCGACCTCTCCGAGGCCATCACCGCCTCCGAGAACAACACCATCCAGTTCGCGGACGTGCCGCCGCTGGGTGTCACCGTCCAGCGTGGGCCGACCCACGACGGTCTCGGTGAGTACTACCTCGAGATGGTCGACGAGTCCGACGAGCAGCCGGTGGACGTCGTCCAGGCGCTCAAGGACGCGAACGTCGACGTCCTCGTCTCCTACCTGCCCGTCGGCTCCGAGATCGCCGACAAGTACTACGCGCAGTGCTGCCTCGACGCGGGCGTCGCCTTCGTCAACGCGCTGCCGGTCTTCATCGCCTCCGACCCCGTGTGGGCGCAGAAGTTTTCCGACGCCGGTGTCCCGATCGTCGGCGACGACATCAAGTCCCAGGTGGGCGCGACCATCACGCACCGCGTCATGGCCAAGCTGTTCGAGGACCGCGGCGTCGAGCTGCTGCGCACGTACCAGCTCAACTTCGGCGGCAACATGGACTTCAAGAACATGCTGGAGCGCAAGCGTCTGAAGTCGAAGAAGATCTCGAAGACCCAGTCGGTCACCTCGCAGATCCCGCACGAGATGCGCGCCGAAGAGGTCCACATCGGCCCGTCCGACCACGTGCCGTGGCTCGACGACCGCAAGTGGGCGTACGTCCGCCTTGAGGGCAAGTCCTTCGGTGACACCCCGCTGAATCTGGAGTACAAGCTCGAGGTCTGGGACTCCCCGAACTCGGCCGGCGTCATCATCGACGCGGTCCGCGCGGCGAAGATCGCCAAGGACCGCGGCATCGGCGGCCCGATCCTCTCGGCCTCCTCGTACTTCATGAAGTCGCCGCCGGAGCAGTACAGCGACGACGAGTGCCGCGAGCTGGTGGAGAAGTTCATCCGCGGCGAGGTCGAGCGCTGACCGCACACCCGTACGACGAGGCCGTCCCCGCTCGGGGGCGGCCTCGTCGCATTTGTGCACGTTCGGTTCACCGCGCCACGTAGCCTCGTCGCGTGTCCTCCGTCGCCGACCTGCGCCACGTGCTGCGGCACGGCGACTTCCGGAAGCTGTTCGCGACCCGGCTGGCCTCCCAGGCCGCCGACGGGATGTTCCAGGTCGCGCTCGCGTCGTTCGTCTTCTTCTCCCCCGAACGGGCCGGGACGGCGAGCTCGGCGGCGGCGACGTTCACGGTCCTGCTGCTGCCGTACACGCTGGTCGGACCGTTCGCCGGGGTGTTCCTCGACCGGTGGCGGCGCCGGCAGGTGCTGGTCGGGGCGTCGGCCGCCCGGGCGGTGGTCGTCACCGGCGTCGCACTGATCGCCTGGCAGGACAACACCGGGCCGGTCCTCTACGTCACCGCCCTGGTCGCGCTCTCGATCAACCGCTTCTACCTGGCGGCGCTGTCGGCCTCGATGCCCCACGTCGTGGACCGCGACGAGCTGATCATGGCGAACTCGGTCAGCGTGACCGCCGGCTCGATTGCCGCGATGCTCGGCGGCGGCGTCGGGCTGGGGGTCGGCGCGCTCGCGGGGGAGGAGCACGGCGACCCGGTCACGATGCTCGTCACCGCGGCGACCTACCTGGCCGCGTCGGGGCTCGCGACCCGGATGGGCCGGGACCTGCTCGGTCCGGACCTCGCCGACGAGCCGCCGGCGGTGCGGGAGGCGGTCCGGCACGTCGCGGCCGGTCTGGTCGACGGCACCCGCCACATCTGGCACCAGCCCCCGGCCCGCAATGCGCTCGCGGCGACCACGGCCCTGCGCTTCTGCTACGCCCTGGCGGCGCTGGCCGCGATCCTGCTCTACCGGAACCACTTCAACGACCCGGGCGGCGACGGGGACGAGGCGATGGCCGAGCTCGCGGTCGTCTTCGGCGCCGGCGCGGTTGGGTACTTCCTCGCCGCGGTGCTGACGCCGCCGGTCAGCGCGCGGATCGGCAAGCCGGCCCTGATCGTCTGGGCCCTCGTGACCGCCGGGGTGCTGGGGTTCGCGTGCGGTGTGCCGTACACGCCGGCGCTCGTGGTCGCCGGGTCGTTCGTGCTCGGTGTCACCACACAGACCGTGAAGATCTGTGTGGACACGATCGTCCAGGAGTCGATCGCCGACGCCTACCGCGGCCGGGTCTTCGCCGTCTACGACACCGTCTTCAACCTGGCCTTCCTCGCCGCGGCCGGCCTCGGCGCCCTCGCGATGCCGGACTCCGGCAAGTCCTACCCGCTCCTGGTCGGGGTCAGCATCGGCTACCTCGTCACCGCCGTGCTCTACGGCCGGAGCCTCCCCCGGCGCGAGCGCACGCGCCCCGAGCGGGAGGAAAGGAACGAAAACCCCATGACAGGTTCTTCGGTGAGCGAAGCCGCCACGGAGGATCCGGCGCGTACCTAGCCTCGATCGCGTGTCCTTCGCGTCGGACTTCCGTGCGGTGGTGCAGCACCGGGACTTCCGGAAGCTGTACGCCACACGGCTGGCCGGGCAGGCCTCGGACGGCATGTTCCAGATGGCGCTGGCGTCCTACGTCTTCTTCTCCCCGGAGCGGCAAGCCGACGCCGGCGCCGCGGCGGCCGCCCTCGCGACGCTGCTGCTCCCGTACACGGTCGTCGGCCCGTTCGCCGGGGTGTACCTCGACCGGTGGCGCCGCCGGCACGTCCTGGTCCGGGCCAACCTGGTCCGCGCCGGCCTGGTCGGCGTCGTCGCCGCGCTGGCGTGGACCGGCGTCACCGGCGCCGCCCTGTTCGCCACCGCCCTGGTCGCGATCTCGATCAACCGGTTCTTCCTGACCACGCTGGGGGCGGCACTCCCCCACGTCGTCGACCGCGACGACCTGATCATGGCGAACTCGGTCTCGGCGACGTCGGGGACGATGGCCTCCCTCGCCGGCGGCGGGCTCGGGCTCGCGCTGCACCAGAGCATGGCCGGCGGGCGCGGCACCGACGCCGCGCTGATGCTCGCCGCCGTGGCCGGCTACCTGTGCTCGGCGCTGCTGGCCCGCCGGATCGAGCGTGACCTGCTCGGCCCGGACGGCGAGGTCCCCGCGATGTCGGCCGGGCAGGCGCTGCGCACCACGGCGCTCGGGCTCGCGAGCGGGGCCCGGCACGTGTGGGCCCGGCCGATGGCGCGCAACTGTCTCGCCGTCCTTGCGGTGCAGCGGTTCTGTTACGGCACCGGCACGATCGCGACGCTGCTGCTGTACCGCAACTACTTCAACGACCCCGAGCACGGCGTCGACGCCGCCATGCGCGGTCTCGGTCTGGTCTTCGGCGCCGCCGGGGCCGGGTTCTTCGTGGCCGCCACGATCACGCCGGTGATCACGCGCCGGATCGGCAAGCCGGCCTGGATCGTTCTCGCGCTGACGGCGGCCGCGGTCTTCGGCTTCGCGCTCGTCGCGCCCTACGAGCCGCCTCCCCTGGTGCTCGGCGCGTTCCTGCTCGGGATCGCCGCCCAGTCGGTGAAGCTCTGCGTCGACACGATCGTGCAGGAGTCGGTCGAGGACGCCTTCCGCGGCCGGGTGTTCGCCCTTGCCGACATGCTGTTCAACCTCGCGTTCGTCGGCGCTGCCGCGGTCGCTTCGCTCGTGATGCCGGAGTCGGGCAAGTCCTACGCCCTGCTCACCGCCGTCAGCATCGGCTACGCCCTGACCGCCGTGCTGTTCCTCCGCACCGCGCTCAAGCAGCCGGCGACCGCGTCGGCCCCCGCGTCCGCGGCCCTCAGTCCTGGACCGGGATGACGTTCCGCTCCTCGGCGAAGTGACAGGCACTCGGATGGTTCGCCGCCCGGACGACAAGTTCCGGGACCTGTTCCGCGCAGATGTCCTGCGCCTTCCAGCACCGGGTCCGGAACCGGCAGCCCGAGGGCGGGTTCGCCGGGCTCGGCACGTCGCCCTCGAGTCGGATGATCTGCCGGTGCCCGCGAAGTCTGGGGTCGGGCACGGGAACGGCGGAGAGCAGGGCTTGCGTGTACGGATGGGTCGGGTGCTCGTAGATCTCGACGTCCGACCCGGTCTCGACGATCTTGCCGAGGTACATGACCGCAACGCGGTCGGACAGGTGCCGGACGACCGACAGGTCGTGCGCGATGAAGATGTAGGAGAGCCCGAACTCGTCCTGCAGTTTCTCGAGCAGGTTCATGACCTGGGCCTGGATCGAGACGTCGAGCGCGGACACCGGCTCGTCGCAGATGATGATCTCCGGACGCAGCGCGAGCGCCCGGGCGATCCCGATGCGCTGCCGCTGACCGCCGGAGAACTGGTGCGGGTAGCGGTTGATGTGCTCCGGGTTCAGACCGACGAGGTCGAGCAGTTCCTTGACCCGGGCCGCCCGGTCGCCCTTCGGCGCCACCTCGGGGTGGATCTCGAACGGTTCACCGATGATGTCGGCGACGGTCATCCGGGGGTTCAGCGAGGAGTAGGGGTCCTGCATGACGAGCTGGATCTGCCGGCGCAACCGACGCTGCGCTTCGCCCTTGAGCTTGAAGATGTTGTCGCCGTTGTAGATCGCCGAACCCGCGGTCGGTTTCTCCAGCCCCATCAGGAGCTTCGCGACGGTCGACTTCCCGCAGCCGGACTCGCCGACCAGGCCGAGCGTCTCCCCGCGACGGAGCTCGAAGCTCACGCCGTCGACCGCGCGCACCGCACCGATCTGCCGCTTGAACACCACTCCCCGCGCGATCGGGAAGTGCTTCACCAGGTCGTCGACCTCGAGGACGACCTCGCCGGGCGGCGTGCTCATCTGCGCTCCCTCCGCGAACCCGCTCATGCCAGCTCGATCGTGGTCAGGTCGAAGATCCCGAAGACCCCGAGCGAAGCCGACGCGATGTCGGTGGACCAGCCACCGGCGATCACCGGGTAGTACAGGGGAATGGCAGGCATCAGCGTTCGCAGCCGCCGCTCGGCCTGTCGGTACACCGCGTTCGCCTTCGCCGGGTCGGCCGTACGAGCCGCCTTCGCGAGCAGGGTGTCGAACTTGGCGTCCGAGAAGTCACCGTCGTTGACCACGGCGCCCGACGCGAACTGCGGCGTCAGGAAGTTCTCCAGTGAGGGGTAGTCAGCGAGCCAGCCGGCGCGGAACATCCCGGTCTGCTTGCGGTTCTCGACCCGGCTCCGGAACGTGGCGAAGTCGCGGACGGCGGTCGGCTTGCAGGTGACCCCAAGGGTGCTCTGAATGGACCTGCACACGGCCTTGACCCACGCCTCGTGGTCGGCGCCGGCGTGGAAGGAGATGCGCAGCGGGGCGGCGTGGCCACCGGCCTCCTTGAACAGCTTCTTCGCCTGCTTCGGGTTGTAGGCGCAGGCCGGCCCGCAACCCTTGCGGTCGGTACCGAACGCTCCCGGCGGCGACCATCCCGTGGCCGCACCCGCGCCGCGCCCCCACACCGCGCGGACCACCGCGTTCCGGTCGATCGCGAGCGACAACGCGCGGCGGAGCTTCGCGCTGCCGTAACTCCGGTCCGCCTTCGGGGACGGGAACCAGATCATCTGCAACGCCATCGACGGCGCGCGGGCGACGCGGTCCCCCAGCTGACGCTCGTAGACCTGCGGGGTCAGGAGGGAGACCTCGTCCATCAGATCCACGTCGCCGGCGAGGAGATCGGCCCACGCCTCGGAGTGGTCCGTGTACGGCCGCAGTGTCACCCGACCCACCGACGGCGGGGTCGGGCCCGTGTAACCGGGATTCGCGGAGAGGACGAATCCACCGGAGGGGCTGCCGGACTCCACCCGGTACGGACCGGCCCCGACCGGGCGCCGCTGAAACGCAGCGCCGTTGTCCGCGAAGAACGACGGCGGCAGGGGCGCGAAGGCCAGCATCCCGAGCCGCTGCGGGAACGTGGAGCCGGGACGGCTGAGCTTCACCGTGAAGGTGCGCTCGCCGGTGACCTTCAGCCCGGACAGAGTCTTCGTCCTCGGCTTCTTCCCCGCCACCTTGTGAAAACCCGCAATGGGCTGGAACAGGAACTGGTTCGCCTGCTTGTTGGGTCCGTAGGCGCCGCGGTTCCAGGCCCTCACGAAGTCGGCCGCGCGCACGGGGGTCCCGTCCGAGTACCGCGCGTTCGAGCGCAGGGTGATCGTGAACTTCTGCGCATCCTTGGTGGCGATGGACGCGGCGAGGTCGTTCAGCGCGCGCCCGGTCGCCCGGTCGTAGCGGACCAGCCGAGCGGTGACCGCGTCGAGCACCCGCATCCCACACAACTCGGCGGTGTCCGAGGGCACCAACGGTCGCGCCGCGGGACACCTCGCGACGGTGATCGCCCCGGTGGGTGCGGTTGGCGCTGCCGGCCCGGCCACCTCCGCCACCCCGGCACAGCCACTGAGGATCACCGCCGCCGCTGCACCGGCCGCCGCCGTCTCACGGCGTCGCGAGGTTGTCATTCCGCACCTCCTCCCAGTAGTGGCAGGCGCTGCCGCGGCCACCGGGGATCTCGTACAGGGGCGGGTTGTCGACCTCGCAGCGGGCCCGCTTGCGCGGGCAGCGCGGGTGGAAGGCGCAGCCGCTCGGCAGGCGGGTAAGGGTCGGCGGCAGACCCTTGATCACCGAGATGTCCTGGCCCTTCATGTCGAGCCGCGGGATCGAGGACAGCAGCCCCTCGGTGTAGGGGTGGGCCGGCGCCGCGTAGAGATCGTGGACCGTCGCCTCCTCCACGATGCGGCCCGCGTACATGACCGCGCACTTGTCTGCGACGTCGGCGACGACACCGAGGTCGTGCGTGATGAGGATCAGGCCCATGCCCATGTCGCGCTGCAACTCGGCGAGCAGGTCCATCACCTGGGCCTGCACGGTGACGTCGAGCGCGGTGGTCGGCTCGTCCGCGATCAGCAGCGCGGGATTCAGCGCGATGGACATCGCGATCATGACGCGCTGGCGCATACCGCCCGAGAACTGGTGCGGATAGTCGTTGACGCGGGACTTGGCGGACGGGATCCGCACCCGGTCCATCAGTTCGATCGCCTGAGCCTTGGCGTCCTTGCGCGACATGCCCTGGTGGACCCGGAACATCTCGCCGATCTGCCAGCCGACGGTGAAGACCGGGTTCAGCGAGGACAGCGCGTCCTGGAAGATCATCGCCATCTCGGCGCCGCGCAGTTGGCGCCGCTCCTCGGGCGGAAGTTCGAAGAGGTTCTGCCCGCGGAATCGGACCTGACCGCCCGTCACGAAACCCGGGGGAGAGTCCAGGATCCCCATGATCGCCTGGGCCGTGACGCTCTTGCCGGAACCGGACTCACCGAGCACGGCCAGCGTCTCGCCGGCGTTGACCGTGTAGGTCACGCCGTTGACGGCCTTGGCCACACCCTCGCGGGTACGGAACTCCACCTGCAGGTCCTCGACCGCCAGGAGCGGGGCGTCCGCCGACGGCAGTTCGAAGGAGACCTCGGTCGGCTGTTCAGCTGCCACTCGTGGTCCTCTCAGCGCAGCTTCGGGTCGAGGGCGTCACGCACGGCGTCGCCGAGCATGATGAACGCCAGGACCGTGATCGACAGGAACACCGCCGGGAAGAACAGCATGTGCGGACTCGACTGCATGTAGCCCGTGGCGCGGTTGATGTCGATACCCCAGGAGACGACCGGCGGACGCAGACCGACGCCGAGGTAGGACAACGTGGCCTCGGCGCCGATGAACGCACCGAGCGCGACGGTCGCGTAGACGATGGCCGGCTGGACCGCGTTCGGCAGCACGTGCGTCCGCAGGATGCGTGGCGAGGAGGCTCCCAGCGCCCGCGCCGCGGCGACGTAGTCCGCCTGTTTGATCTGCAGGACGCTCGACCTCATCAGGCGGCCCATCGCCGGCCAGACGAGGACGGTCAACGCCAGGACGACCTTCATCACCGGTATCCAGAACGCGGTGTCGGATCCCGTGGGCAGCGAGATCAGCACGATGATCGCGCCGAGGATGAACGGAATGCCGTAGAAGACATCGGCGGTCCGGGAAATGATGGTGTCCACGAAGCCGCCGAAGTACCCGGCGATCATGCCGAGCGTGACCCCGACGATGAACACCATCGCCGCGGCGAGCACACCGACGACCACCGAGGCCCGCGCGCCGTAGATGGTGCGCGCGTACACGTCACAGCCCAGCAGGTCGCGCCCGAACCAGGCGTCACCTGACGGTCCTTCACGGGCGTACAGAGGCGCGCAGTCGCGGGGGCCGCGAGAGGTGAACAGGCCCGGGAAGGCGGCCATCACGATCAGGATCGCGATCAGAATGACCGCGACGATGACCATCGGGCGCTTGCGCAGGTCGTCCCAGGCGTCGCGGCCGAGGGAACGCGCGGACTCCTCGTGAACCTCACCCCCGACGTGTGACGAGCTGAGGTCGGCCGAGACTGCGGACGGGTCACTCATAACGAATCCTCGGGTCGAGGACGGCGTACAGGAGGTCGATGATCAGGCTGACCAGGAGGAAGATCAGGATCAGGAAGGTCGAGACGCCGACGACCAGCGCCCCTTCCCGCAGCGAGATGCCGCGGAACACGAGGCCACCGATGCCGGGGATGTTGAAGATGCCCTCGGTCACGATCGCCCCGCCGAGCAGGCCACCGAACTCCGTGCCGAGGAAGGTGATGATCGGGATCATCGAGTTCCGCATGGTGTGGATGCCGACGACGCGGCGCTCCGGCATGCCTTTCGCTCTCGCGGTGCGGACGTAGTCCGCGCGGAGGTTCTCCGCGACGCTGGTCCTGGTTATTCGGGTGGCATACGCGAGCGACAGGGAACCCACCGCCATGCCCGGCATGATCAGCTGCCCCCAGGACCCGGTCGTCGCGGTCACCGGGAACAGGCCCAGCTTGATCCCCAGGAAGTACTGCATGGTCGTGCCGATGACGAAGATCGGCAGCGAGATCACCAACAGGGTGCCCGCGAGCGAGAACCGGTCGAAGAGCCCGTTGCGGCGCACCCCGGCCAGGACACCGGCGCCGACACCCACGATCGCGACGAAGATGATCGCGATCGTGCCCAGCCGGAGGGTCACCGGATAGGTCCGCTTGATCTCCTCCAGCACGTCGTCGCCGGCGGCCGTCGTCCCGAAGTCGCCCTGCGCGAGCCCCTTCAGGTAGTGGCCGTACTGGACGGGCAGCGGGTCGTTGAGGTGCAGGCGCTCGGTCTCGGCCCGGACGTACTCCGCCGAGCAGGGTCGCTCGCCGCACTTGCCCGCCAGCGGGTCGCCCGGCAGGGCGTAGACCATCGCGAAGACGAGGAAGGTCGCACCGAGTAGGACGAACGCCATCTGGAGAAGGCGCCTGAGGACGTAACGACCCATCAGCAGCTCCAGGGGACGGTCTGAGCACCGGGCGGGCGGCCCGGCGCGATCAGGCTACGCGGATCCGGTCGGTCCGGCGCCGAACCGGGCTCCGGAACAGCGATGGTCCCCCGCGGAGAGTGCGAGGGACCATCAGCTGACGGTGGAACCGGTTCGGCGCGTGGACTTACTTGATGACCGTCACCGACGAGAAGTCGTAGGTGCCGAACACCGTGACCTTCACGTTGGTGACCTTGTTCGAGTGACCGTGGATGGCAGCGCCGTACCAGAGCGGGATGGCGGGCATGTCCGCGGCCAGCAGGGCCTCGGCCTGCTGGTAGAGCGCGTAGCCCTCCTCCTCGCTCTCCGCCGCCGCGGCGTCGTTCAGCAGCTTGTCGAACTCCTTGTTCGAGTAGTTGCCGTCGTTCGACGAGGCGCCGGTCTTGTAGATGGGCTCAAGGAAGTTCTCGATCGACGGGTAGTCCATCTGCCACCCGGTCCGGAACATGCCCTTCTGCTCCTTGGCCTCGATCGCGGAGCGGAAGCTGGCGAAGTCGACCGAGCCCTTGGCGATGCATTCGACGCCGAGGACGTCGCGGATGCTGTTGCAGACCGCCTCGGTCCAGACCTCGTGGTTCCCGCCGCCGTTGTAGGAGAGCGTCATCGTGCCGGTGTAGCCCCCGGCCTCCTCGAAGAGCTGCTTCGCCCGGTCGGGGTCGAAGGTGCAGAACTCGCCGCAGGCGCCGGCCTTGAAGCCGTTGACGACCGGGGAGACCCAGCCGGTGGCCGGCTCGCGCTCCGGGAACGCGAGCTTGATGACCTGCTCCCGGTCGATCGCCATGGAGATCGCCTGGCGGAGCTTCGGGTTCTCGTACGACGGGTCGGTCTTCGTCGGCGGGAACGTGATCGACTGGAACACGCCCTCCGCCCGGGTCGCGAAGCGCCCGGCGAGGTCCCGCGCGTAGAGCCGGTCGAGCTGCTTGCTCGTCGGGATGATGTTCGTGATGTCCAGCTGGTTCGCCTGCACGTCCGCGTAGGCGGCGTCCTCGCTGGTGTAGATCCGGTAGATGACCTTGTCGATGTGCGGCTTGCGCGCCCGGTCGTAGTTCGGGTCCTTCTCGAGGACGATCTCGCGGTCCGGGTTGAACGTGACCAGCTTGAACGGACCGGCGCCGATGGGCTTCTTGCCGAAGGCCTTGCCCTTGTCCTTGAAGAAGGAGTCGGGCAGCGGCGAGAACGCGGTGTAGCCGAGGCGGATCGGGAAGGTCGAGTTACGCCGCGCCAGCGTGATGGTGAAGGTCGTGTCGTTGACCTTCTTCAGGCCCGAGAGCTCTTCGGCCTCGGGCTCCGGCGGGTCCTTCGGGCCGTCGCCGTCCGGGTCCTCCGGGTTCACGTCCTCGAAGCCCTGGATCTGGGAGAAGAAGGACGCGTTCTGCTGCGCGTTCTTCGCGTACGCGGCGAAGTTCCACGCGTCGATGAAGCTGTCGGCGTCGACCTCGGTGCCGTCGTGGAACTTGACGCCCTTGAGGAGCTTGACCGTGAAGGTCTTGCTGTCCTTGGTCTCGATCGACTCGGCCAGGTCGTTCTCGAGAGCGCCGGTCTCCGGGTGGTACCGGACCAGCTTCGCGGTGACGTTGTCGAGCACGTCGCCACCGCAGACCTCGGCGGTGTCGGCCGGCAGCAGGGGGCGCTCGGGCTTGCAGCCGTGGACGCTGACCTCGCCGCCCTCGGTGATCGGGCCGGTCAGGTTGCCCTGAGCGTCCGAACCGGCGCTGCTGTCGTCGTCTCCGCCACAGCCGGCCGCCAGGAGCATCCCCGCGGCGGCCAGCGCCACCACTTTGTGTCCGCGCTTCAGGGCTCTCATCCGGTCGCTCCTCCTAGCAGGCTGTCCAAGCAGGGTGGTTACGCAGGGTGGTGCTCTCAGAGCATTCCTACATCCGCCGAGGTCACTCGGCATAGGTGACTCGCACCGTAGGCAGGGTTAAGTGCCCAACGGCAGGGCCTGTTACCGGTTCGGAATGCGTTTCGGGTGTTGCGCCGGGACGGAACGCCCTATTGGAGCGGATTGTCCGTTCCGCTGCGTTACTGCGGCGTTCCGGTTCCGTTCCCGGACTCCGGTCGGGCCGCCCACCAGGCGTGGAGTTCGGCGCGGGCCTCGTCGTCGGTCATCGGACCGCGGTCCATGCGGAGCTCGAGGAGGTGCTGGTACGCCTCGCCGACCAGCGGGCCGGGCCGGATCCCGAGCTCGGCCATGATCGCGTTGCCGTCGAGGGCGGGACGGATCGCGGCCAGCTCCTCCTGCTCGGCGAGCGCGGCGATGCGCTCCTCGAGGGAGTCGTAGGAGCGGGCGAGGGCGGCGGCCTTGCGCTTGTTGCGCGTGGTGCAGTCGGCACGCGTCAGCTTGTGGAGCCGCGGGAGCAGGTGCCCGGCGTCGCGCACGTACCGGCGGACCGCGGAGTCGGTCCACTCCCCGGTGCCGTAACCGTGGAAGCGCAGGTGCAGCTCGACGAGCCGGGAGACGTCCTCGGTCGTGGCCTTGTCGAACCGGAGCGCCTTCATCCGCGCCGCGGTCAGCTTTTTCCCGACCACCTCGTGGTGGTGGAAGCTGACGCGGCCGCCCGGCTCGTTCCGCCGGGTCTTCGGCTTGCCGACGTCGTGCATGAGCGCGGCGAAGCGGAGCGTGAAGTCCGGCCCGTCGTCCTCGAGGTCGATGGCCTGCTCGAGCACGGTCAGCGTGTGCTCGTAGACGTCCTTGTGGCGGTGGTGCTCGTCGATCTCCAGGCGCATCCTGGGCACCTCGGGCAGGACCCGTTCCGCGAGACCGGTCTCGACCAGGATCTCGAGCCCGCGCCGCGGGAACCGCGCGCACACGAGCTTGACCAGCTCGTCGCGCACCCGCTCCGCGGAGACGATCTCGATCCGGTCGGCCATCGCCGTCATGGCCTCGTGCACCTCGGGGGCGATGCCGACGCCGAGCTGCGCGGCGAACCGGGCGGCGCGCATCATCCGCAGCGGGTCGTCGGAGAAGGACTCCTCCGGGCTGCGGGGCGTGCGCAGGATGCCGGCCGCGAGATCGACCAGCCCGTTGTGCGGGTCGACGAAGCGGATGTCCGGCAGCTCGACCGCCATCGCGTTGACGGTGAAGTCCCGCCGGACCAGGTCCTCGGCGAGGCTGGTGCCGTACTGCACCTCGGGCTTGCGGGAGGACCGGTCGTAGGCGTCGGTCCGCCAGGTGGTGATCTCGAGCTGGAAGGCCGCACGCCGGGCGCCGATCGTGCCGAAGGCGGCGCCGACGTCCCAGATCGCCTCGGCCCAGCCGCGCAGGATCTCGGCCGTCTGCTCGGGGCGGGCGGAGGTCGTGAAGTCGAGGTCGGCGCCGAGCCGGCCGAGCAGCGCGTCGCGGACCGAGCCGCCGACGAGCGCGATTTGCTCCCCGGCCGCGACGAAACGCTCCGCGAGCTCGACGGCCACCGGCGCGGCCTTGAGCAGCTCGGTCACCGCACGCCGCTGCGCCGCCGACAGGGCCGCCGGGTTCGGGGTCGGCGAGGGGGTCGACGGGGCGGAAGTGGGGCGTCCGGACACGAGGGGCCAGCCTAGGTGACGGGGTCCGACGCCACGACGATCGGCCAAAAGGGGACCAAATCCCGACATCGGACTGCGACGCAGGTCACCCTGTGATCATCCGACACCCCTGGAGCGTCCCGATGTCGCTGGTCAGTCCTTCCGCCGGTCTACTCGCCGCCTCTCTCGTCGCGGCCGGCGTCGCCCTGCCGCTCGCCGCCGCCGCACCCGCGTCCGCCGCCTGCCTGGCCGGGACCGTGTACCAGATCACCGAGCACCAGCGCACCCACCTCAAGGTGGGCGGCACGACGATCAAGTTCAACAAGCCCGGTACCCACACCGTGGAGATCACCAAGAAGGGTCTGCTGACCGCGAAGTACGGCACGGGCGACGTCGACGACCAGCTCGGCATCAAGAAGGCCGTCCAGGCCAAGTGGCCCAAGGTCAAGAACGCCGTGCACGTCACCAAGGGTCACAAGAAGACCTTCAAGACGGGCTCGGACGAGCGGGTCACCGTGAGCTACGCCAGCTACGGCGACCAGGTCAAGTGGGCCAAGGTGGCGGTCAAGAGCAACTGCTCGACCACCGTCCTGGACTCCGGCACCGCGAAGTTCCCGCGACGCAACCTCGACTGGCTCTTCGCGATCGCCATCAGCTGACGCGCTGCCGGAGCTGACATCGCACCCGCCGGGCGTGGCCGGACACAGCCGCGCTCGGCGGAGCAACGGCCCACGCCCGGAGTGATCACCGGTCTAGCATCGAGGGATGCCGTCGCCCTCGCCGTCGCCGTCCAAGCGGTTACGGACCGTGTCGGAGGTCTCGGCCGGCGGCCTCGTCGTGGACCGCGCCGGGCCGGTGCCTCAGGGTGCCCTGATCGGGCGCCTCGACAAGCGCGGCCGCCTGCTCTGGTCCCTGCCGAAGGGCCACCTCGAGGCGGGCGAGACGGCGGAGGACGCCGCCGTCCGTGAGGTCGAGGAGGAGACCGGCATCCGGGGCTCCGTCCTGGCCAAACTGGGTGTGATCGACTTCTGGTTCGTCGCCGGCGGCGCCCGGATCCACAAGACCGTGCACCACTTCCTCCTCGAGGCGCAGTCCGGCGAACTGTCCGACGCCGACGTCGAGGTGGACGAGGTGGCCTGGGTCCCGCTGGAGGAGCTGCCGTCCCGGCTGGCCTACGACACCGAGCGCAAGCTGATGGCCAAGGTGCCCGAACAGCTGGCGATCGCGGCCGAGCAGACGCCGTGAGCGCGCGGTGGCGACGCGCCCCCGCCGTGGTCACCGCGATCGCTCTGCTGGTGGGAGGCGTGGCCCCGGCCCTGCTGGGCGGCGCGACGGCCGGGGCGAGCTCCGGCGTGGCCGACGTCCGGACCGCAGCCGCGAATCAGGACGGTCGCCTCGAGCTGACATCCATCTCCCCGGTCGCACCCCGGCCGGCCGGCCGCGTCACCGTGCGCGGCAACCTCGTCAACCCGGGCGGCGACGCGTTCTCCGACCTCTCGATCGGCCTCCGCGTCTCGACCGCGCCGCTGACCAGCCGCGGCGACCTCGCGGCGATCGCCGGCGGCTCCGACGAGCGGCGTTCGATGCGCACGGTGCCCGGCGCGACCCGGATCCCCGGCGAGGTGACCTCGGGCCGCGTCTCGCCCTGGCAGGTCTCGGTCCCCGCCCGGCAGCTCCGCCTGCCGGGCAACGGCGTCTACATCCTCGAGGTCCGCGCCAGCGGCCGGGTCGGCAACGGCGAGCTGCGCGAGCTCGCCACGCTGACGACGTTCCTGCCGTTCCTCCCGAACGCGGAGGGCTACTCCCCGACCAAGCTGACCTGGATCTGGCCGCTGGTCGGGACCCCGGCCCGCGACGCTCACGGCGTCTTCCTCCCCGGCACCTCGAACGCCGAGCTCCTGCCCGGCGGCCGCCTGGCGGACCTGGCGGTCGCGCCGGACCGGGTCCCGGTGACCTGGATGGTCGACCCGGAGCTGCTCGACAGCGCGGCGGCCCTGTCCGCCGAGCACGAGCGCCAGGAGGGCCGGGGCACCACGACGCAGGAGGGTGACCCGGCGGCGGGCCGCTGGCTCGCCGACCTCAGGACCCGCCTCGCGAACACCCCGGTCGCCGCGCTGCCCTACGCCGACCCCGACGTCGTCGCCCTGACCCGGCACGGCGACCCGGACGCGCTGGCGAAGGCCGTCGCCCGGTCCAAGGAGGTCACCGGTGCCCGGCTCGGCCGCGAGTCGGACACCACCGTCGCCTGGCCGGCGGACGGGTTCGCCGACGCCAGGACGCTGGGGGCCCTGCGCCGGGCGGGCGCCAAGACCGTGGTGCTCTCCAGCTCCGCGTTGATGCTCGCCACCGAGCGGACGTACACCCCGACCGGCCGCGCACGCATCGAGGCCGAGGACGGCTCACTCGAGGTTCTCGTCGCCGACCAGGGGCTGATCGAGACGCTCTCGGTCGACTTCGGGGTGCCGGGCGCCGCCGCGCTCGCCGCTCAGCGGTTCCTCGCCGAGACCGCCCTGATCACCCTCGAGCGCCCGAACGCCGCGCGCACGATCCTGGTCGCGCCCCCCCGCCGGTGGGCCCCGCCGGCCGGCTGGTCCGCCGGGCTCCTCGACGCCGTCGAGCGCACGCCGTGGGTCCGCACCGTCGGGCTCGCGTCGCTGTCCCGGACCCGGGTCCCGACCGAGTACGCCGGCGCGTCGCTGGTCTACCCGCCGTCCGCGACCGCGGCGGAGCTCGCGGCGGCCCAGGTGGCCCGGATGGAGCAGGCCGCGGACGCCGCCGACGGCCTGGTGCGCCTGTTCGCCCGGCCCGGTGGGCTCGAGACGACCTACACCGGCGCGCTGTTCAGCGCGGTGTCGACGGCCTGGCGCACCAACCGCTCGGGCGGCCGGGACTACGCCCTCGCCGTGAGCGACCGCATCTCCTCCGACATCGACCAGGTCCAGGTGATCGGCCGCGACCTGGTGACGCTCTCGAGCACGCGCGGCACGATCCCGCTGACGGTGTCGAACCAGCTCGACCAGGCGATCCGGGTCCGCCCGGTGCTCCGCCCCCGGGTCGGCAGCCGCCTGAGCGTCACCAACCCCGACCTGATCACGATCGGCGCGGGCCGCAAGCAGACCGTGCGCGTCCCGGCCGAGGCCTCCTCCAACGGCATCACCCAGGTCGACGTGCAGCTGCTCGACGCGGCCGGCAACCCGTTCGGGGACACCACCCAGTTGCGGGTCAACGTCACCAGCTTCGGCAAGGTGGGTCTGATCGTGCTGATCGCGGCGGGCAGCGTCCTGTTCGGGACGGCCATCCTGCGTAACGTCCGCCGGCTCCGGAGACCCGCCGCATGAGTTCAGCTCCGACCGATCCCCCCGGCCCCCCGGCCGAGCCGAGCATCACCCGCTCCAGCGCGGTGATGGCGGCCGGGACCGTGCTGTCCCGGATCACCGGCTTCGGGCGCGACGTCGTCCTGACCTGGGCCATCGGCACCACCGCGTTCTCGGTGACCTACAACGTCGCGAACACCGTGCCGAACATCGTCTACATCCTGCTCGCCGGTGGCGTGCTCAACGCCGTGTTCGTCCCCCAGCTGGTGAAGGCCATGCGGGAGGACCCAGACGGCGGCAAGGCGTTCGCCGACCGCCTGATCACGGCGATCGGGCTCGTCCTGCTCGTCATCACGGTCGCCGCGGTGATCGCCGCGCCGCTGGTGATCTCGGCGTACGCCTACGCCTTCACCCACGGCGAGGGGTCGGAGGCGAACTACGACGTCGCCGTCACCTTCGCCCGCTACCTGCTGCCGCAGATCTTCTTCTACGGCCTGCACGTGATGCTCGGGCAGGTGCTCAACGCCCGGGGCCGGTTCGGGCCGATGATGTTCGCCCCGATCCTGAACAACCTCGTCGTCATCGTCACCGGCGTGATGTTCCTGGTGATCACCGCCGGCGAGCACCCGAGCACCGAGACGATCAGCGACGGCGAGATGCGCCTGCTCGGCGTCGGCACCACGCTCGGCGTCATCGTGCAGGCCCTGGCCCTGCTCCCGTTCCTCAAGTCCTCGGGCTACCGGTACCGCCCCCGGTTCGACCTGCGCGGCACCGGCCTCGGCCAGGCCTACCGGCTCGCGACCTGGACGCTCCTGTTCGTCCTGGTCAACCAGATCGCCTACCTCGTCGTGGTCCAGATCGCGACCGGGATCGAGGAGACGGCCGCCGCGGACGGGTACCCCGGCCGCGGTTTCACGCCGTACACGAAGGCGTACCTGATCATGCTGCTCCCGCACGCCGTGATCACGGTGTCGGTCGTGACGGCGCTGCTGCCCCGGATGGCCCGGGCGGTGACCGACGACCGGCTCGACGACGTCCGCACCGACCTGGCCGGCGGGATGAAGCTGACCGGTGCCGCGCTGATCCCGGCCGCGATCGCGTTCGTGGTGCTCGGCCCGAGCATGGCAGTCCTCGGCTTCGGCCACGGCAACACCTCGGTCGCCAACGCGGAGTACATCGGCTACGTCCTCGCCGGGTTCGCGGTGGCGCTGGTCCCCTTCTCGGTGCACCACCAGCTGCTGCGGGGGTTCTACGCGTTCTCCGACACCCGCACCCCGGTGAGCATCAACGTCTGGATCGCCGGGACGAACATCGCCCTCGCCCTCGCCTGCGTCGCGTTGCTGCCGGCCCGGTGGGTGGCGGTCGGGCTCGCGCTCAGCTACGCCGCGTCCTACGCGGTCGGCGTCCAGATCTCCGCCCGCAAGCTCGGGCGCTACCTCGGCCCGCTCGACGGCGGGGTGGTCCGGACCTACGAGCGGATGGCGCTGGCCGCGGTCCTGGCGGCGATCCCCGCGGTGGCCGTCGCCGAGATCGCCGACCAGATCTGGGGCACCGGCACCACCGCGGCCGCCGTCACCGTGATCGGCGGCGGCGGCGCGATGCTCGTCGCCTACCTGGCGATCACGATGCGCATGCGGATCACCGAGGTGACCCAGCTGCTGGGCCCGGTGCTCCGGCGCTGATCCGGCGCGGCTGACTTGTCCCCGGCTGGCGCGGTTCGGCTCCGGCCGCTCCGGCGAACGCCTAGCATGGCCGCGAGGGGCTGTTCGGGAACCCGGCGGGAACTGACGGCCGCTGCCGACCTTGGCACGCCCGGTCAGGAGGACGGTGAGGTGGTCTCAGCCACCCCGGAGGTGGGAACACGCCTCGCCGACCGCTACCGCCTGCTGGAGTGCATCGAGAAGTCGGACGGTTTCTCCACCTGGCAGGCCACCGACGAGAAGCTGGCCCGGCCGGTCGGCATCCACATCCTCCCGAGCGACGCCGAGCTGACGCCCGCGGTGCTCGAGGCCGCCCAACTGGCCGCGACGGTCGACGACCCCCGCTTCCTCCGGGTGCTCGACGCGGTTCACCGGGAGCCGTACGCCTACGTCGTCCACGAGTGGTTGCCGGACGCGCACCCGCTCTCGACGGTGCTCGCCCACGGACCCCTCGACCCCGACGTCGCGCAGACGATGATCCGCGACGCGGCCGAGGCGCTGGCCGCCGCGCACGAGGCCGGCCTCGCCCACCTGCGCCTGCAGGCCGACACCGTCCTGGTCCTGCCGTCGGGGCACGTGAAGATCCTCGGCCTCTGCGTCGAGGCCGCCCTGCACTCCACGACCGCCGGCGACCCGGCCCGCTCGGACGCCCGAGGTCTGGGTCGCGTGCTCTACGCGGCGCTGACCGCGCGGTGGCCCGAGGGCGAGGCCTTCGGCCTGGCCGCGGCGCCCTTCGAGCACGGCGCGATCTGCACGCCGCGCCAGGTCCGCGCCGGCGTCCCGGACGCGATGGACGCGATCGTCGACCGGCTCTTGAACCCGACCCCCCGGGCCGGCACTCCGCTGCGCAGCCCCGGGGAACTGAGGGACACCCTCCACCAGTTGCCGCGGCCCCGACCGCCGGGCAGCGGGCCCTCGCCCGACACGACCGGCACCATGTCCGCCGTCGTCACCGGGATCCTCTCCCCGATGCCTACTCCGGACGGGTGGAAACCGTCCGCGGCGACCCGCGGGGCGCAGGTCGCGGTCATCGGGATGCTCGTCATCGGACTGGTCCTGCTCAGCTGGCAGCTCCTGCGCGCGCTGGCGCCGGAGAGCCTCGGGGGGCAGGCGAACACCCCGGAAGCGGCCGCACCGCTGGTCGCGATCCCGATCACCGCGACCCGCGACTTCGACCCGCCGCCCGGCAACGGATCCGAGAACCCGCGGCAGGCCCGGCTGGCCGTCGACGACCGGCCGCGCACCGCCTGGCGCACCGTCGCCTACAACACCCGGGCGTTCGGCGGACTCAAGCCGGGCGTCGGTCTGGTCCTCGACCTCGGCGACGCCAGGACCGTCCGCCAGGTGAAGCTGCGGCTGCCCGACGAGGGGGCCTCGATCGAGATCCGGGCCGCGGCGCTGACCGCGAACTCCGCGCCGTCGGCACTGTCCGCCTTCCGGGTCGCGGCGAGCACCGCGGCGGCCGCCCGGGAGGAGACGCTGCGCTTCGCCTCGGCCGTTCGCACCCGGTTCGTCCTGATCTGGATCACCCAGCTCCCGCCCGGTCCCGGCCCCACGTACAGGGGTGGGATCTCCGAGGTCTCGGTCAGCGGGTAAGACTGCTGGTGGGACCGCGGGTGGGAGCCCTCCTACGCGGCCCGAGTACGGCTCCGTTCCAGATGTCCCGAGCCCGGAGGTTTCGTTGAGTACCGTTAGCCCGACGTGACACTCCACCATCGGTGCTGACATCGGCAGGGGGCCCCGGGCTCGTGCACAACCTGACCGAGGTCCCTGACCGGCTCCTCCTGGAACGGCATCGCGAGGGCGACCCAGACGCCTTCGGCGAGATCGTCCGCCGGCATCGGGACCGCATGTGGGCTGTCGCACTGCGCACGCTGGGCGACCCCGAGGAGGCGGCCGACGCCGTTCAGGACGCCCTGGTCTCGGCGTACCGCGCGGCCGAGGGCTTCCGCGGGGACTCCGCGATCACCACCTGGCTGCACCGGATCGTGGTCAACGCCTGCCTCGACCGGGCGCGGCGCAAGAACATCCGCAAGACCGTTCCCCTGCCGGACCAGCAGGAGGACGAGGAGCGGGGCGGCCGGGACGTCGCCGTCGCGGAGGACCCGACCGACGGCGCGGACCTCTCGATGGACATCGCCGCCGCCCTCGACACGCTCCCGCCGGACCAGCGCGCCGCGCTGGTCCTGGTCGATCTGCAGGGCTACCCCGTCGACGAGGCCGGAAAGATTCTCGGCGTCCCGACCGGCACCGTGAAGAGCCGCTGTGCGCGTGGCCGCGCTCGGCTGGTACCCCTTCTCGCCCATCTGCGCCAGGGCGGTGACCCACCCGGAGGACATTCCGGCCGGGAGGGGAACGAGAACGGCCCCGGCAACGTCGAAGGTGAGGTCAAGAACAAAGTCGTGCCCTTGCACCGGGGCGCGGCGAAAAGTTCGGGGGGACCGCCAGGCCAGTCCGGGCCGGCGGAGGGAGCGGACCGGCGGACATGAATACGCATGAGCACCTGTCGATAGAGACCCTGGCGGATTACGCCGAGGGTCTCCTCGGCGACGCCGAATCCACGGCCGTCGCCGACCACCTCGCGAGCTGTGCCGACTGCACGGCGGAGGCCGATCTCCTGGTCTCGGTGAGCGCCATCCTTGCCGCCGACGACCCGGGGCCGATGCCCGAGCAGTACGCGGCCCGGATCGATGCCGCTCTCGCCGATCTGGCTGCCGCGGAGCCCGTGACTCCGAAGCGTGCCGGGACGACTCCACCGGGTAAGGGCACCGAGGGTGCTGCCGTCATCGATCTCGCCTCGCGCCGCCGCTTCGCCCCCGCGGCCCGCGTCACCTCCGTCGCCGCCAGCCTCGTCCTGCTGATCGGCGGCGTCGCCATCGGCATGCAGGCCCTGGACAACACCGACGCCGGCAACCCCGAGGACACGTTCGGAGCGCTCGAGGACATCAGCCCGAGCGCCGAGGCCACCAACTCCGCCCGGTACCTCGCCTACGCGCTCAGCGCGAAGGAGAAGCCGAAGGGCAAGAACGCCGAGCGCCGCAAGGACGGCTCGGTCGCGGACAAGCGCACCGGCGCGGTCTTCCTCAAGAGCGGCAAGGTCCTCTTCCCCGACGGCGTCGTCGTCGTGCCCAAGAAGAACGGCCAGACCGAGGTCCGCACCTACGACGTGCAGTCCGGCCGGTCGCGGTCGATCGCGACGTTCCGCGTCGACGAGCAGCCGGGCGATTCGCGTCCCACGGTGACCGCTCCGCCGCCGGAGAACACCCCGCAGGCGCCGGAGAACACCCCGCAGGCGACGCCCGAACCGACGCCCCAGGCCTCGGTGGCGAAGCCGTCCAACGGTCCGAACAAGATGTCGACGCTGGCGGAGCAGAGCGCCCAGAGCGACCCGTACGTCACCAACTCGGGCGACACGTACAACCCGGACAACTTCGCCGCCAAGGTGCAGGCTTTGCTGCGCGATGCCGGGTACACCGCCGAGAGCGCGCCCGCGGGCTCGACCTCGAACTCGACCGACCAGGGCCGCGCGTCGTCCAAGGCCGTCCGCTCCGACACCGACTCCAGCACGGGCGCCGTCCCCGCGCGGGGTCCGGCACCGACCGAGCTCCAGGCGAAGGTCAAGCGCTGCGCCACCCAGCTCAAGCTCGGCGAGGTGCTGGCCGGCGACGCCGGGGTCTGGCGGGGTCAGAACGCCACGATCATCGTCACGCGCAACGGCTCCGAGCCGAAGCAGGCGGTCGGTCACGTGGTCTACGGCGAGTGCACGAACGCTGCGCCGGCGACCGCGGCCGACGTGCAGTGGCAGATGCGGGTCGACTTCCCGTCCGCCCAGGCGGAGCCGGCTCCGACCTCGGACGGCAACTCGGGGTCGAACCAGGCGCCCACGAACTCGAACACCAACTCGAACACGAACACCGTCACGCCGTCGGTGAGGACGAGCAGCGCCCCGTCGGTGAACACGAGCACGGGAACCCCCGGGGTCAGCTCGTCCGTCGGCTCGTCGGTCGGCAATGCGCTGACGAACGGCCCGGCGACGTCCACGGAGCCGTGAGCCGGGGGCGGGAATCCCCCGCCCCTAGGATCGGTTGAAGGCGGTGGACCCCGAGATCTGGGGTCCACCCGCAAGACACCGATCTCGGCGAAAGGCCTGGCGTGACAGACGTGCGGAACGTGATCGTGATCGGCTCCGGGCCGGCCGGCTACACCGCGGCGATCTACGCGGCGCGCGCGGACCTCAAGCCGCTCGTGTTCGAAGGTGCCGTCACGATGGGCGGCGCGCTCATGAACACCACCGAGGTCGAGAACTTCCCCGGCTTCGCGGAGGGTGTGCAGGGCCCCGACCTGATGACGGCCATGCGCGCGCAGGCGGAGCGCTTCGGCGCCGAGCTCGTGCCGGACGACGTCGTGGCGGTCGACCTGACCGGCGAGATCAAGAAGGTCTCGACGGCGACGGGCGAGTACTCCGCGCGGACCGTGATCATCGCGACCGGCTCCAAGTACAAGGAGCTCGGCCTGGAGAACGAGAAGCGGCTGTCCGGGCACGGCGTCTCGTGGTGCGCCACCTGTGACGGATTCTTCTTCCGCGACCAGGACATCGCCGTCGTCGGCGGTGGCGACTCCGCGATGGAGGAGGCGACCTTCCTCGCGCGGTTCGCCCGCTCGGTGACGGTCATCCACCGCCGCAACGAACTACGGGCGTCGAAGATCATGCAGCAGCGCGCGCTCGACAACCCGAAGATCACGTTCCTGCTCGAGCACGAGCCGATCGACATCCTCGGCGAGAGCAAGCTCTCCGGCGTGGTCGTCCGCAACACCCGAACCGGCGAGGAGTCCAAGCTCGAGGTCACCGGCCTGTTCGTCGCGATCGGCCACGAGCCCCGCTCGGAGCTGTTCGGTGGCCAGGTCGACCTCGACGCCGAGGGCTACGTGCTCGTCCAGCACCCCACCGCGAAGACCAACCTTCCCGGCGTGTTCGCCTGCGGCGACGTCGTCGACCACATCTACCGCCAGGCGATCACCGCGGCCGGCACCGGCTGTGCCGCCGCGCTGGACGCCGAGCGCTTCCTCGCCGCCCTCGAGGGCAACGCCGGTCAGACCGGCGGGCTCGTGGAGGCCTGACCCGTCCGCACAACCCGCTGGAATTCCCGCGAACTTCCCGCCAATCCCGCCGGCCATCCGACCGGCAACCGAACAGGAGAACCCTGATGGGATCGATCGAAGCCGTCACCGACGACACCTTCGCGACTGACGTGCTCGCGTCCGAGGTACCCGTGCTCGTGGACTTCTGGGCACCGTGGTGCGGCCCCTGCCGCCAGGTCGCCCCGATTCTCGAGGAGATCGCGGCCGAGAACGCCGGCAAGATCCGCATCGTGAAGCTCAACGTCGACGAGAACCCGAAGACCGCGGCGAAGTACGGCGTCGTCTCGATCCCGACGATGAACGTCTACTCCGGCGGTGAGGTCGTCAAGCAGATCATCGGAGCGCGCCCGAAGCCGATGATCCTCAACGAGCTGGCGGCCTACGTCTGAGGCCGTTCGCGGTCTTTCACGCACGTCACAACGCCCCGGGTCGGCGCGCCCGGGGCGTTCGCCTGACCCGGGCCGCCACACTGGCTACGCTCGGACGCTGGTCCTGTTTCTGTCCTGAATCTCTGTGCGGCAGCCGCCGCCGACCGTGGTGCGGAGGAGGCGAGCGCCTTGGACAACTCGCGGCGTCACCCCGTGCTCCGGCTCGGGGACACCGGTCCCGCGGTGGCGGAGATCCGTCGCAAGCTCGTGATGCTGGGGCTCCTCCCCGACCCCGGTGAGGCCGTCCTCGACCCGGACGAGGCCGTCTTCGACGCGGCCTGCGACCGCGCGGTCCGGCACTTCCAGCAGCAGCGTGGGCTCAACGTGGACGGCCTCGTCGGCCGGGAGAGCGCGGAAGCCCTCGAAGAGGCCCGCTACCGGCTCGGGGACCGCGTCCTGTCCCACCAGGTCAGCCGGCTCCTCCGCGGCGACGACGTGGCCGCCCTGCAGCGCCGGCTGCTCGACATGGGCTTCAACTGCGGCCGCGTGGACGGCATCTTCGGTGCCGACACCGCGCAGGCCCTTCGCGAGCTGCAGCGCAGCCTCGGCGTGACCCCGGACGGCACCTGCGGTCCGGAGACCTTCCGGGCGCTGGACCGGCTCGCGCGCACGGTCACGGGCGGCCATCACCAGAACCTGCGCGAGGCCGAGGCGCTGGCCCGCTCCGGGCCCCGGCTCGGCGGCAAGGTCATCGTCATCGACCCCGGGCACGGCGGCCTCGACCACGGCAACGTGGCGAACGGCCTGACCGAGGCGAGCATCGTCGAGGACCTCGCCGCCCGCGTCGAGGGGCGCCTCACGGCCACCGGCGTCCAGGCGTACCTGACGCGCGCGATCAGCGCCCGCCACTCCCGGCGGACCAACGTCGACGACGAGTCGCGCGCGATGTTCGCCAACGAGGCCCGCGCGGACCTGTTCATCTCCCTGCACGTCGACTCGCACGCCAGTCCGCTGCCGAACGGCGTCGCCACGTACTACTTCGGGACCGACCGCTGGGGCCAGTCGAGCGCCACGGGTGAGCGGTTCGCCGAGCTCGTCCTGCGCGAGATCGTCGCTCGCACCGACCTGCTGAACTGCGGCACGCACGGCAAGACCTGGGACCTCCTGCGCCGCACCCGGATGCCGGCCGTGCGCCTCGACCTGGGTTATCTGACGAACCCGGGCGACGCCGCCCGCCTCGCCGACCCGTCGTTCCGCGACGTGGTCGCGGAGGCCATTCTCGTGGCCGTCCAGCGGCTCTACCTGCCCCCGGAGGACGACGCCCCGACCGGCGCGCTGCGGGTCGACAGCCTGTGGGCGGAGTCCGGCTCGCGCTCCTGATCCGGACGCGCGAAACCCTTGTGACACAGGGACACTGACGTGACGTCAGTGACTCTCTGCGGCTGTCACCGAGCCGCTTCTGACGGGGCGTCGGTCGCGGTCCCTGGTTGATCTGATGGCGCGTCAGACCGGTCGGAACGCCGGCTCCGGGGCCATGGATCCGAGGAGCCGCTCGAGGGCGACCTCGACGTCCTCCCGCCAACTCAGGGTGCTCTTGATCTCGAGCCGGAGCCGGGGGTAGCGGTGGTGCGGCCGGACGGTCTTGAAGCCGACGGCCAGGAGGTAGTCGGCGGGGACGAGGCAGCCGGGCTTGTCCCACTTCGCGTCGCCGAAGGCCTCGATCGCCTTGATGCCCCGGCGGACCAGGTCCTTGGCGACCCCCTGGATCAGCATCCGGCCCAGGCCCTGCCCGGAGAACTCGGGGAGCACGTGCGCGGTGGTGAGCAGGACGGCGTCGCCGCTGACCGGACTGGTGGGGAAGGCGACGGAGCGGGGGACGTACAGCGGCGGGGAGAAGACCGCGTAGCCGGCGGTCACACCGTCGACCTGGACGAGCTTGCCGCAGGAGCCCCACTCCAGGAGGGTCGCGGAGACCCAGGCCTCCTTCTCCAGTGCCGGGTCGCCCGCCTTCGCGGCACGTTCGGCCGCAACCGGGTCGAGCTCCCAGTACACGCAGCTCCGGCAGCGGACGGGCAGCTCGGCGAGGTTGTCGAGGGTGATGTTGACCAGACGGCGCGTCATCAACCGCTCACTCTCCGCGAAGCGACCCCAGCATCGTACCCGGGGACATCAGCCCCACAATGCGTTCGAGATCCTCGACCGAGGCGAACTCGACGACGATGCGGCCCTTGTTCTGCCCGAGCTGCACCTTCACGCGGGTGTCCCACCGGTCCCCCAGCGTGGCGGCGAGGTCGTCAAGCGCCGGGGCGGTGCGGCGGCCGGCGCGGACCTTGCGCGCCGGCTTGGGGCCCGCGTCCCCGAGCGAGATGAGCTCCTCGACGGTGCGGACCGAGAGACCTTCGGCGACGATCCGGTTGGCGAGGTGCTCCTGCGCCGCCGCGTCGTCCAGCGCGAGCAGGGCCCGGGCGTGCCCGGCCGACAGCACCCCGGCGGCGACGCGGCGCTGCACGGGCGGCGGCAGCTTGAGCAGCCGGAGCGTGTTGGAGATCTGCGGGCGGGACCGGCCGATCCGCGTCGCGAGCTCCTCGTGCGTGCACTCGAAGTCCTGGAGGAGCTGGTCGTACGCCGCCGCCTCTTCGAGCGGGTTCAGCGCGGCCCGGTGCAGGTTCTCCAGCAGGGCGTCGACGAGCATCTTCTCGTCGTCGGTCTCGCGCACGATCGCGGGGATCGTCTCGAATCCGGCTGCCTGGGAGGCGCGCCAGCGCCGCTCCCCCATGATGAGCTCGTACTTCTCGTCACCGAGGGGCCGCACGACGATCGGTTGGAGCAGGCCCACCTCCTTGAGGGAGTGGATGAGCTCGTTGAGCTGCTCCTCCTCGAAGACGTGCCGCGGCTGCTTCGGGTTCGGCGTGATCGCGTCGAGCGGGAGCTCCGCGAAGTAGGCGCCCGCGACCAGGTTGTCCGGCTCGCTGTCGATCCATCCGGCCGGTGTGCTCGGCGCGCTCGAGCTGGGCCCGGGGGACTCCGCCCCAGCTGTCGGCTCCGGGTCCGAGGGCTCGTCCGGCACGGTCGTCGCGGGCGCTGCAGGGGACGCCGACGGCGCCAAGACCACGGTGGGAACCGGGGCGGTGGGGGCGTCCGGCTCGGACTCGGTGGGGCGAGGGGCGGCCGGAGCGCTGGTGGGAATCAGGGCTCCGAGTCCGCGGCCCAGTCCCCGGCGGCGGTCAGTCACGGCGTGCGTCCTTCGGTCGAGCGGTGGGTTTCACGTGAAACACGCGTGGAGCGGGTGCGCGGTCAGACCGCCCCGGCGGCGGCTATCTCGCGGGCGGCTTCGAGATACGTCAGTGCGCCGGCCGAGCCCGGGTCGTACGTCATCACGGTCTGACCGTAGCTGGGGGCTTCGGAGATCCGGACCGAGCGGGGCACCGCGGTGCGGAGCACGATGTCCCCGAAGTGGGACCGCACCTCCTCCGCCACCTGCTGCGCGAGGCGGGTCCGGGAGTCGTACATCGTGAGCAGGATGGTCGAGACGTTCAGTTCAGGGTTCAGGTGGGCCTTGACCATGTCCACGTTGCGGAGCAACTGGCCGAGCCCCTCCAGCGCGTAGTACTCGCACTGGATCGGGATGAGCACCTCGCGGCTCGCAACGAGCGCATTGATGGTGAGGAGCCCGAGCGACGGCGGGCAGTCGATCAGGACGTAGTCGAGGTCCTCGGTGTAGGACTCGATCGCCTTGAGCAGCCGCGACTCCCGGGCCACCAGGGACACGAGCTCGATCTCCGCGCCGGCGAGGTCGATCGTGGCCGGCACACAGCTGAGCCCCGGCAGTCCCTCGACCTCCTGCACGCACTCCTTGATGCCGGCGCCGTCCACAAGGAGCTCGTAGGTGGACATCACGCCGGAGTGGTGCGGGACACCGAGCGCGGTGGACGCGTTGCCCTGGGGATCGAGGTCGATGACCAGGACCTTGAGCCCGTGCATCGCCAGCGCCGCGGCGAGATTGACGGTCGTCGTGGTCTTCCCGACGCCGCCCTTCTGGTTCGCGACGACCATGACCCGCCGCCGGGCCGGCTTCGGCATCCGGGGCAGCGCGCCGCCGCGGATGGCCGCTGCGGTGCGTGCCTCGCTGGCGATCGGCAGATCCTGGTCCAGGGGATCGCGGGCCGCCGGTGCGGGCGTCCCGTAGACCGGGTCGTGCGACTGCATACCCGCGTCCTTTCCTGAAGTGCTCGCTTGTGGGGCCGTTTCACGTGAAACAGCGAACCGGGGAGCCGGGCCCACCGGCCCGACGACATGTTTCACGTGAAACTCTTTGGCGCTGATCTCAAGTTCTCCGGTACTTGTCGAGCTGTGTCCCTTACCGCGTCTTCGTTTCACGTGAAACAACGGCATCGATGACAGTCGTCGGGTCCTCCGCCGGCCCGAGTGTCCGCACCTGGGGGTCAACCACCCCGAGCGCAGCGAGCCGGGGAAGCGCAGCGGCGAGTTCGTCCGCGGCGGACGAGCCCTTCAACACCAGCAGCCGGCCGCCGGGCCGCAGGAGCGGAACGGTCCAGCCGGCGAGCTTCTCCAGGGGAGCCACCGCGCGTGCGGTGACGACGTCGAACGTTCCGAACAGATTCCGGGCGGCCTCGGCCCGGTCCCGGCGCACGGTGACGTTCGCCAGCCCGAGCTCCGCCACCGCTTCCCGCAGGAAGGTGGTCCGCCGCTCCATGGGCTCGATCAGGGTGACGGGCACATCCGGCCGCAGCAACGAGACGACCAGCCCCGGCAGCCCGGCCCCGGAACCCACGTCGGCGAGGTGCTCCCCCGCCCGCAGCTCCGGACCGAGCCGGCCGCAGTTGAGCAGATGGCGCTCCCACAGACGGGGCACCTCCCGCGGGCCGATCAGCCCCCGCTCCACACCGGCCGTCGCCAGCAGGTGCGTGAAGGCCTCCGCCACGGCCAACCGCTCGCCGAAGAGCTCGCGCGCCGCCTCCGGGGGCGACGGCGCGAGCTGGGCGACCGGTGGCCCGGCGCTCACGCGGGATGAACCACCACACGCCGGTTGGGCTCCTCGCCCTCCGACTCACTGCGCAGACCCGCGTCGGCGATCGCGTCGTGCACGATCTTCCGCTCGAACGGGGTCATCGGGGCCAGCTTCACGGACTTGCCGCTGGCCTGAACCTCCTCGGCCGACTTCCGGCCGAGCGCGGTCAGCTCCTCGCGCCGGGCTGCACGGTAGCCGCCGACGTCGAGCATCAGCCGGCTCCGCTCCCCGGTCGCGCGCAGGACCGCGAGGCGCGTGAGCTCCTGCAGCGCCTCCAGCACCTGGCCGTCCTTGCCGACGAGCTGCTTGAGGTCGGCACCGACGATCGAGACCGCCGCGCGGTCCCCCTCGACGTCCATGTCGATGTCGCCGTCCAGGTCGGCGATGTCGAGCAGACCCTCCAGGTAGTCCGCCGCGATCTCGCCCTCCTGCTCGAGCTCGGCCAGGCGAGCCTTCGAGGGCTTGCGGGGACCGCGGCGCTTCGCGCCGTCCCCCTCGCCGTTCTCGGTGGCGGCGTCGTTCGGGCCGTCGGTGCTCTCGACGTCGTCGCGGTCGAGGTCGTCGACGGCGGGCTCTGCGGACTGACTCACCGCGTGGATCTCCTTCGTGGTCGGCGGGCGACCGGTCCGCACACGGGGCGCGGTCCGATCGACCTGGTGGTGCTAACGCTTCTTCGAACCGGCGCGCTTGCTCTTGGGCTGGCGCTGCGGTTGTTGCCGGACACCGGGCGTCCCGTTGGCGGCCGCCTTCTTCGCCGGCTGCGGACCGCGCGCCCGCACGGGCGCGGACGGGCCCGAGGGCGTCGATGACGGACCGTCAGAATCATCGGACGGGCTGGTCACAGCCTCGTCGGGGCGCTTCTTGCCCTTCTTCTCCTGCCGTTTGAGCATGGCGTCGTGCGCCTTGCTGCCGACGGCGGGCATGCGCCGGATGACGTACATCTGCTGGCCCATCGACCAGAAGTTCGAGACCAGCCAGTAGAGCAGGACGCCGACGGGGAAGTTGATCCCGAACACCGCGAACATGATCGGGAACAGGTACATCATGACCTTCTGCTGACGCATGAAGGGCGAAGCTTCCATCGCGCTGGCCGGCATGTTCTTCGTCATCAGCTGGCGCTGCGTGTAGAACTGCGACCCGCTCATCGCGAGGATCATGATGACCGTGACGATCTGAACGGTCAGGGAGTCGGCGCCCATGAACTTCTCGTCCAGGCCGGCGCCGAGGAACACCGCGTCCCGGGCACTGCGGACGTCCTCGAGGTCGAGCACGCCGATGGCCTGCTCCTTGGAGACCTTGTTCAGCACCTGGTAGAGCGCGAAGAAGATCGGCGCCTGCGCGAGGATCGGGAAGCAGCTGGCCAACGGGTTGGTGTTGTGCTCCTTGTAGAGCTTCATCAGCTCCTGGGAGGTCCGCTCCCGGTCACCCTTGTACCGCTGCTGGATCTTCTTGATCTCCGGCTGCAGCTGCTGCATCGCCCGCATCGACTTGATCTGCTTCACGAACAGCGGGATCAGCAGGATGCGGATCAGGACGACGAGGCACACGATCGCCAGGCACCACGACCAGCTCGGGCTCAGGCCGAGGCTGTCGAACCCGGTGTGGAACGTCAGAATGATCCACGAAACGGCGTCGTACAGCGGTTCGAAGATCTTCACCGGGTGACTCCCTGGACTGACTGTGAACTGCGAAATCTACGCGAACGCGGTTCGGGCACGAAGTCCAGCCCACCGGCGTTCCAGGGGTTGCACCGGACGATGCGACGGGCCGTCAACCAGCCACCACGCAACGTGCCGTGCGCGCGGAACGCCTCGTACCCGTAGTGCGAGCACGAGGGGTAGAACCGGCAGACCGGGCCGAGCCAGGCGCTGACCGTCCACTGGTAGAGCCGGATCAGGCCCATGAACAGGTATTTCATCGCCCGGACCTCATCGCCGCGACCGCAGCCGGGCCAAGCCGGCGTCGAGCTCGGCCCCGAGCTCCGCAGAGCTGGCGGCCGCGGCCGACGGGAGCGCCCGGATGACGAGGATCGAACCGGGCGAGAGGGCGTCCAGGCGGGGCCGGACCACCTCGCGCAGCCGGCGTTTGACGCGATTGCGCGTCACCGCGGGTCCCACCGTCTTCCCGACGACGAGCCCGACACGGGGCGGCAGCGGCAGGGCCCGCCCGGCCGGCGCCGCGGATTCCCGCAGGTGCAGGACCAGCGCGGAACGGCCGACGCGACGGCCACCGCGTACGGCGGCAGCGAAGTCCGGGGCGCGGCGCAGCCGGTTCCCGGCGGGGAGCATGGTCCGCGATCAGGCGGAAAGGCGCGCGCGGCCCTTGGCTCGGCGCGCGGTCAGGATCGCCCGGCCGGCGCGGGTCCGCATGCGCAGCCGGAAACCGTGCGTCTTGGCGCGACGGCGGTTGTTCGGCTGGAAGGTGCGCTTGCTCACGAGGACACTCCTGCTGGGTCTGGGGTCGCGACGGGCACCGGCGGGCGCGCGTAGTTCCACGCCACCGCGAGCGCGACCTGGACACGGTACGCACCCCCCTCGCGGACGGTCAAACCGGCCGGTGCGCACACTCGTCCCCAGGGTGTGGATCGGTCTGTGGACGAGGCTCGGCAGGCCTTGCACGAACCGACATAATCCACCAGATCCCCCCACAACCGGGGATCGATGTCGAACCGCTGAAGGGCGCTGACGTGACGGACCACGATCCGAACCTGACCCAGCTCTGGAACCGCGCCCTGCTCGACCCCACCCTCGCCGACCTGCCGCAGAATCACCGGGCCTTTCTGCGCCTGACCAGGCCGATCGCGCTGGTCGAGGGCACCGCGGTGCTCGCCGCGCCGACCGAGTTCGCCCGCGACATCATCGAGACCCGCATGCGGGAGCAGCTCACCGCGGCGCTGGCGCGCGAGTCCGGCCAGGACGTGCGCATCGCGGTGACCGTCGACGAGGGCGCGAACGTCGACGCCGCCCCCGGCACCGCCGACGACGAGGACTGGGACGAGGGCGGCGAGGGCGACCGCGTCGCCGGCGGTGACCTCAGCGACCCCCCGGGCGTCCGGCTGGCGGAGGTCAACACCGACACCGACGCCCGGCTGAATCCCAAGTACGTCTTCGAACGGTTCGTCACGGGCTCGAGCAACCGGTTCGCGCACGCCGCGGCGGTCGCTGCGGCCGAGGCGCCGGCCAAGGCCTACAACCCGCTGTTCATCTACGGCGACTCCGGCCTCGGCAAGACCCACCTGCTCCACGCCGTCGGGCACTACACCTCGGGGCTGTTCCGCGGACTGAGGGTCCGTTATGTCAGCTCGGAGGAGTTCACGAACGACTTCATCAACGCGATCCGTGACGGTCGGGCAGAAAGTTTCCGGGCCCGCTACCGCAACGTCGACGTCCTGCTCATCGACGACATCCAGTTCCTGGAGAACAAGGAGCAGACGCAGGAGGAGTTCTTCCACACGTTCAACACGCTCCACAACTCCTCGAAGCAGATCGTCATCACCTCCGACCGGCCGCCGAAGCAGCTGGTCACGCTGGAGGACCGCCTCCGCAACCGGTTCGAGTGGGGCCTGATCACCGACGTCCAGCCGCCCGAACTCGAGACCCGGATCGCGATCCTGCGGAAGAAGGCCGCGCAGGAGGGCCTGGACGCTCCCCCGGAGGTCCTGGAGTACATCGCCGGCAAGGTCTCGGCGAACATCCGCGAGCTCGAGGGCGCGCTCATCCGCGTCACCGCGTTCGCGAGCCTGAACAAGCAGGTCGTCGACCTCTCGCTCGCCGAGATCGTCCTCAAGGATCTGATTCCGGATCACACCGGCCCGGAGATCTCGCTCGCGACGATCATGGCCCAGACCGCGCAGTACTTCGGCATCTCGATCGACGACCTCTGTGGGCAGTCCCGTTCGCGCGTCCTCGTGACGGCCCGCCAGATCGCGATGTACCTGTGCCGCGAGCTCACCGAGATGTCCCTGCCGAAGATCGGCCAGGCCTTCGGCGGCCGCGACCACACCACGGTGATGCACGCCGAGCGCAAGATCCGCCAGCTCATGGCCGAGCGTCGCTCCGTCTACAGCCAGGTCACCGAGCTGACGAACCGGATCAAGCAGCAGACCCGCAACGCCTGAGCACCGGCGGGCGCCGTCCCCGGGCGGCTGTGCCGAGCCTGAGGGTCGCCTTTGTCACCAACCCACAGGTGTGTACAACCCTGTGGATGCTGAAAAGTGTCTAAGAGAGTGACCGTTCGGCGTTTGTCGACCGCTCGGTGTGGATGGCCGGTGAACGATCCGGGGACGAGGCTGTGCATCGAACGTGGGGACGAATCGCACGATTCCGGCTCGAGCGCTCGAACGGTTCGTTCGTGCACGGCCCGCCCACCGGCTGTTCACAGGGCCCGTGGACGCCGGCCCCTCGCTGACCTGGGCAGATGCGGCTGTCCACACAATCCACCGCTCCTAAGAAGAACGACTACTTCTCGATCTCCGGAGAATGGACACGACAAGCCTGGAACCGGGAGCATCTGGGGAGATCCTCGCCTGTCAGACTTGCGCGCTATGACGTACCGGCGGGCCGTCCGGTTCCAGCCTCGGGTCGCGAAGTCCGCGAGGTCTGACAACGGGGTTGTACCCGGGTTCGCCCGGACTAGTGGAGGCGGTGACCGGTGAAATTCCGGGTCGAACGTGACGTTCTGGCCGAGGCGGTCGCGTGGACCGCCCGGAGTCTTCCGGTCCGTCCGCCGGTGGCGGTCCTGGCCGGCCTGATGTTGTCGGCGGACGAGAACGGGCTGGCGTTGTCCGGCTTCGACTACGAGGTGTCCGCCCGGGCCGAGGTCTCGGCCGACATCTCCGCCGAGGGTCGGGCGCTCGTGTCCGGCCGGTTGCTGGCCGACATCTGCAAGAGCCTGCCCAACAAGCCGGTCGATCTCGCCGTCGAGGGCACGAAGGTCAACCTTGTCTGCGGCAGCGCGCGATTCAGCCTGCTGACGCTCCCGGTCGAGGACTACCCGACGCTGCCGGACATGCCGACCCGCTCCGGCACGGTGCCGGCCGACGTGTTCGCGCACGCGGTCGCCCAGGTCGCGGTCGCGGCCGGCCGGGACGACACGCTTCCGATCCTCACCGGCATCCGGATCGAGATCGAGGGCGACACGGTGACCCTCGCGGCCACCGACCGCTACCGCCTGGCGATCCGCGAGTTTGCGTGGAAGCCGGAGCAGCCCGGCACCTCCGCACAGGCGCTGGTCCCGGCCAAGACGCTGGCCGACACGGCCAAGTCGATGAACGGCGAGGTCGAACTCGCGCTCTCGGCCGGCGCCGCCGGTGAGGGTCTGGTCGGTCTGGCCAGCAGCGGTCGGCGCACCACGTCGCGCCTGCTCGAGGGGGATTTCCCCAAGTACCGGTCGCTGCTGCCGTCGGAGTCGCTCTCGTACGCGACCGTCGAGACCGCCCCGTTCCTCGAGGCCGTCCGTCGCGTGTCGCTGGTCGCCGAACGGAACACCCCGGTCCGCTTGTCGTTCGCCGCCGGCGAGCTGGTGCTCGAGGCGGGTTCGGGTGACGAGGCGTCGGCGTCCGAGGCGCTCGAGGCGCGCCTGGACGGGCCGGACATCGCGATCGCGTTCAACCCGACCTACCTGCTCGACGGTCTGGGCGCGCTCGACACCTCCCACGCCCGGCTCGCGTTCACCACCTCGACCAAGCCGGCCGTCATCACCGGCTCCACCGGCGACGGAGGCGCGGAGAGCAGCGAGTACCGTCACCTGCTCATGCCGGTCCGTCTCTCCGGGTAATTGCACGAGCGGACCGGGAGCCCCTCGGGGGCAGTGCGTACGGACGACGGACGGGACACAGGTACATGCAGATCGGGATGGTCGGGCTGGGCCGCATGGGCGGCAACATGTCCGAGCGGCTTCGCGCCGCCGGGCACGAGGTCGTGGGATTCGATCACGACGCGACCAAGTCCGACGTCGGGGACCTGAAGGCGCTGGTCGACGCGCTGGCCGCGCCCCGCGCGGTGTGGGTGATGGTCCCGCACGGCAGCCCGACGACCGCCACCGTCCACACGCTCGCCGAGCTGCTCTCCCCCGGCGACGTCGTGATCGACGGCGGCAACTCCCGCTGGACCGACGACCTCGAGCACGCGAACCACCTCGGCGACCGCGGCATCGGGTTCGTCGACGTGGGTGTCTCCGGCGGTGTGTGGGGCCGGACCAACGGCTACGCGCTGATGGTCGGCGGCGCCGACCCGGACGTCGAGCGGCTGATGCCGATCTTCGCCGCGCTCAAGCCCGAGGGCGAGTTCGGATTCGTCCACGCCGGCGGGGTCGGCGCGGGTCACTTCACGAAGATGGTCCACAACGGCATCGAGTACGGCCTGATGCAGGCCTACGCCGAGGGCTACGAGCTGCTCGCCGCGTCCGACGTCGTCACCGACGTCCCCGCGGTGATCAAGTCCTGGCGCAAGGGCACGGTCATCCAGTCCTGGCTGCTCGACCTGCTCGACCGGGCGCTCGAGGCGGACGACGACCTCTCCGAGCTGCGCGGCTACGCGCAGGACTCCGGCGAGGGCCGCTGGACCGTCGAGGCCGCGATCGACCACGCCGTCCCGCTGCCCGTGATCACCGCCGCGCTGTTCGCGCGGTTCGGGTCGCGGCAGGACGACTCCCCCGCGATGAAGGTGATCGCCGCGCTGCGCAACCAGTTCGGCGGCCACGCGGTCACCTCGGCCGCCGGCTCGGTCGAGAAGGGCGCCGACGCGCCCGGCGCGGACGTCACTCCGCCGGTCGGCTGAACGAATCGCCACGACGGCCGCCGGAATCGGACGTCCGACACTCCGCACCGGTCTCGCCCGGCCGGGCGCCGGGACGGACAATGAGGGTGTGTACCTCGATTCGCTGGCGTTGACGGACTTCCGGTCCTACGCCGCCGCGGAGATCGAGTTGGTGCCCGGCGCCTGCGCGTTCATCGGGTTCAACGGCCAGGGAAAGACAAATCTGGTCGAGGCGATCGGCTATCTCGCCACCCTCGGCAGCCACCGCGCCGCCGGCGACGCGCCGCTGGTGCGCCTCGGTGCGGAGCGCGCCATCGTGCGGGCGGGGATCGTCCGGGACGACCGCCGTGCGCTGGTCGAACTGGAGATTCGCCCGGGCAGGACGAACCGGGCCCGGATCAACCGCGCGGACGTGCCGCGCCCCCGTGAGGTGCTCGGCCTGCTGCGCACCGTGTTGTTCGCCCCCGAGGACCTGGCGATCGTCAAGGGCGACCCCTCCGAACGGCGTCGGTTCCTCGACGAACTGCTCACCGTGCAGTCCCCGCGCATGGCCGGCGTCCGGGCGGACTACGACCGGGTCCTCAAGCAGCGGAACGCGCTGCTCAAGACCGCCGGCGCGACCGTGCGCTCGGGCAAGGGCGACCTGCGGACGCTCGAGGTGTGGGACTCGCACCTCGCGACCGCCGGCGCCGACCTGCTCGCCGCCCGCTTGCGGCTGGTCGCGGCGCTCGAGCCGCTGGTCGCGAAGGCCTACGACGAGGTCAGCTCGGGCGGGGGGCCCGCGACCATGAGTTACAAGAGTTCGCTCGGCCCGGAGATCGAGCTCGGCGCCGACCGGGATCTGCTCTCCGCCCAGCTGCTCGAGGCGATCTCCGCGGCGCGGTCGCAGGAGCTCGACCGGGGGATCTCGCTGGTCGGACCGCACCGCGACGACCTCGTGCTCAACCTCGGCCCGCTCCCCGCGCGCGGCTACGCGAGCCACGGGGAGTCGTGGTCGTACGCGCTCGCGCTGCGCCTGGCGTCCTACGAACTGCTGCGCGAGACCGGGGCGTCCGGGATGGACCCGGTTCTGATCCTCGATGACGTGTTCGCCGAGCTCGACGCGCAGCGGCGCGCGCGCCTCGCCGAGCTCGTCGGCCGTGCGGAGCAGGTGCTGATCACCGCCGCGGTGCCCGGCGACGTCCCCGAGGAGCTCTCCGGCGCCCGGTACGACGTGATGGCCGGCGAGGTGCGCCGTGTCTGCTGACGTGCCGGTCTCCCCCGAATCCCCGGACCCGCCGGCCGGGCTCCCTCCCGGCGCCCGCGCCGGGACGTCGGGCATCGACCTGGCCCGGGCCGCGCTCGCGGAGGCGCGCGCCGCCGCGCGGGAGCGGGCGCGCACCCCGGGTGCGCGCAGCGCACCCCGCCGGGCCGAGCGCCGGACGGGTGGGTCGCGCGATCCCCAGCTGATCTCCGACGCGCTCGCCGGCCTGATCGCCGAACGCGGCTGGGAGGTCCCCGCCGCGATGGGCAACGCGATGGATCGCTGGGCCGAGATCGTGGGCTCGGACATCGCGGCCCACGCCGAACCGGTCTCCTACGAGGATTCCGTGCTGATCGTCCGGGCGTCGTCCACAGCCTGGGCGACCCAGTTGCGCCTGCTCGCGCCCGACATCGTGCGGCGCCTGAACACGGAGCTCGGGCACGGCTCCGTGCTGCGGATCGACGTCAAGGGTCCCACCGGTCCCAGCTGGCGCAAGGGCCGCTTGCGGGTCCAGGACGGGCGCGGTCCACGGGACACCTACGGCTGAGCCGAACCGGGAACCCCCAGGTTTTTCCACACCTGGGGACAACTTCCTGGGTATAGACCGTACGTTTTCGCACCGCCCGTCCTGACGGTCCGACCCTCCCCCGTGTGGGGGGACACGCAAACGGGGGTTCGACGCGCCTGTGACGCGTCCAGAGGCCGTCGCGGCGCCAGAGTGTCCCCCCGGACCGGTAGACTGGAACCGAACACGCGCGGTGTCGGCCTTCCGGGCCGGACCGGGCTCGACGGAGGGAACGGCGGCTTTCGTGGTCGACAGCAACAGTACGGCGACCGGCACCATCGCAGATCCGAACTCCGGCCCGACCCCCGCGGCAGAGTCGTCGGCCCAGCCGAACAACAACGGCGAACTGCGCTCCTACGACGCCAGCGCGATCCAGGTCCTCGAGGGTCTCGAGGCGGTCCGCAAGCGCCCCGGCATGTACATCGGGTCCACCGGCGAGCGCGGTCTCCACCACCTGGTGTACGAGGTTGTGGACAACTCTGTGGACGAGGCGCTGGCCGGGTTCTGCGACCAGGTCGACGTCACGATCCTGGCCGACGGCGGCGTCCGCGTCGTCGACAACGGCCGGGGCATCCCGGTCGACGAGCACCCGGTCGAGAAGAAGCCGGCCGTCGAGGTCGTCCTCACCGTCCTGCACGCCGGCGGCAAGTTCGGCGGCGGCGGGTACGCGGTCTCCGGTGGTCTCCACGGTGTCGGTGTCTCCGTGGTGAACGCGCTGTCGTCCCGGGTCGAGGTCGAGATCCACCGCGACGGGTACGTCTGGCGTCAGGCCTACCGCCGCGGCGTGCCCGAGGCCCCGCTCGCCAAGGGTGAGACGACCGACCGCACCGGCACGGCCGTCACCTTCTGGGCCGACTCGGAGGTCTTCGAGACCACGAACTACACGTTCGAGACGCTGCGTCGACGGTTCGAGGAGATGGCCTTCCTCAACAAGGGCCTGACGATCTCCCTCACCGACGAGCGCGCGGTCGAACTCGAGGACGAGACCATCGAGCAGACCGAGCCCGCCCACGCGCGGTCGGTCCGCTACATGTACCCCGGCGGCATCGTCGACTACGTCCGCCACCTCAACGACGCCAAGGGCGAGCACCACAAGACGATCCTGTCGTTCGAGGCCGAGGACACCGAGCGGCACATGGCGCTCGAGATCGCGATGCAGTGGAACACCACGTTCAACGAGTCGGTGTTCACCTTCGCGAACACGATCAACACCCACGAGGGCGGCACCCACGAGGAGGGCTTCCGCTCCTCGCTCACGTCGCTGGTCAACAAGTTCGGCCGCGAGTGGAAGATCCTCAAGGACAAGGACCCGAACCTCACCGGTGAGGACATCCGCGAGGGCCTGACCGCGATCGTCTCGATCAAGCTGTCGGAGCCTCAGTTCGAGGGTCAGACCAAGACGAAGCTCGGCAACACCGAGGCGCGCACCTTCGTGCAGACCGTCCTCAACGACCGGCTCGGTCAGTGGTTCGAGCAGAACCCGGAAGAGGGCAAGATCATCGCCCGCAAGGCGATCGATGCCGCGACCGCGCGCATGGCGGCGCGCAAGGCGCGCGACCTCGCGCGCGGGCGAAAGGGCCTGCTCACCGGTGGCGGCATGCCAGGCAAGCTGAGGGACTGTCAGTCACGCGAGCCGGAGAAGTGCGAGCTCTACATCGTCGAGGGTGACTCGGCCGGCGGCTCCGCGGTCGGTGGCCGCGACCCGATGACGCAGGCGATCCTGCCGATCCGCGGCAAGATCCTTAACGTCGAGAAGGCGCGCATCGACCGCGTCCTCCAGAACACCGAGGTCCAGGCGATCATCACGGCCCTGGGCACCGGTATTCACGACGAGTTCGACATCAACAAGCTCCGGTACCACAAGATCATCCTGATGGCCGACGCCGACGTCGACGGCCAGCACATCCGGACGCTGCTGCTGACGCTGCTCTTCCGCTTCATGAAGCCGCTCGTCGAGGCCGGCCACGTGTACCTCGCGCAGCCGCCGCTCTACAAGATCAAGTGGCCCGGCGGGAAGTCGAACGTCGAGTACGCCTATTCCGACCGCGAGCGCGACGCGCTGCTGCGGGTCGGCGCCGAGGCCGGCAAGAAGATCCCGAAGGAAGACGGCATCCAGCGCTTCAAGGGTCTCGGTGAGATGCCGGCGCAGGAGCTGTGGGACACCACCATGGACCCGGCCACCCGGATCCTGCTCCAGGTCACGCTCGACGAGGCCGCTCTGGCCGACGAGTTGTTCTCGATCCTGATGGGCGAGGACGTCGAGTCCCGCCGCAGCTTCATCCAGCGCAACGCGAAGGACGTGCGATTCCTTGACATCTGACACTTCGTCAGCCCCGCCCCCGCCGCCGGGGGACCGCATCGAGCCTGTCGCGCTCGAGGTGGAGATGCAGCGCTCCTACCTCGACTACGCGATGAGCGTGATCGTGGGGCGCGCGCTCCCGGACGTCCGCGACGGCCTCAAGCCGGTGCACCGCCGCGTGCTCTACGCGATGTACGACGGCGGGTACCGACCGGACCGTGGTTACAACAAGTGCGCCCGTGTCGTCGGCGACGTCATGGGCAACTACCACCCGCACGGTGACTCGGCGATCTACGACGCTCTCGTGCGTCTGGCGCAGCCGTGGTCGATGCGGATGCCGCTGGTCGACGGCAACGGCAACTTCGGTTCGCCGGGCAACGACCCCGCGGCCGCGATGCGGTACACCGAGTGCCGCCTTGCCCCGTTGGCGATGGAGATGCTCCGGGACATCGACGAGGAGACCGTCGACTTCTCGGACAACTACGACGGGCGCCAGCAGGAGCCCGACGTCCTGCCGGCCCGGTTCCCGAACCTGCTCGTCAACGGCAGCGCCGGCATCGCCGTCGGCATGGCGACGAACATCCCGCCGCACAACCTCCGCGAGGTCGCGGCCGGCGTGCAGTGGTACCTCGAGAACTTCGAGGTCTCGAAGGAGGAACTCCTCGAGGCGCTGCTCGAGCGGGTCAAGGGCCCGGACTTCCCGACGGGTGCTCAGATCATCGGGCTGCGCGGTATCCAGGACGCGTACCGCACCGGCCGCGGCTCGGTCACGATGCGGGCCGTCGTCGAGGTCGAGGAGAACGCCAAGGGGCGCACGCAGCTCGTCGTCACCGCGCTGCCGTACCAGGTCAACCCGGACAACCTCGCGACGAAGATCGCCGAGCTCGTCAACGACGGCAAGCTGCAGGGCATCGCCGAGCTGAACGACGAGACCTCGGCCCGCACCGGCCAGCGCCTGGTCATCGTCCTCAAGCGCGACGCCGTCGCGCAGGTCGTGCTGAACAACCTCTACAAGCACACCCAGCTGCAGGACACCTTCGGCTGCAACATGCTTGCGCTCGTCGACGGCGTGCCCCGCACGCTCAGCCTCGACGCGTTCGTGCGGCACTGGGTGGCGCACCAGATCGAGGTCATCGTCCGGCGGACGCAGTACCGCCTGCGCAAGGCCGAGGAGCGCGCCCACATCCTGCGCGCGCTGCTCAAGGCGCTCGACGCCCTCGACGAGGTCATCGCGCTCATCCGGCGCAGCCCCACCGTCGAGGAGGCGCGCACCGGCCTCATGGCGCTGCTCGAGATCGACGAGCTCCAGGCGACCGCGATTCTCGACATGCAGCTGCGCCGCCTCGCGGCCCTCGAGCGGCAGAAGATCATCGACGAGTACGACGAGCTGATGGCGCGCATCGCCGAGTACAACGCGATCCTCGCCTCGCCGGAGAAGCAGCGTCAGATCATCTCCGAGGAGCTCGCCGCCACGGTCGAGAAGTACGGCGACGAGCGCCGCACCGAGATCCTGCCCTGGGAGGGCGAGGTCTCGATGGAGGACCTCATCGCCGAGGAGGACGTGGTCGTCACGATCACGCGCGGCGGCTACGCCAAGCGGACCTCCACGGCGCTGTACCGCGAGCAGAAGCGCGGCGGGAAGGGCGTCCGTGGGGCCTCGCTCCGTCAGGACGACATCGTCGAGCACTTCTTCGTGACGACGACTCACCACTGGATCCTGTTCTTCACGAACAAGGGGCGGGTGTACCGGACAAAGGCGTACCAACTGCCCGATGCCGGGCGGGACGCCAAGGGCATGCACGTCGCGAACCTGCTCGCGTTCCAGCCGGACGAGTCCATCGCGCAGGTCGTCTACCTCCGTGACTACTCGGTGGCGCCGTACCTGGTGCTGGCCACGCGCAGCGGTCAGGTGAAGAAGACGGCGCTCGCCGAGTACGACTCCCCGCGGCAGGGCGGTGTCATCGCCATCAACCTCCGTGAGGACGACGAGGTCATCGGCGCGGTGCTGGTCTCCCCCACCGACGACCTGCTGCTCGTCAGCCGGCAGGCGATGTCGATCCGGTTCACGGCGGACGACACCGCGCTGCGCCCGATGGGCCGCGCGACCGGCGGTGTCCGCGGCATGGCGCTGCGGGAGGGCGACAGCCTGCTCTCGATGGCGCTGGTGCGGCCCGACTCCGACCTCGTGGTGGCTACTGCGAACGGGTTCATCAAGCGGACCGCCTGCGACGAGTACCGGATCCAGGGTCGCGGCGGCTTCGGCACCTTGGCCGCGAAGACAACGGACGAGCGTGGCGAACTCGTGGGTGCCCAGGTCGTGACCGAAGGCGAGCAGCTTTTTGCCATCACTTCGAACGGCGGAGTCATCCGAACGGTTATTACAAGTACTGATCCTCGGCGTACCGGTCGTGCCACCATGGGCGTACGGCTGATCAATGTGGCCGACGGTGACAGTGTCGTAGCGATCGCGCGCAACGCGGAGGCCTCGGACGAGGACTCCGAAACCGGGACGGAAGAAGATTCCGATTCGGTGTCGATGCCCACGGCGGACGACAGTGGCGGGGATGATCAGGGCGGCTCCGGGGGAGGCGCCGACGATCGGGAGGACTGAGCCATGAGCTCGAAGGAAGGCCGCGGGGGTCTGTCCCGCTTCGGCATCGGACGGGGTGGGTCCGACGCCGACAAGAACGGCGGGGACGACGGCGCTTCCGAGTCCAAGTCCGAGTCCAAGAAGTCGAAGGTCGAGGCGAAGGCCGCGACGGTGACTGCCGACAAGCGCAAGACCGAGCCCGAGATCGTGGCCGCTCCGGCCGTCACCGACGGTGAGGTCCTGACGCCGGCGGAGCCGGTCAGCGTCCCGGCCTCGGCGAACGGCAGCGCGAGCGCGCCGGTCAACGCCTCGGCGTCCGCCAATGGCGGTTCGTCCGGTTCGTCCGCGCCGGCGAAGACCGCGTCCGCCGTGGTGGACGCGCCCCCGGCGAAGCCGGTCAAGAAGGTCCCGCTCGCCCCCTCCCGCGCCGGCTCTGCGCGCGAGAAGGCGGAGCCGCTGAAGTCTGATGCCCCGATCCCCCGCTCGCGGCTCGGCCGGACCAAGAGCAGCGACGCGCTCCGCGCCCCGCGCGTGCGCCGCGCTCGCCTGAAGATCGCCAACATCGACCCGTGGTCGGTGATGAAGGTCTCGTTCCTGTTCTCGGTCGCGCTCGGCGTGATCCTGCTTGTCGCGGTCGCCCTGCTCTGGCTGCTGCTGGACTTCATGGGCTTCTTCTCGACCGTCGCGAGCACCGTCGACGACATCAGCGGCGAGGAGGGCTCGTCCGGCTTCGACGTCGTCGCGTTCTTCTCCCTGCCCCGCGTGCTGGGCATGGCCACGATCGTGGCGCTGGTCGACATCGTCATGATCACGGCCCTCACCACGCTGGCCGCGTACCTGTACAACATCTCCACCGACCTTGTCGGCGGCGTCGAGGTCACCCTCGCCGAAGAGGAGTAGTCAGACCTGTCTCGAAGGCCTCACCCGATCCGATTGGGTGGGGCCTTCGACGTTGGGGTATCTTTCTCCGGTCTCCGGGCCTATAGCTCAGCTTGGTTAGAGCGCTTCCCTGATAAGGAAGAGGTCGATGGTTCAAGTCCATCTAGGCCCACCCCTGACCTGCGGTTCCGTCCCTGGAACGAGCACAGCGCCTACGAGGACGCGGCACGCGATCGACGAGACTCGGCCGAAGAGGGCATCACCCTTGGAACTTCACCGTTCTGGGCGAGGCGGCGGCTCAGCGACGGGCCTCCGCGCGGTCTGCGGAAACGAGCAGCACCGCGGTCAGCAGCGCGCAGGCGGCGACTGCGGCGAAGGTGGGCCCGTAGCCGGCTGACGAAATGAGGGCACCGGCCGACACCGGAGCTACGACTCGGCCCGCGTTGAGCACGAGGGTTTGGAGTCCGGACACCGAGGCGAAGATCGGCCGGGCGACGTAAGTGCCGAGCAGGGCCGGCCGGGCGATGGACATGACGCCGAAACCGGCTCCGAAGAGCAGCACGAACGCGGCTGCGTTGAGCGGGTGGGGGAAGGCGAACAGGGCGGCGACGCCGAGTGCTTGGCCGCCCACCATGGCGGCGGCGGTGCGGCCCATCCCGAAACGTTGGGCGAAGCGGCTGAACATGACCCGTCCGGCGACCTGGAGAGCGCCGAGCATGCCTGCGGCTGTGGCGGCGGCCCCGGCGCTGAAGCCGTCGTCGCGCAGGTAGGAGACGAGGTGGACCGCGACGACGGTGATCGCGACGGTTTCCAGGAACACCGCCGCGGTCAGCAGCCGGACCGCGGCATCACGCCAGGCTGTGCGGGCGTCGGAGGGTCGGCTGATGGCGGCGGCGACAGCGGCCGCATCGAGGGAGCGCGCCTGTTCGAGCGACGTGCCGTCCACGCGCAGGCTGAGGTCGGCGGGAGCGCGGCGGAGCACGACGTAGTGCGGGATCGCGCAGCTTCCGACGAGCAGGCCCAGGGTGAAGACGGCATCGCGCCAGCCGAAGGCAGCGACCAGCGTTTGCGACAGCGGCAGGAACACGGTGGAGGAGAACCCGGCGACGACGGTGAGGGTGAGGAGGGCGGTGTGCCGGTCGCGCTCAAACCAGGTGTTGATAACCGCGAACGCCGGTTCGTACAGGACCGCGGCCCCGGCCAGGCCCATCCCGACGAACGCGAGATACATCTGCGGAAGGTTGGTCGCTCGCGACCACGCCAACACCGAGACTCCGGCCAGCAGACTCCCCGCGGTCATCAGTCCACGGGCGCCGTGACGGTCGAGCCACCACCCTGCCGGGACGGCGGCGAGGCCGGTGATGGCCAGACTCAGTGTGAGTGCACCGGAGAGCTGCGCGGTGCCGGCGCCGAAGTCCTCGCGCATCGGCGCCAGCATCACCGCGAAGGAGTAGAACAAGGCGCCGTAACTGATGGTCTCGGTGACGGCCAGGGCCCAGACCATGCGCCAGCCGGGATAGTCGCGCCGCCGCGGGCGCGTCGTCCGGGACGAGCTCATCCGGTGCAGCATCCCCCACGCGTCGGCGCCGCTGCCTCGCGGACGAGTTCGGCGACCTGACCGCCACCGGCGACGCCGGTCGAGAACCCTTGCGCGGCGAGGCCGGTCGAGAACCCTTGCGCGGCGAGGCCGACCGGTCGGGCGCGGTGAGCGCCGGGGGGCACGGTGAGCTCGTCCAGGGCCGGGGTGCTGCCGCAGCAGCCGTCCCCGGTGCCCGCGGTGTCCTCGCCGCGGTCGTTGACCGAGCAGACCCCGGTCTCGGGCAGCTCGAGATGCACGGCATCGGCGGCCTCGAGGTCCCCGGCAATCGCGGCGACGACACTGCGGACCTGCTCGTTCCCGGTCGTGATCAGGAAGGTGGGTGCACGTCCGTAGGACTTCATGCCGACGACGTAGAAGCCGGGCTCGGGGTGAGCCAGGTCGCGGTGCCCATGCGGGGGCACCGTGCCGCAGGAGTGATAGGCCGGGTCGATCAGCGGGGCGAGCGCGCGCGGTGCTTCCAGGCCGGGGTGCAGGTCGAGCTGGAGTTCGCGGAGCAGGTCGAGGTCGGGCCGGAAACCGGTCGCCGCGGCGACGTTGTGCACGCCCTCGATGCGTTGGCCGTCGGTGCTGACGACGCTGACGCACTCCTCGCCCACCTCGACCCGTCCGGCCGTGAACCCGGTCACGAGTTCTACTGCGCCGGACTCGACGAGCGCGCGCAGGTCGGTGCCGAGCTGACCGCGGGCGCTGAGCTGGTCGGCCTCGCCACCGCCGTAAGCCTTTCCTGGGGCGGGTCGGCGGATCGCCCAGACGATGCTGGTGCCGGGCTCGTCCTGCGCGAGGCGCGCGAGGTTGAGCAGCGTGTTGGCGGCGGAGTGGCCCGCGCCGACGACCAGGGTCCGGCGCCCGGCGAACCGAGACCGCTGCCAGCCGAGGACGTCGGGCAGCGGCCCGACCAGATGTGCCGCGGCGTCTTCCTCACCGTGCGCGGGCAGTCCCGCGCCCAGCGGGTTCGGCTGGCCCCACGTCCCGGACGCGTCGAGAACGGCGCGCGCCCGGACATCGATCGTGGATCCGTCGTCGCGCCGGACGCGCAGGACGAACGGCCGGTCGGCCCGGCCAATCGCTTTGGCCTTGTCCAGACCGTCACGGCTGATCGCCACGACGCGATGCCCCGTCTGCACGTGCGGCGCGAGCGCGGCGGCGAGCGGTTCGAGGTAGTGCGCAACCAGCTCCCCGCCGGTGGGCGGGATGTTTGTGGCCGGTATCGCCCACCCGGCCGCGGTCAGGATCTCGGCAGCCGCGGCATCGACGATCCACCGCCACGGCGTGAAAGTGCGGATGTGAGCCCACGACCGGACCGCGGCCCCGACCGAAGGCCCGCTTTCAAGGACGACGTAGGGCAGCCTTCGGCGGGCGAGGTGCGCGGCCGCGGCCAGGCCCACCGGCCCAGCACCGATCACGGCGACGGGAACGCCGGCGTTGCTCGCTGTAGTCACTGGAAACCCCCTAGGACCATTCTTCGACGAATATCGAAGGACCGCCAGCGTGGCGCCGAAGCTAGACGTTCGTCAAGTAGTTACTTGATATTCATCGAAGATCGCGTACCCTGGCTTCGTGCCCAAGGCTCTGCCCGTCCTCGACACCACCGCAGCTGTGTGCTGCGCGCCGCTGGCCGCGGGCGTCGTCGATGCCGACGCGGCGCTGGAAATCGCCCTGCGGATGAAGGCGCTCGCGGACCCGGTGCGCGTGCAGTTGATGAGTCTGCTGATCGCCGAGCGGGAAACCGGGGTCTGCACCTGCGACCTCGCGCCGGCCGTCGGGGTCTCCGAGGCGACGGTCAGCCACCACCTCAAGCAACTGCGCGACGCGGGATTGATCGAGGGGACGAAGAAGGGCACGAACACCTGGTACCGACCGCGGCTGGACAACCTTGGCGCGCTCTGCCGGATCATCGACCCGAACTGCTGCTGAGGTGGACCTGCTCGCACGCAAAGCGTTCGCGGAGTTCCTCGGCGGCGCCCTGCTCGCCGCGACCGTCGTCGGGTCCGGAATCGCCGCCACGCGGCTGACCGAGGACGTCGCGCTGCAATTGCTGACCAACGCGGTCATCACCGGTGCCGTGCTGGTCGCGCTGATCCTCGCCCTCGGCCCGGTCTCCGCGGCGTTCAATCCGGTGGTGACGCTGGTGGAGCGGGGGCTGGGCGCGATCGACAACCGCTGCACGGCCGCGCTCCTCACGGCGCAGGTGGCCGGGTGCTGCGTCGGGGTCGTGATCGCGAACCTGATGTTCGACCTGTCCGCGGTCGACATCAGCAGCCGCGACCGCAGCGACGCGCACCTCCTGCTCTCCGAAGTCGTGGCAACGTTCGGTCTGGTGGTCGTGATCTTCGGCGTCGTCCGCGCCGGCCGCAGTGCGTCGGTCGCCTACGCCGTCGGCGGCTACATCACCGCCGCGTACTGGTTCACCTCCAGCACCAGCTTCGCCAACCCGGCCATCACCGTCGGCCGGATGCTCAGCGACACCTTCGCCGGCATCGAACCCGCGAGCGTCCCCGGCTTCGTCGGTGCACAAGTCCTCGGCGGTGCACTCGCCCTTGGCGCGGTGCTTGCGCTCTACCCCAACACGCGCCGGGTCGCCGCCGACCTCGTCGAAGCCGCGGAGAACCCGTCATGACCGACATCCCCGTCGTCCTCTACGCCTGCATCCACAACGGCGGCCGCAGCCTCGCGGCCAAGGTCCTCACCGAGCACTACGGCGCCGGCCGCGTCGAGGCTCGCTCCGCCGGGAGCGAGCCAGGTGAGTCCCTCAACCCCCTTGTCGTCCAGGTGCTGCATGAGCGTGGCCTCAGCACGGAAGGCGAACGACCGAAGCTGCTCACCACCGACGGCGTGGCCGAAGCAGACGTCGTCGTCACCATGGGGTGCGGCGAGACCTGCCCGATCTTCCCCGGCAAGCGCTATGAGGACTGGGAACTCGACGACCCCAAGGGCCAGGACCTTGACACCGTCCGCCGCATCGTCGACGAAGTCGACGCCCACGTCCGCAGACTGCTCGGCGAGCTCGGCGCGGACTGACCCAGCCGACGGCAACCGTGACGGCGACCGGGCCGGACCGACTAGGCCCACCCCTGCTTCACCCGCCGCTCAGGGGCGCGGCTGCACGTCGAGCACGTGCTGGGGATTCGGGCGCTCGCCCTGGGAGTAGTCGCCGAACGGCGCGTCCCGGCGCGCGACGGCGGCTGAGGCGCCCTCCTGCTCCGCGAGGCGGATGAACTCGAGCGCGTCCGGGGTGTTCCGGAGCATCCCGTCGAGCATCGTCCCGAGCAGTTGGGTGCTCCCGAGGCCCATGTTCATGTAGGCCTGGTTGACGACCGTCTTCATCGCGGTGAGCTGGGACTGCGGGATGGTGACGAGGCGGTCGGCGAGGGCGAAGACCGTCTCCTCGAGCCGCTCGAACGGGACGGCGTCGTTGACCAGGCCGAGGGCCTTGGCCTCGACCCCGGACAGGGCCCGGCCGGTGAGCGCCAGCTCCTTCGCGTGGGCCAGCCCGAGGCGGTAGATCCACATGCCGGCGAGGTGGCAGCCCCACATCCGGGAGTACGGCGTCCCGATCCGGGCGTCCTCGCTCATCACCACGATGTCGGCGCACAGGGCGAGCTCGCTCCCGCCGCCGACGCACCAGCCGTGGACCGCCGCGATCACCGGCTTGGGGCTGTGCCACAGGCTCATGAACTTCGGGACGAACCCGAGCGTCGGCGAGCTGTTGGTGATGAGCTCCTTGCCCGGGTCCCACTTGCCGTCGGTGTAGAGCACCTCGTCCCACTGGTGGAACCCGTCGCCGAAGTCGAAGCCGGCGCAGAACGCGCGCCCGGCACCGCGCAGGACGATCACCTTCACCGCGCGGTCCCGGGCGGCCAGGTTGACCGCCGCCTCGATCTCGTCGGGCATCGGCGGAACGATCGTGTTGAGCTCGTCGGGACGGTTCAAGGTGATCGTGGCAACGGGGCCGTCCGTCGCATAGACGAGGGTTTCGAACTGGTTTGCCATGATCGGCTCCGGGACTCGCGGGACGTCGAAACCCTGACGTTACGGGGTTCCCGACGCACGGTTGCGCCGCACGAGGCAGGATGGAGCTAACAGACCTACCGTTCGGTAACAGAGGAAGCCCGCCCATGACCTCGGTGCGAGTCCATACCCGTATCGCCGCTCCGGCGGACGTCGTCTGGAAGGTCGTCAGCGACGCCGCCGCCGTCGCGTCCTGGGTACCCGCGATCGCGCGCTCGTCGGCCAGCGGGTCGACCCGGCAGTACGAGATCCACAACGGGCCGGTGATTCACGAGGAGATCGTCACCAACGACCAGGTTCTCCGCCGGTTCCAGCACTCGATCCGCTCGGGCCTGCCGATCGAGGCGCACCTGGCCACGATCGACGTCCTCGACGACCGCGACGGTTCCCTGGTCGTCTACGGCGCCGACGTCGAACCCCAGGCTGCCGCCTCGATGATGGCCGGGCTGATGTCGGAGGCCCTCGACGGGCTCCGGCGCTTCGTCGAGGCCGGCGCCTGACGCAGCGTGGTGCAGGTCACGCCGACCGATCCCCCGTGCGTTAGCCTGGCGCCCTCTCCATCGATCGAAGGCGAGGAAACGACGTGAAGAAGCTCGTGCTGGCCGCGCTCGCAGCGGCCGGGGGTGCGCTGGCGTTCAAGAAGCTGAAGGCCGGCAAGGCGGAGCAGGACCTGTGGGCCGAGGCCACCGACCCGGTGCGCTGACGCTCCACCGACGCTGACGCCCTCGCCCGGTCCGGGCGGGGGCGTTCGCATCTTCTGCGGGTGTCTGCGCCCATCCGCCCGGGCTGATAGCCGCGGCGCGCCGCAGAAGTTGAGGCGCTAGCCTGAACCCCGCGCATCCCGGGGACGTAGCTCAACTGGCAGAGCACTGCCTTTGCAAGGCAGGGGTTAGGGGTTCAAGTCCCCTCGTCTCCACCGCGGTTCACCTGTACAAACGCCTGTAATTTCACGGGCCCGGCCCGGCGTTTCGGCCCCATGATTGCCAACTTGGTTGCCTAATCCGCAGTCAGGCTGGGGCCGTGGGTCCCCCTTCGCGACGATCTGGGCCGCTCAGCTGGGTGAGCCGAGCGCCCGATCCATGGCTTCAGCGGCAGCACGTAGCCGCTCGTCCAGAACGTGGGTGTAGGTGTCCATCGTCAACCGGATCGTGGAGTGCCCGAGGACCTCCATGACGGTCCGGTGGTCGACGCCGTGGGCGATCAGGAACGTCGCGCAGGCATGCCGGAGATCGTGCATCCGCAGCCAGTCGAGGTCAGCGCTGGCGCGCAGAAGTTCGAATCGCCGGTTCACGTTGCGAGGCTCCATCGGCGTACCCAGCGTCGAGGCGAACACCAGGCCGTTGTCCTGCCAGGCGGGCCCAGCCGCGAGGCGCTCGGCGGCTTGCCGGGCGCGCTGCCGTTCGAACGCGGGCACCGCGACGGCGGGGATTGGGAGGACCCGGCGGGACCGGTGCGTCTTAGGTTCCACGATGCGTAGTGATCCGCCGGCCCGTTGCACGGCTTGCCGGACGTGCAGCACCCGGTTGTCGAGGTCGACATCCGACCACCTCAGCCCGAGAATCTCGCCGCGCCGCAGGCCGAGGGTCAGGGCCACCACGAGGACCCCTTCGAGGCGGTTGCTGGCTGCTGCCGTGAGGAGGCGTTTCGCCTCCTCGACGGTGAGCACCCGGCGTTCCGGCTTGGCGAGGCTCGGTGAGCGCGCGGCCTTCGCAGCGTTGCGTGCGATCAGGTCGAGGCGTTCGGCGTCCGAGAGAGCGGAGCGCAACACGGCGTGGATCTTCACAACCGTCGCCGGAGCGACCACCTCGGCGCGGGCGGCCAGGAACAACTGCACATCGCGAGGCCTGAGCTTGTCGAGCCGGATCTGCCCGAGGCCCGGCTTGATGTGGCTGTCGATCGCGATGCGATATCGGTCGAGAGTGCTGGGCCGGGTGCCGTCGAGAGCCTTGATGTCGGTCATCCACTCGTCGAGCCAGGCGGCCAAGGTGCGCGGCGGCGCGGCGATGTCGACCCCTTTGTCCTGGGCGCCGCGCAGCTGCCGCAGCTTCGCGACGACTTCTGCCTTGGTCGCGCCGGTGACGATCGGCCGCCGGCGTTTGCCGTCGATCCAGCCGAGGTCGAGCATCCCGACCCACCGCCCGTCGCGCGCGCGACGGTAAATGCTGCCCTCGCCGTGAGCGCGCCGGCGTGACGTGCCGTCCGTCGTCATGACTCCTCCGAACCGAGGTTGTTCACGAAATCGTCGAGATGCGTCACGGGGACTCTTCGGAGCCGGCCGATGGTCACGGATCCCAGTCGGCCGGACGCCATCAGCTCGTACACCTTGGTGCGCCCGATCCCCAGAGCGTGCGCCACCTCCTCGGCCGTGAGCAATAGCTTGTCCCGCTGCCTGGGGATAACAGCTCGTTGTCCAGAGGTGCTGGCGTGGGATTGTGCTGCTGTCATGGTCGGCCTCCCCTTCTTGGTGCTGCGGTCGTGTGAGCTATCGACCCGGGGCTTCGTGCCCGAGCGACGGTGGCGGTGGTGTGAGACGTGGATATCGGCGTGGCGGGGGCGGGCCGATGGCGCCCGGCGCTGTCCGGTCGGCGCGGTCGAGGGCGAGGAGGTGCTCGGCGTATCGGCGTTGGAGTTCGGTCGTGGCGGCGACCGGCGCACAGGTGCGCGCCAGGATCCCGGCCGCGATCTGACGTCCCGTCACTGGCGCGGTGGGGTCAGTGTGGTGCCACTCGCCGCTGGTGGTGTCGGTCGCCAGGTAGGCGTGGTTGGCGTGCCGGCCGCGGGTCATTCCGACGTAGAACGCTTCCCGGCTGATGCCGGGTCCGGTGATGACGTGCGCGGTGTCGGCGGTGGCGCCTTGGGCGCGGTGGATGGTGGCGGCGTAGCCGAGCTCGACGTGGTCGCGGACGTAGTCCGCGGGCAGCCGCACCGCGCCGAAGGGGATCCCATCACTCCTGTCGACGGCGCCGGTGATGGGGGAGGCGTCGAGGGATCCGTCGGGGTGGGCGGCGTGCACGTGCCAGCGGTCACCGTTGCGGACCCATTCACCGTTGGGCTTGGTGAGGCGGCGGTTGTTGCGGCGGGTGACGATTTCGTCCCCAACTCCGGCGCTGGTGGCGTCGTGCAGGGCGACCTGGCTGCGGGGGTCGACCGCGCCGGCGCGGATCCGGTCGGCGCGGGCGCGGGCGTTGAGCGCGGTGACGGTGTCTCGGTCGGGGGCGAGCAGCAGGCTGTGTCGGCCAGCCGCGGTGTCGGAGGCCCAGGCGCGGTAGGCCTTCTCGAGCATGGCTTCGGTGGGGCCGTCGTGCAGGCGCCCGTGGGCGGTGTAGGTGTCCAGGCAGGCCGGGTCCCCGAGGCGGAGCCGGCGGGTGGCGGCGGCTTCCCAGTCCTGACTGAACCTGTGCAGCTGCTCGAGCTCGACGGCGTGGCCTTGCTCGACCAGCAGCGCGAACGCGCCGCCGGTTTCGACCGCGCCGAGCTGGAGCGGGTCCCCGACCAGGACCACCTTTGCCCCGGCCCTGCCCGCATGGGTGATGAGCAGGTCCAGGTCGGTGGTGGCGGCCATCGCGGCCTCGTCGACGATGACCAGCTGCCCGGCCTGCAGTCGCCAGTACGTCTGGTGGGGTCCGCTCGCGTGGTCGTCGCGTCGGGTTTCGTGAGCCCACTTGGCGAGGGTGTCGGCGCCGACGTGCAGCGACGCACCCAGGGCGAGGGCGGCGGTGGCCGAGGGGGCCAGCGCGATGACGGTGCCGGAGCCGTGGGTGAGTTCCCACGCCGCCCGTAGCGCGAACAGGGCATGGGTCTTGCCGGTCCCGGCCGGCCCGACCAAGACCTCGACCCGGCGCCCGGAGGTCGCGATCGTGGCCGCGGCGCGGGCTTGGTCGGCGGACAGCCCCGGGACGCCCGGCATCTTCCGGGCGGAGGCGACCTTGATCGGGCGCGGGTCCGCGACCGGAGCGGAGAACTCGGTGTGCGCGGCCAGCAGCCGGGCCTCGGCGGCCAGGATCTCCCAGGTCGTGTAGGCCGGCTCGGGCGCATCCGCGCGACGACCCACCCCGGTGCCGCCGCCGGCGCCGACAACGGTGCCGATAGCGGTGATGTCGGAGGAGGACGTGAGTGCCGGGCTGGCCGGGTTCGTATCGCGGTGCAGTCCGGCCGCGTTGGCCGGCGGGTCCAACGCGACGCATCGCTCCAGCGCGGCCGCGACCACCCGGTCCAGGACCGTCATTCGTGCCGCTGGGTCGGGCAGGCGCAACGCGCGGGTGACCCGGGCGGCCTCGGCGAGCACGTTCGTGCCGGTCCAGGTGGCACGCCGGGCCGCCACTGCGGCGATCGTGGCGTCGGCGTAGCGGTCCAACAGCCTTTCGGGCACGCCGGGATCGTCCGCAGCCCCAGTTGACCGGATCCTTGCCCGCCCGGTTGTCCCGGTTGCCCACCCGGTTACCCCGCTTGCCCGTCCGCTTGCCCACGGGTTATTCGCGCTGGTCAGGGGCCGGTCCACCCCGCCGGCAACCCTCGGGGAAACCGCCGTGTGGATGGCTGGGGCAATCGCGGTGTCAAGCATCGTGTCAACCGGTCGGCCGGTGACGGCCTCGGCGGTGGCCCGCCACCGGGCCCGCAGTTCCGGCAGTGGCGTGAGGTGCTTGTCCGGGCGGGTGGCCAGGGTGGCCTGCTGGCGCAGCCGCAACACCTCGACCCGGTCCGGCTCGCGGCCATGGGTCTCGGTGAACGCGGCCACCAGGGCCTGGGTGTGCGCGCCGATCGCCTGCGAGCGGGAACTGAACGCGGCGATCAGCGCATCCGGGATGCCAGCGATCTCGAACGCCGGGGTGCGCCGCGGCCCCCGGTCCCGGTAGCCGAACCTGACCCCGAGGCGGGCGTGGAGCAGGTCGGCCAAGACGCTGTCATAGATCTCGCTACAGGCGACGGCCGCGGCGAACAGGACTTGGCCGTCGACGGCGCGCCACTTCCCGTCCGGGCCTTGGACCTTGTTCGCGATCACGAGGTGGGTGTGCAGGTTCGGGTCCCCGGCACGGGTGTCCCAATGATCAAAGGCGGCGGCGATCGCGCCCTGGGCGGGGACGCGGATCTTTGACCCGGCCCCGGTGCGGGTGTGCAGGAACCGCTCCTCCACCACCTGAAGCACGGCATCGACGGCGTCGTGATGCGCCTGCTCCACGGCGTGGGCGAGCTCGGGATCGGCGAGCGCCCACAACACCGACACCGACTTGGGCACGGTGAAGGTGAAGTCGAACCCCGCCACGGCCGAGCGTTGCGGCTTGGCCTGCTCCTGGGCCTCGATCGCGGCGACCGCCGCCGTCCGCTCCGGGTCCGTGAGGTCCGCCGGCAGCCGCCCGACCCGTTCGGTGATCCGCTCCGCCACGGTCTTGAAGCGGGGATAAGCCAGTCCGAGCGGTTCGTCGGTGACCGGGTTCCGGCCGGTGCCGAACAACCGGCCGATTGCCTCCTCCGTGACCACCGCCCCGGGGCGCAGGCCGCTGCCGTCGCCGGCGCCGATGCCCGGCAGGCCGGCACCGGTCCAGCGGCCGGGCGGCAGCCCGGTCGCGGTGTAGTACGCCGTGAGCGACTGCCCCGGGCCCGGGCGGGCGTCCCCGGCGGCGGTGTGCCGGGTCAGGTAGCGGTAGCCCGCTCCCGCCGACAGCCGCGAGATCGACATCACCGCGGCATCACCGCCCCGCCGCCCCCGTCATCGCCGAGCCCGACGACGGGCTGGCGATCGCCGCGCGGAACGCAGAAGGAGACCTGCACACCCCTGATGAGGGTGCGCAGGGCCACCCAAACTCGGGTCCGCGATCGGCGTCGCTGCAGCCACACACCCCTATGTGGGCGTCTTGAGGCCTCCACATCGACGCGACCGCCTGCGACGCCGATGACGAGCCCGTCGCGAAGCAGGTCCACGCGGTACCTGTGGTCGAGAACGGGGAGCAGATCGACGACCTTCACGCACTCCCTGTGTGCGCGTTTGGCGCCAGATCGAGCAGGCGGCGGCGCGCGGGCTCGGGACGAGCAAGAGGAGTGCTGCGGTTTAGCCTTTCGGTCTTGGCCTTCGGTTTGGCCTTGGAATCTGGCCGTTGGCTTTGGCCTTGCGTCTAGCGCTTCTGATTAGACGTCAGTTCAGAGACAGCCGCCGATGTTCGACCGGGGCCAGGCCTGTCCGGGTCAGTTCGTGACAGTCCATCAGCTTGAGGACGATCGGCGGTCGCCGAACACCGGCGGGCAGCTCGGCGAGGCGGCGGACCGACGCCGCTCGTGATCAGCTGCAGGGTAGGCGGATAGCCCCCACGGCAGGATGGTCGCGGCAACTGCCGCCCAAGACCGGCGATCCGACGTCGGTCGATAAGACCGTCGACGGAACGCGCCGCTCCAGCGGTCAGGCTGGAGATCGCTCCCGTGGTCCCGACTGGGCTCAGCGCTACCTCTCCGGCCGCCGACGGGATGCCGGTCGTCGCTGACCTCTACCCGAACCTAACGTCCAGCGCGGTGTCGCGCGCCAGGTGACCCGACACAAGCTCTCGACCGCCGTCATTGATCTCGACCCCCAGCGGCCGGCTGGGGATGTAGTTGAGCACATCCGCGGGGGGCGTGCCCTTCCAGAGGACGCCAGCCGGCTGGCCTCCGCCTTCCCAGGGTCGCGAGGGCGAAGGTCCTGCCCACAACGGACGAAGGCCCCGGGCCTCAAGGTCGAAAGACATCACCGGGACGGGCTCTCATCCTGAAGCTGGCTCGATTCCTCGGCCATTCGGTGGAGGAGTCCCCAGACCTTCGGACGGAAAGCGCGCTCGAGCGCAACCCGCTATCCGGGTGATGCATCAAAGCCGCAGACCGGCCTGCCCAGGCACGAAGGCGTCGGGGAACATCCGCGCCACATCTGGCTCCACAGGCGGCGATCAACCAAGTCACTTAGGAGGTAAGCGATGCAACATTCACGCAAGGTCGCCGTCATCGCAGGAGCGGCGGCCCTTGCCGTCCTCGGCGGCGCCGGCGCTGCGACCGCGGCACAGAAGCTGACCGGCCAGGACTGCTCCCAGGAGTACTTCTTCAACGGACAGGGCATCGAGCAGGCTGGCTACCGGTGCGCGCAGGCCCGGATCAACTACTCGTCGTACAGCGCGGTCCTTTGGGAGATCAGTTCTTACGACATCCAGTACACGGTTTCGCCGGGTCTGCAGTACGGGGCCCGCAACGACGAGAATATCTACAAGGTCGCCACCGGCTTCAGCAGCGGGACCAAGGAGTGGAAGTCGCCCGACTCGGGTGACGCCAACGTCGGCTGGTTCAACCGCAACGTTCCCAACGCCAAGACCTACAAGGGTCAGACGTCGGTTCAGATTGACGCCTACGCGGACAAGGAAGGTCCGGACCCGCGCCTCGACCTGGACACCGCGACCTGGTAACAATCGTGGTTCATGGGCGCAGGAGCACGGAACGAGGGCGATAGCGCCGCGTTCCGGCTTGCCGTGGCGGCGACGCTAGGACTGGCAGTCCTCGTCGCCGCCAGCAAGCCTTCTGCCGGTTCGACCGCTCCACCACTCGACAGTTCGGCGGCGCAAGAAGGGCCGGCTCCGTTCGCGGCGCTCGTCGACGACACCGGAGCCGTGGTTCTTCGTGCCAGCGGGTCCGGGACGGTTGAAGCGATCGGGATTCGCCGAGATGGCACCCGTAAACCCTGGAAGCTGATACTTGAGGCTGGCGAGCTTCCCCTGGGTTGTGTCACGTGCCCGGACGTGCTCGTGGCTGACGCAAAAGGCGCGCTTTCTGTCGTGCGCGACGCCGTCCGTGAGCCCGTCCAGATCTCGGAACCCTTGAGTCTCGCAGCGGGGGCGCCGGGCGCGGCGTTCGTACCGGACGCCACCGTCCTTGCCACGGACTCTCCTTCTGGTGCGCTACGGCTACGGCTACTCGGCTCGGCCGGGCTTTCGGCCGACGACCTTGAGACCGCCCCCGTCGCCACGTTGCCCCTCACCACCTACCAGCAGCGGTACTCAGCGATGGCGGTGACCACCGGCGGGCGGGCTGTGGCCATTTCGCGGGTCAGCGCCCTTCGCGCGGGCGAGCTGCGGCTGGTTCAGGTTGACGGGCCTGACGTCGCTGCCGATGCTGTTGAGCCCGCCTGGGTTTCCGATCTGGAGTCCGTCACCGAGGCGGCGGCTTGCATCTCTGATGACGGCAGCGACGTTGCCTTTGTCATCCCAGGTCAACTGGGCGCCAAGGTCCTCCGCGGAGGTTTCGGCGGCAAGCTCCGCTCGGTTTCTGTTCCCGATCTGCGCCGGCCCTCGGGCTGCATTGTCAGCAACGGCAAGTTCGCCACGGTCTGGTCCGAAGGCGGGCCCGAGTCCCCGCTCAGCCACGTCACGAGACTGTCCGCCAGCGGCGCGGTATCGACCACGAAGCTGCCGGAAGGAATCGTGGCCACAGAGTTCTGCACACGAACGGGAGCCCTACTGGCACAGAGCGAGGCGGGTGCACAACTCCTGCCCGTCAGCGGCGCATCGATCGATTTACCCGAGGCGAGAATCTCGGGGTGCACGCCAGCCGGCACCGCGTGGTTCGTACGGGGGAATGGGGTGTCGTGGGTGAAAAGCGTGAACTAGATCCGGTCATCGAAGGACAGCGAGCCCTGCTCTCCGATTCTCCGGTTGGCCCCCGAGACGGGGCGATCAGCCCACCACTCACGGCGCGGGGACTAACCCTGAGAGTCGGCAAGCGCCACCTGGGCCCGTTCGACATCGATGTCTCGAACGGCGAGAGCGTCGCCCTGCTGGGATCTAATGGGTCAGGGAAGACCACTGCAATCCGCCTCGTCCTAGGATTGGTCCGAGCCTCCACTGGACGCTCCATAGTCTTCGGACGCGAAGTCTCGCCCCTGTCACCACCGACGTCCGTCGGCTACGTACCCGACAAGGCCGAGTTCTTCGATTGGCTCGACGCGGCCGGCAACCTACGGCCATTCGCCCCGAATCGCGAGACCGTCTCGGCTTTGTTGGAACGCGTGGGTTTGTCGGATGCTGGTTCACGGGCCGTGCGCAAGTTCTCGCGGGGTATGCGTCAACGTTTGGCTCTCGCTCGTGCTCTGGCTGGAGAACCCCGGTTCTTAGTCCTCGATGAGCCGACTATTGCTCTGGACCAGGACGGAGTCTCCCTCCTCGTAGCTATCCTGTCGGAGCGTCACGCCGGGGGGCTCGCCACATTGACCGCAACCCACGACCGCGAGTTCCTGGCCCGGCTGCCAGCTCGGGTGATCCAAGTGCAGTCCGGTAGGACTCTCAGCGCTGAGACGCCCGACGGGCCTGGGATATGAACCAAGCAAGGCGCCTCGGGTTGCCATCGCGCGCTGAGTATGCCGCTGTGCTCAACCGCCCGCTGGTTCGAATCTTGATCTTCGCAACCTTCGCCGGTTGTGTGCTCGACGCCGCGTCGGCTGGCGGCACGGCCCCCCCAGGAGTAGGCGGGAGTGTCGTAAGTACCGTCTCGGCCAACCTGACCTACGGTTTGCTCGGCGCCATGTTCGCGGGCCTGGTCGCCGCGGCGGGCCACGAGGTGGTGGCTGACGCGTGGCACTCGTCCGGGGTGGGCATCCGCCAACGCGTCGCCAGCTGCATCTGGCTCGCAGCCTCACTCGGCATCGCGGCCCGTGCGCTCACCGTCTTCGCGGTCGCGATTGGTGGACTCTTCGACGGTCTTCGACGGAAGCTGCACTGGGGATCAACCGTTCCGATCGATCACGGTCAACTTCTCCAGGCACAGGCGCGATTGCTCGGGTGCTACATCCTCGCCGCGGTTCTCGGCGCCTTGCTCGCGCTTGCGATCCGCTCCTTCACCGCGTCGATCCTGACCGTTGCTGCGATGAGCGCCCTCTACCTGCCGGTAACTGGTGCGTTAGCGGAGCGAGCGAGTTCGCTGCTTGAGGTCCTGCCGTGGCTTCCTTTTGGCTCGCTGCGCGGAACACTGACCGGCAACGGGGGCATCTTCGGCGCAAGAGGTGTTGAGCCGAGCCGTATCAGCACCGAAAGTGCTTTGCTGCTGTTCGTCGTCTGGCTGCTCGCTCTCGCCGCCCTCGCGATTCGTAGCGGAGTTTCCGGCGACGGGGTGCGCATCCTGGCGGGCGCTTCCCCGATCGCGGCTGGAGTGGGTGTCGCGGTCTTTGCCGGCCTCGTCATCCCGAAAGCGATCGCCGACGACGTGCCCTGGCAGTGGCGCCCCGCCTGGCGGCACGCACACGACGCGGGGTGGGATTCGCGCCAGGTCGCGAGTCGATGGGCGGAACTGACCAAGGAGGGAAGGGCGGACCAGACTGAGGAGTTGTTTGCGCCCAGCTTTGAGGCGAGTGCCGCTCCGCCGGATGCCGCCGAAGTCCTGAGGCTTGCGACCTCGATCGAAGTCGAGCCGACCTCGTCCATGCTGTTCCCGACAATCACGAACCTCTGGGTTCGATTCGCCTCGCCATTTCAGACCGGCAATGTCCGCGCGACGGGAGCCTCCTTCCAGATCGTTTTCGAACAAGTCGGTGAGCGCTGGCTGATCCAAGCGATCGCCGGACCGACGCTGGAAGCGACGATCGCGCCATGAGGTCGACGGCCGCGATGAGTAAGCCACAGGTTCGGTTGCCCGTCGCGATCGTGCAGTCTGCCCGCAACCCCATTTCGCGAGTTCTCGTCGCTATTGGGATCGCGCTCGGCGGTCTTGGGGCTACCTATCCGACGGGATTCCTGGGCGAGCCTCGGGCTCCAGGACTGGTCGCCGGCGCGGCGCTGGGGTTGGTAGGCGCGCTGGTCGCATCCCCTCTTTGGGCAGTGGTGTTGGGAGCAAATGCAGCCGCTTCTGGGGGTACATCCGGCTTTCGGGCGGTGGCACATGCCCAGGGTCGGTCGCAGGTTCACGTGAGAGCCGCCGAGTTCCGTACCGCCGTTGGACAAGTCGGCTTGTGCGCACTGGCTGGAAGCGTGGGGGGCGCGATCAGCGCACTTGCGCAACGCAGCTCGCTTGAACCACCGACAGGCGTCGCGGCTCATTCGCCGAGCGCATCGGCGTTCGTGGCGGCCGTTGCGTTGGGAATTGCGGCTGCCGCACTCGGCTACCCGCTCGGTGTCGCGGCAACGCGCACCCTGACGGCCGTCCTGCTCTACTTCGCGGTGCTTGCCGTGGGTGGCCTATTGCTGGGCGCGGCCTACTACGCCCCTGGGCTGGGCGCCGTCGCCAGCGCCTCACCGGCGGGCATTCTGGTCACCATGGCCCGTTCCGAGATTCTCGCGCCCCAGTTCACGACTGAACTCAAACCGCTTGTGGCGTACGTTGCGGCCGCCGTATGGGGTTTGGTGCTGCTCTCCACCGCCGCCTGGCAGATCGCCCGGCGAGTCGACTAAGGAGGACCGATTCCAATGACGTGCAGGCGCGTTCCTGCTCTGGCCCTTGTGGTCTTGCTCGCGCTGACTGCTTGCGGCGACTCCGACTCCACCCCAGAGCCCGCTGCGCGGCCCACCTTCGCCCCGGGCGCTGTTCCTGCGGAGATGAAGCCGGCGTGCGGGAATCCAGCGGGGAAGGTCACACTCAAGAAGAACGCGCTCCCACTCACGATTGCTCAGGCGGACTGTGACCTCCGGGGAGTGCTCATCACCTGGCGGGAAGGTTCGGAGCGGGTGCCTGGCGGGGATCCACGTACTGCAACGGAGTGCACCTCGGCAGCAGGAGACTGTCCGTCGATTGCCGTGGATGCGCTTGGCACGGTGCAGATCACGCGAGCAGGCGACAGCTCGGCACGGGACTAGGCTAAGCGGAAGTGCAGTGCAGAGGGTATCGACCGAGCCTCGCCAGTGATCATGGCCTGAGTGGCGCGGACACGCCGACCGTGGTGGGCGGCATTCGGCCCTGGGCTCTGGCGCACGGAGCGGTGGTGCAGGGGCCCCAACCGCCGCGCTGGTTGCCAAGCGGTTGCCAAGGAGGCGGACGTAAACGGACGCCAACAACCCGGAAGCACCTTGGCGCACGCACTCCGGGCGGCTGGTCGGACCCCCACGGACATGCCGCGGCGATTTTGCAAGGCAGGGGTTAGGGGTTCAAGTCCCCTCGTCTCCACCACGGTTCACCTGCGGGAACGTAGTTCGCAGTACCCGTAAAAAAATTACGGACTGCGAGTCTGACTGCGTGTTACGGTCCCGGCCATGTCGGCCTCCTCGCAGCCTCGCCGCCCCGAACGCTCCCTGCGCAGGCGCGGGAACTCGTGGCAGGCCTCGTTGTTTGTCAACGACGCCGACCCCGCTGACCGGTCGCCGGCGCTCCGCGATCGAGACGCACCCGACCCAGGCCCTGGCACGCAAGGCGCTGAACCGGATGCGCGCCGAGCGTGACGCCGACCGGATCGCCCGGACCAACGGTTCGTTCTCGGTCGCCCTGGCCGAGTGGCTCCAGGTCCAGGAGCTCGAAGAGACGACGCGTCGCTCGTACGAGGCCTACGTCCGCAACCACATCGGGCCCGTACTCGGCGACGTGCCGCTCTCGAGGCTGACCCCGCGGCTGCTGGAGCGCTTCGACGCCGACCTCCGGCTTTGCCGGGGCGCATTGCCGGCCCGGGGAGGAACGCCGCGACCACCGGGTGGCCGGCGAACATGAGTGCGAGGTCACCCTGCACAAGCGGCCCCCGGGCCGGCTGTCGGCCGGGGTCGAGCATTCCTGTGCTTCGGCGGGTTGCGTGGTGCGGTCCTGCCCGCCGCACTCGTGCCGGCCGATGGCCAACGCGACGATCAACCGGATCCACTTCATCATCAGCGGCACCCTCGCGGCCGCGGTGCGGTGGGGCTGGATTGCGACCAACCCGGCCTCGGTGGCCAAGAAGCCACGGGTGCCCGCGCCGCAGCCGAACCCGCCGACCTCCGAGCAGGCCGCCCGGATCCTCGCGGCGGCCTGGGAGGTCGACGTCGACTGGGGCACCCTCGTGTGGCTGGTGATGGTGACCGGGCTGCGTCGCGGCGAGCTGCTCGCGCTGAAGTGGTCCGACGTCGACTTCGACACCGAGACCCTGGTCGTCCGCCGCGGCATCGTGAAAGTGGGCAGCCGGGTTATCGAGAAGGACACCAAGACCCACCGGATGCGCCGGATTGCGTTGGACGCGGAGACGATGAGGTGCTCCAGGAACACCGGGCCCCCTGGGACGTCCAAGCGATTGAACTTCGGTTGGACGCATTGGACGAGTCGTACCTCTTCTCGTACAAGCCTGATCAGTCGGAGCCGTACGACCCCAGCGGCGTCACCCACCGGTACTCGCGCATGTGCGCCGGCCTCGGGATAAACACCCACCTCCACGCCCTGCGCCACTACTCGGCGACGGAGGTGTCACGACCCTGCGGGTCTACGCGGCCTTTGTTGCGGAGTCCGACCGACGAGCGGCGGAGATTCTCGGTAGTCGGATGGAACGTCCAAAGTGGCCCGGACAAAAGCAGTAACCCCGGTGATGTGCGCAAGCGCAGGGATCGTTCCGGGGTCTTCACCAACGAGGATGATCGCCGTTGAGCGCATTGTCAAACGACCGGCCCAGCGCTGTGGAGATCGCCCGCTGGTGCTCCGTCGAGCGGTTCCGCCCGTACCTGAGGGCGGCAGGCGACCACGACGCGGCCCTCGCGCTGTACGAGTGGAACATCGCCGTGGCCGGCGCGTTCTACGAGCTCATCGGTGTAATCGAGGTGCTGCTCCGGAACACCATCCACGCCCGGCTCGCTGCGTGGCATCGACGCGCTGGGCGTCCCGGCGCGTGGTTCGACCACCCCGCAACCGGCCTGTCACCTCAGGCGGTGCTCGACGTCGCGAAGGCGCGATCCCGGCTCCGCGCCACGGAAACCGAGGGGCGGATCATCGCGGAGCTCCCGTTTGGGTTTTGGCGATTTCTGCTCGAGCGCCGACACCAGGCGCAGCTCTGGCCGCAGCTCCGGCCCGCCTTTCCGCATCTTCCCGATGGTCGTCGCCATGTGCTGCGCAACGATGTCGTCGCGCTTCACGCCCTGAGGAATCGGATCGCGCACTACGAGCCCATCCACACGATGAACCTCGTCGAAAGCCACCGGTGCGCGCTCCGGATTGCCGGCTACATCGAGCCGTCCGCGCAGAAGTGGGCAGGTGGCCTTTCCCGGGTTGACCAGGTGATCGTCGCGCGTCCTTGACGCGGCCCCGACGAACCCAACTCCGGGTGGCGGAGCCGGCCGGCGCGGGGCTCGCTTCGCTCACGCCCGGGAAGACCCGCGCACCCGCCTCTTGGGTCGCCTCCTGAACGTTGGGGCGGCCGGGCTGGGTGCGGTCGCAGAAGAGAGCGGGGTCGACGACATCGGCCAGCACCGAGCCCCGCCGTCGCATCGGCGTCCCCACGTCCGTTCACATCCGGTGACGGAACGGACAGCCTGCTTCGCAGGCTGAAGAAGCCAAGATCGAACACACCTAGGCATCAAGATCTGATGGACCATCGAGGTAGTCCAGATTCGTCGCGCAACGTGTTCGTGGGCGAGTCCCGGACATCCGGAGTACCGCGACGCCTTCGACCGCGATTACCGCGCTGCCCTCGACCAGGCCGCCGAGTCGCTGGACCTGGCTCCGGTGATGGACGCAGTGGAGAACTGGCGGTTGCGCTCTTGGGTCACCCGCGATCCCGCTGAACATCGCCGGGTCGTTCGCCGTGCCGCCGAGCTCCTGACCGGCGTCGTGCCACCGGAGGATGAGCCGGTCGCGGTTACCGAGGCGCGGCTGTAGCGCTGCCGGTGCACCGGGTTGACGTCGGCAATGACGTCCAAGAGCAGATCGACGCATTGCCAGTCGAGGCGCTGAACGCGTTCGCCGAATTGCGGGTGGTACTGCAGACGGCACCGTGGAGCGGGCGGCCCTCCAACCCTGACAATCCAAACGGCGCGGTCCGGCTGTACGTCTTCGCCGGCGCCGGGTTAGCCAGGTACCTCGTCTCGGAGCATCACGGCCTCGGTGAACTCATCGACGGTGGTCGGTGGGGCGGCGATCCGGCCGCAACGTCATCTGGCCAAGAGCCACATGCCGAGTTGTCCACGCCCGAGGACGAACCGGTCGCGGTGACCGAAGCCCGTCGCTACCCGCCGTCCTAGCCTCGATCTTTCGTGACCAGCCGGTTCCCAGCGAGCGGGTAGTCGATGGCGTTGGTCGGAGTCCTGGGCACTGTTGTCCGCCGGCGTTGTGTTCGCCGGTTCTCCGGGGTGTTCGTCGCGACGGGATCTGGGTTCAGGTCAGGGCGGTCAGTCGTTGGTGGCCGCCGGTGATCAGATCGGCCCAGGGCCATCGGGAGTTCAGGCGCAGGGTGCGCCGACGGCCGGTGGTGATCACGCGGGCGGCGACGCTGAGCAGGCGTAGTCGAAGACGTTTGGGTTCCCAGCGGCGGGCCGCGTGGGTGGGCCAGGCCAGCAGCTGGGTCCAGACCAACAGCTCGGTGGCCAGCTGGGCGAGTTCGAGCCAGAGCTCGTTCTTGGTGAACGAGTGCAAGGGCAGGTTGGTGGCGCCGGTGTCTTTCAGCGTCCGGACGCGGTCCTCGGCCCGGGCCCGTAACCGGTGTCGGACTTCGAGATCGGCCAGACGAGAGCCGCGGGTGTTGGTGGCGAACACAGTGATGCGCCAGCCGTCCGCGTCGGTGATCCGCAGCTGCGCACCGACGTGGGGCTCCTCGCGACGGGCGATCACCCGCATGCCGGGCGGCCATCCGGTGAAGGAGGCCGGCAGCCAGCGGGTCAGTTCGGCGACCTGCGCGCCCGGGCGCGGGCACCCGTCAGCATCGAGGGCGGCGCGCCAAGCCTGGCGTGGTAGGACCGCGAGGGCATCGAGCACCGGTTGACGGGCGGCGATCCCGACCGAGAACTCCAGGCCGAGCTCATGCACGTGGTTCAGCAAGTCCTTGACCCCGCCCGCGCTATCGGCGCGCACCAGCACCCCGCCCCGCACCGCTTCGGGCAGTTGGGCGAGTGCGGCATCGAGGACTGCGATCTGATCGGCGGCGTTGTTGGCATTCGCACTGCCGGGGCGCAGCAGCGCGGCCAACGGCTCGCCGGTTCCGGTCGGGCCGTGATCGGCGAAGGCCAGGAGCGGGTGGAACCCGAACCCGCGCTTGAAGGTCGGCGCCGCTCCTTCCTTCTCCGAATGCGCCCCGACCAGCGTGGCGTCCAGATCCAGCACCGGGCGGTCCTGACCAGCCCACGGATCGACCCGTGACCACACCCACGCCCGGGCCTGCGCGCGGGCGGCACGGATCGCGCCGAGTGTGGCTTTGGCCGTGTCCGGATCTGCGGCCAGGGTTTCGATAAGTCGGCTGACCGTCGGGTCCGAAGCCACCGGGCCGAACAGCTCCGGCTGCGCGCGCACCAACGCCAGATCGGCCAGACAGTCCCCACCCAACGCGATCGCGACCACCAGATCGAGCACCGTCTTGCCTGGGTCGTGCACCGCCCGGTGCGCCCGCCACGGCGCCAACCCCCGGGACAGGGCACCGGCCAAGCCGCTGACCACCGCGGTCTTCAAAAGCAACGCCCCACCCGCTGAAGAGATCAGCGACTCGCCGCCAGCCTCAACACGGGGCACAGAACGAACCCGGCTACCCTTCACCTACGGAGTGCCTTCCGGCTCGGCGATCTTGGACCTTCGACAAGCCCAGAATCCCGTGCCAGACAGGCACTTCCGTGTTTAACGCGCCGAACTCAACCGCTCACACGCGAAATGTCGAGGCTAGGTGTACCGGGTCGAGCAGACCAGCGCCGGGTTCGCCGTCTACCTGATCCTGGAACAGCAGCGGTGCGTCGAGATCCTCGAGGTCGTGTGGCCGGCCTGACGCCAAGCCGGGGTTAGGGGTTCAAGTCCCCCCGTCTCCACCACCCTCAGGTCCCCCGGCGGGCCGCGCGGGCCGCTAGGGTCGCGGGGCGAGGACGGGAGGAACGCGGTGTCCGCACGACTGTCCAGTGGCCATCCCCGGTTGGACCAGGTGCTCGGTGGGGGCATCTGGAACGACGCGCTGACGATGATCACCGGGGATCCGGGGACGGGGAAGACGCTCCTCGCCCAGCAGATCGTGTTCGCGAACGCGACTCCGGAACGCCCCTCGCTCTACGTCTCCACGGTCTCCGAGCCGATGGAGAAAATCCTCCGCTACGGCCGAAGCCTGTCGTTCTTCGACGAGGACGCCATCGGCAAGTACGCCTTCTACGAGGACCTCGGCGGGGTGCTCGACGAGCGCGGGCTGCCGGCGTTCGTCGAGCGGCTCGAGGCGGTGATCGCCCAGCACCGGCCCGCGCTGATCGTCATCGACAGCTTCAAGGCGCTGCACGCGTTCGCGCAGGAGCCCAGTGACTTCCGTTGGTTCCTGCACGACATCGCGGCCCGGCTCTCCGCGACCGGCGCCGCCGCGCTGTGGGTCGGGGAGTACAACGCGGAAGAGATCAGCCGCGAACCCGAATTCGCGGTCGCCGACGCGATCATCTCGCTCACGTCATCCATGACCTCCGAGCGCCAGATGCGGATGCTGCAGGTCATGAAGCTGCGGGGCAGCGACTTCATGTCGGGCCAGCACGGCTACCGCCTGTCGGCCGACGGCCTGCACGTCTTCCCCCGCCTGGCCGACGTGCCGGACCGGGCGGAGTACGAAGTCAGCGCCGAGCGCCTGACCTCCGGCATCTCGGTGCTCGACTCGATGACCGGCGGCTACTGGCCCGGCTCCTCGACACTCGCCGCCGGGCCGTCGGGTGTCGGCAAGACGGTGCTCGGCCTGAGCTTCATCGTCGCCGGCGCCGACGCCGGCGAACGCGGCCTGATCGCCACGCTGCAGGAGAACCCGACGCAGCTCGCGCGCGCCGCATCCGGATTCGGCTGGGATCTGTCACACCCTCAGATCGAGGTGCTCTACCGCTCGTCGGTCGACCTCTACGTCGACGAGTGGGTCCACACGGTGTTGGACACCGTCGAGCGGACCGGTGTCAGCCGGCTGATGGTGGACAGCCTGGGCGACCTCGCCCACGCCTCGCCCGATCCCATCCGGTTCCGCGAGTACGTCTACTCCTTCGTCCAGCGGTGTGCGACCCGCGGCGTCAGCGTCTTCCTGACGATGGAGGTGCCGGACCTGTTCCACCTCAACCGGCTCTCCGAGCTCGGTGTCTCCAACATGAGCGACAACGTGATTCTGCTGCAGTACGTGCGGGCGGAGTCGAAGATCAAGCGCGCTGTCACCGTGCTGAAGACGCGCGCGAGCGCGCACGAGCCCGAGGTGCGCCGCTACCGGATCACACACCGTGGCATCGAGGTCGGGGGCCCGATGGAGGCCTACGAGACCTGACGTCACGTCAGGGCTGGGATCAGCTCGGCGGGACGCGCAGCGCGAGGATCGCGATGTCGTCCCGAGCGCTCGTGCCGGCGAAGCGCAGGACCTCGTCGAGCAGGATGCCCGCCGTCTCGGTCGCCGACAGACCGGCAGATGCCGCGAGGATCTCCTCGGTTCGCCGTTCGCCGAACTGCTCGTCGCCGTCGCGCGCCTCGGTGACCCCGTCGGTGAACGCGACGATCATGTCGCCGCGCCGCAGCTGGACGGTCTCCTCCAACAACCGGATGTCGGCGAACAGCCCGAGCAGCGACCCCGGCAGGCCGACACGCTCGATGGTCCCGTCCGCCCGAACCACGAAGGGCTGGAGGTGACCCGCGGTGCATACCGTCAGGCGGACCCCGTCGACAATGCGGGTCACTCGGGCGACAACCACCGTGCAGAACCGCTCGTCGATGTCGTGGCCGAGCATCGTGTCGTTCAGGCGCCGGAGGATCTGCACGGGTGACCGCAGGTCGGGCGCGACCGCGCGGATCGTGTGGCGGGCGATCGAGGTGATCGCCGCCGCCTCCGCGCCCTTGCCGCACACGTCGCCCAGCGCCAGGACGAGATCATCACCGCGGCCGACCCCGAAGACGTCGTAGAAGTCGCCGCTGACGTCCTGGCCCTCCCGCGACGGGTGGAACACCCCGCACAGGTCCAGCCCCTCCGGCGTCGGGAGCACCGGGGGCAGCAGGCTCCGCTGCAGCGTCCGCGCGATCTGGGCGAAGCGGGCGTTGCTCGCCGTCAGTTCCTCGAGGAGCTCGGCGGTCTCGAGCGCCGACAGATGCTCTGATCCGCTCACGGCTCCGGCACCACCGCGTCGCGGGTCACCTCGGCCCAGACCACCTTGCCGCCGTCGGGCAGCGGCTCCATGCCCCACGCCGAGGTCAGCGCGTTGACCAGGTACAGGCCGCGGCCGCCCTCGCGGGTCGAACTCGCGTGCCGGGGTTCGGGTGCGCCCGTGCCTGCGTCGGTGACCGCGACGCGCAGCACGTCCGGCAGCAGCGAGAGGCGGAGCTCCCCCGGCGACGGGGCGTGCGTGATCGCGTTCGTGACGAGTTCGCTGACCACGATCACCGAGTCCCCGTAGAGCTCGGTGACCTCCCAGTCGGTCAGTGTCTGGAACAGGAACCGCCGCGCGGCCGCGACGCAGCGCAGCTGCGGCTCGAGGGGGAACTGCGCCTGCCGACGCGACTCCTGGCGGCCGACCGATTCCAGCAGCTTGATCAGGTACTCGAGGTCGGTGTGCTTGAGGACGAAGCCGGCCGCGTGCTCGACGAGCCAGGCCCGATCGACGGTCTCGAGCCCGGAGAAGATGACGACCTTGGTCTCCGGGACCGAGGCCCGGATCTGGATCAGCACCTCCTGGCCGGCGATGTCCGGCAGTCCGAGGTCGAGCACGACGACGTCCGGCCGCAGCGAGCGGGCGAGCGCCACCGCCTCGGTGCCGTTGTCCGCCTCACCCACGACCTCGAATCCGCCGTGCGTGCGAAGGGAGATCCGCAACAGCCGCCGAATGTCCGGGGCGTCGTCGACCAGGACGACCCGGATGAGTGAGGGCGTTTCAGAAAGGTTCACGCGCTCGGCCGCTCCGCCTCGGCCAGAAGTTCTGCCGCGTCGGGACCGGCGGGCGGGGGACCGTCGGCGCGGGGGAGTGCGAGGACGAAGGCCCCGGACGGCCGGTCCGCGGTCGGCGGCTCGTACCGCGCCTCGCCCCCATGGGCCCGGGCCAGTTCCCGCACGATGAACAGACCGAGACCCGTCCCGGTGCGACGCTGACCGGTGGCGAACCGTTGGAACAGCTGCGTCCGCTGCGCGGTGGGGACCCCGGCCCCGGCGTCGCTCACACAGATCTCGACGCCGTCCGCGGTGGCCACGGCCGTCACCTGCACGGGGGGCTTCCCGTGCCGCACAGCGTTGTCGATGAGGTTGTCAACCGCCTGGGCGATGCGGTCGGTGTCCACGTCGACGACGAGGTCCGGCGGGACGGCCATGGTGATGCGCGCACCCGGGTTCGAGCCCTGGGCGCGGGAGACAGCGGCGGCGAGCAGCGGCGCGAGCTCGGTCGTGCTGACCCGGAACTCGACGGTGCCCGACTGCAGCCTCGACGCGGTGAGCAGGTCGTCGAGCAGACGTCGCAGCCGCAGCGCGCTGCTCCCCATGGATTCGAAGAGCTCCGCGCGGTCGGTCTCGGCGAGCTCGTCGAAGTGCTCGGACAGCAGCTTCGCCGACCCACCGAGCACGCTGACCGGCGTGCGGAGCTCATGAGCCGTGACGGCCAGGAAGTCGGCCTGCTGGTCGGCGGCGGTTTTCAGCTTCCGGTTCATCGACGCGAGGTTGTTCAGCATCTCCTGACGCTCCGTCATGTCTCGCGTCACCTTGGTGAAGCCGATGTGCCGGCCGTCGGCGTCGTGCACCGCGGTGATGACGACGTTCGCCCAGAAGCGGGAGCCGTCCTTCCGGAGGCGCCAGCCCTCCTCCTCGTAGCGTCCGTCGCGGATCGCCCACTCGAGCTCGCGTTCGGGGTGCTGCGACTCCTGTTGTTCCCGCGGGTAGAAGGTCCGGAAGTGCCGGCCGACGATCTCCTCGGCGGTGTACCCCTTGATCCGCTGCGCCCCGACGTTCCAGCTCGCGATGATGCCGTCGGTGGTGAGCATGAAGATCGCGTAGTCCTGCACGGCGTCGACGAGGAGCCGGAAGCGCTCTTCGCTGCGGCGCAGTTCCTCCTCCGTCCCGCGCTGCGCGGTGACGTCCTGCATCTGAAGGAATACGTACAGCGGGCGGCTTTGAGAGTCGCGCACGCTGACGAACGTGGCGACGACACTGCGCTCGCCGCCGACCAGGTCGTGCTCGACGCGGACGACGTCCTCGCCGTTCAGGATCCGGCGCAGGGGTTCGGCGGCGAGGTCCGCACCGGCGAGGGTGTCGTACCGCAGTCCGACGAGGTCCTCCACCGGGCGACCGACGAGGTCGGCGAGCGTCCCGTTCACCCGCACGAGATGCCCACTCAGCGTCATCGTCGCCATACCGATCGCAGCGTCCTCGAAGACCTCGCGGAACCGCTCGAGATGCTCGGTGAGGACGGCGGCGTCGAGTCGCTCGGCCCGCGCCGCGAAGGAGGGGGAGACCGGCAGCGGACCGGTGGACACCGCATCGAGCAAGGTCTCCACCAAGTCGGTCGGGGACGCGGACTTCTCGAGGAAGGCGATCGCGCCGAGGGCACGGGCGCGATCGGCCAGACCTTGTTCGGCAAACCCCGTGAACATGACCACGCGGCTGGTGGGGCAAACCTCCCGGATCCTGGGAAGGGCCTGGAGTCCGTCCATCCGCGGCATGGAGACGTCGAGGAGGACGAGATCCGGTTGCAGTTCGGCCACGACGCTCACCGCCGCGGCACCGTCCGCCGCCTCGCCGACGACCGTCAACCGGTCCGACACCTCGAGCACGGTCCGTACCAGAGCGCGCACCTCGGGTGCGTCGTCGACCACGACGACACTCGGCAGGACCATGCCGCGGAACGTACCCGTGTGGAGGGGGGTGTATCCCGCCCCGCCCCGCTGTTCAGCTCCCGGTCAGGCGTTCCACGAGCGGGAGCAGGGCCGTCGGGTCGGCCACGTGGGCGCTGTGCCCCAGTCCGGACAGGATGACCGGCTCCGCGACGAGCTCCGCCAGGTGCTCCCGTGGGGACATCGGATCGCCCTCGCCGGCGGCGAGCGTGGCGGGAATTCCCCGGGCCGCCGTGGTCGCCAGCCACCCCGTCATGTCGGGGGCGCCGACCGTCAGCACACGCAGGTCGAACCCGAGCCGCCAGGCGTCGCGGACCTGGTGGACCAGGGAGTCGACCTCCGGCGCCTCGAGGGGGAACAGTCCCGCGACGCCCGCGGCCTTCACCGCGCGCTCGGCCGCCTCGTCCCGCGTCGCGCACACCTGCGCCCCGCGGGCGGCGAATGCCTGCGCGCCCGCGAGTTCCTGCTCGCTCCAGCGCACCTTGATCCCGACGCCGACGACGCCGGTCACGGTGACACCGAAGTCGCCGGCCGCGAGCGCGAGCCCGATCGCGCCGCCGAGCGAGTGACCCAGGACGGCGACCCGGGCACCGGGGTCGAGGACGCCGGCCGCGGCAGCCGCGAGGGACTCATAGGTGTACTCGCCCGCGGGGTCCGGACCCGAGCGGCCGTGGCCGGGCAGGTCGGGGGCGACCCACGACCCGGGCCAGACCTTCGCGAGGTGTTCGGCCAGCGGGTTCCACAGGGCGGCGGACCCTCCCATGCCGTGCAGCAGAAGGAGGGTGGGGGCGCCGGACCCACCGCGGTCGACGTGGAGTGCGGAAGGCGTCGTCACGGATCCGATCCTGCCAAATCGGACCGACCGACGGGACGGTGTGAGGTCGGCCGCGCCGCGCGGAGAATTCTTGACTGTTTCAAGAAAAGCGACAAGACTCGGCCACGTGGCGACGATCTTGGACTTCCCCCAGATGCTGCGCGAGGCCACGCTCCGCGTCACCCGACCTCGGGTGGCCGTGCTGCGCGCGGTGTGCGCCCACCCGCACGCCGACACCGATTCGATCATTCGCGCGGTCCGGGTCGAGCTCCCCGATGTCTCGCACCAGGCCGTGTACGACTCGCTCCACACGCTGACCGATGCCGGGCTCGTCCGGCGGATCCAACCGGCCGGCTCCGTGGCGCGCTACGAGTCGCGGGTGGGGGACAACCACCACCATGTCGTCTGCCGCTCCTGCGGCACCGTCGCCGACGTCGACTGCGCGGTGGGGGAGACTCCCTGCCTCACCGCGTCGGACGACCACGGCTTCGTCCTCGACGAGGCCGAGGTCATCTACTGGGGCCTCTGCCCCACGTGCGCACCCGACGCACGCCGGAGTTCCTCCGGCACCACGAACTGAGCTCGAAACACGACCGCTCATCGCCCGGAAACACAAAGGAAGAAGGACCCTCGTGTCTGAGTCGGAAAACCCGAAGTTGGCCTCACCGACCCCGAAGACGGCCAGGCCCCGCACCAACAAGGACTGGTGGCCCGACCAGATCGACCTGTCGGTGCTGCACACGAACTCGCCGGCGTCCAACCCGCTGGGTGAGGACTTCGACTACGCCAAGGCGGTCGAGAGCCTCGACTACGAGGCGGTCAAGCGCGACGTCATCGCCGTGATGCACGACTCGAAGGACTGGTGGCCCGCGGACTACGGCCACTACGGCCCGCTGTTCATCCGCATGACGTGGCACGCCGCGGGGACGTACCGCATCGAGGACGGCCGCGGTGGCGCCGGTGGCGGTCAGCAGCGCTTCGCGCCGCTCAACTCCTGGCCGGACAACGGCAACCTGGACAAGGCCCGCCGTCTGCTCTGGCCGGTGAAGCAGAAGTACGGCAACGCGCTCTCCTGGGCCGACCTGCTGGTGCTCGCCGGCAACGTCGCCATGGAGGACATGGGCTTTGAGACCTTCGGCTTCGCGTTCGGTCGTCCGGACGTGTACGAGCCCGAGGAGGTCAACTGGGGCCCGGAGGACACCTGGCTCGGCGACGAGCGCTACAGCGGCGACGGCCCGCTCGACATGCCGGAGGACCCGTTCGGCAACGTCTCCATGGGTCTGATCTACGTCAACCCGGAGGGCCCGGCCGGCAAGCCCGACCCGCTCGCCTCGGCGCACGACATCCGCCTCACCTTCAGCCGCATGGCGATGAACAGCGAGGAGACCGTCGCTCTCGTCGCCGGTGGCCACACCTTCGGCAAGGCGCACGGCAACGGGAACCCCGACCTCATCGGCCCGGAGCCCGAGGGTTGCCCGATCCACAGCATGGGTCTCGGCTGGAAGAACAACAACGGCACCGGCAAGGGCCGCGACGCCTTCACCTCCGGCATCGAGGGCGCGTGGACGCCGACGCCGACGCAGTGGGACAACAGCTTCTTCGAGACGCTCTACAAGTACGAGTGGGAGCTCACGAAGAGCCCGGCCGGCGCCCACCAGTGGAAGCCGGTCGGCAACACCGGTGACGGGACCGTGCCGGACGCGCACGACCCGAACATCAAGCACGCGCCGATGATGACGACGGCCGACATGGCGCTCCGGATGGACCCGGAGTTCGACGCGATCTCCCGCCGGTTCAAGGACAACCCGCAGGAGTTCGCCGACGCCTTCGCACGCGCCTGGTACAAGCTGCTCCACCGCGACATGGGCCCGGTCTCGCGCCTGAAGGGCCCGTGGGTCCCGCCGGCGCAGATCTGGCAGGACCCGGTTCCGGCGCAGGAGGGCGCCCTCATCGGCGACGCGGAGATCGCAGCGCTGAAGGAGATGGTCCTCGGCTCCGGCCTGTCGATCTCGCAGCTCGTCTCGACGGCGTGGGCCGCGGCGTCCAGCTTCCGCCGGACGGACAAGCGCGGTGGCGCGAACGGCGGTCGCATCCGCCTCGAGCCGCAGCGCAACTGGGAGGTCAACGACCCGAGCGAGCTGGCCAAGGTTCTCGCCCGCCTCGAGGAGATCCAGTCCGAGTTCAACGCGACCAGCAACGCCAAGGTCTCGTTCGCCGACCTGGTCGTCCTCGCCGGCACCGCTGCGGTGGAGAAGGCGGCCAAGGACGGCGGCGTGAACATCACGGTGCCGTTCACCCCGGGCCGCACCGACGCCACCCAGGACATGACCGACGTCGAGTCCTTCGAGGTGCTCGAGCCGAAGTCGGACGGGTTCCGCAACTACCAGCGCGCGGGCGACAAGGTCGGCGCGGAGACCCGCCTGCTCGACAAGGCGTTCATGCTCAGCCTCTCCGCCCCGGAGATGAGCGTCCTCCTCGGCGGTCTGCGCGTGCTCGGTGCGAACTACCGCGGCTCGAAGCTCGGTGTCCTCACCGACCGCGTCGGTGTCCTGAGCAACGACTTCTTCGTCAACCTGCTCGACCCGGACACGGTGTGGTCGACCGGCACGGCCGAGGGCGTCTACGAGGGAAAGAACTACCAGACCGGTGAGGTCAAGTGGGAGGCCACCGCGGCCGACCTCGTCTTCGGCGGCAACTCGATCCTGCGCGCCACCGCTGAGATCTACGGCCAGAACGACGCGAAGGAGAAGTTCGCCAAGGACTTCGCCGCCGCGTGGAGCAAGGTCATGGACCTCGACCGGTACGACGTCCACAGCTGATCTGCCGAAGTCCGATCAGAACTGACGTAGCGTCAGGAGAAGGGCCCCTGGGTAATCCCCAGGGGCCCTTCGCGTTGCGGAGGTCAGCCGCGGCCGGCCTTGGCGTCGCCCGTGACGGTGACGCCGGCGGCGAAGGCAGCCATCTGCTCGTCGGTGAACTCCCGGGTGTCGGGCCACTGGACGACGAGGTTGTTGCCCTTCGCGTCGGTCCAGTGCAGCTGGCCGTAGCCGTCGCCCATCCGGCTCAGGACGCCCGTGCGGTCGCCGACGGCGATCTCGCTGCCCTCGTACGGACCCGACGCGTCCTGCGACTCGAGCATGACCGCGATCTTGCCCTTGAACACGTCGAGCGAGGGGTCGGCGCCGGACGGCGGGACGACCAGCAGCACGTACTCGTTGACGCCCTGCAGCTTCCAGCCGTCCGGGATCGTCTCGACCGAGAAGCCCTCGGGCTGCCGGCCGGAGTACGCCACGAACTGGATCGCGGAGGTGGTGTCGGTGCCGAGCTCCACCGCCGGCGCCGCGACGGCGGGCGAAGCGGGGGTCGAGGAGCCGTCGAACGCGCCCGTGCTCGCGACGACGAGGCCGCCGACGACTGCGAGGGCGAGGGTGCCGTTGGTGACGAGCGTGAGGCGACGGCGGCGCAGCGCCGAGTGACCACGGGTCAGGTCACCGGCGACGTCGGCCTCGCGCGCCGGGCGCGGGGGGCCGGCCACGGAGTCGAGCATCGAACGCAGTTCGGAGTGGGGCTGGTTCATCGGGATCCTCCGGCAGGAAGAAAGTGGGGTTCGAGAAGTTCGCGGAGCTTGGCGACCCCCCGGGACGCCTGGCTCTTGACGGTGCCGGCGCGGCAGCCCATGGCGGCGGCCGCGGTCTCGGCATCCAGGTCCATCCAGTGCACGAGGACCACGGCGGCCCGCATGCGTGCGGGCAGGGCGGCGAGCGCGACCTGTATCCGGGAGTCCGCGAGTTCGGGGTCAGCGGGCGCCGGGTACTCGGGGAGCGCGTCGGTCAGGCTCTCCGGGCGCCGCTTGCGCCGTCGGCTCTCGTCGATCACGGCGTGGACGAGCGTGCGGTGCAGGTACGCGTCGCGGGTCATCGGCCGCACACGCGGCCAGGCGACGTAGAGCTTGGTGAGCGCGATCTGGACGAGGTCCTCGGCCAGGTGGCCGTCCCCCGCGGCCAGCAGGGTGGCGGTCCGGACCAGGGCGGGACGGCGGTTCTGCACGTACGCCCGGAACTCCTCGTCGCGCCGATCAACTTTCATCCGTGGGGCCTTCCGGTCGGCGGGTCGTGCCCTTACTACGCCGGGGAGGGCCGATTCCGTTGCATCCCGATCCACATCCCGATCCACATCCCGATCCACATCTCGTTCATCGTGGCGCGACCCGAACGGCCGCGGCTGGCTAATGTGAAGATGTGGAGGAGAACAACGCGCGCCGGATGGTGGACCAGCTTCGGGAGCGCGGCATCAACGCGCAGATGCACATCAGCTCCACGGGGCGGTACGGCTACGGCATCCGGATCAACCTGCCCGACGGCCGCGAGGCGAACTGGGACACCGACGGCACCGCCGGCCTGGAGGCCCAGGTGATGCGGAACGGGATGTTGGTCGGGTTCGTCCCGAAGATCGACGGTTCCGAGGACTTCACCGACGACCAGATTCTCGATGCGATCGCCCGCACCGACTACGACAAGCCCATCGCGACCCAGCGCAAGACGGCCCCGCCGCCCGCGCCCCCGCTGCGGCGCGAGGGCGGCGTGTTCCGCCGGTTCCTCGGCGGCTTCCGCGAGCACTGAGCTGTCACGGGCCCGTCACCGGCCCCGACGGGGGTAGCGTCCGGACATGACCAGTCCCTACAACGCCCCCAGCGGCTCGACCGCCCGCGGTCCCGAGTCCTGGTTCCGGGGCGACGTCTTCGTCGACTCGCTCGTGGCCGGCGACAACACCCCCGGATCGATCGCGATGCTCAAGGTCCGCTTCGCGCCCGGTGCGCGCACGCACTGGCACAGTCACCCGGCCGGCCAGGCGCTGCACGTGGTCGACGGCGTCGGCCGCACGCAGGACCGCGGCGGCCCGGTGCGGGAGATCCGCAACGGCGACTCCGTCGACGTCCGACCCGGCGTGTGGCACTGGCACGGCGCCGGCCCCGACACATTTATGACCCACATCGCCGTCCAGATCGGCGACCACGACGGGGTCTACACGGTCTGGGGGGACCCGGTCACCGACGAGGAGTACCTGGGCCGACTGCCCTAGCGCCGCCACCACCAGTCGTCGTCGTCCCCGCCGTCCCCGTCGCCGCCCCCGCCGTCCCCGGGCTCGGGGTCGGGCAGGGCGACGATCCGACGGATCGTCACGTCGACCGCACCGCTGTTGTTCTTCGGGGTGCCGTCGGTGAGCGAGTACCGGATCGCGTCGGTGCCGCGGGGCGTCAGCGTCGCGGTGTAGGTGTGGTTGACGGTGTTGCAGCCGTTCAGCGACGGCACCGTCGGGGTGAGGTTCCAGACGTTGGACAGGCGCAGGCCCTCCTTGCGGACCCATTGGCCACTCTTGGTCTTCTGGCAGGCCGCGTCGGCCACCTGGAAGTCCTTCGGCCCGTGGCGCCAGGTGCCGGACGCGGTCACCGTGTACAGCAGCCCGTTGCCGAGGAGCTTGCCGCCGTACTTCTGACCTTGGTTCGCCTTGACCTTGAACCGCCACGGCTTGGTGAGGCTGTCGTAGAGCGGCAGCGGCGGACCCATCTCGCTCGCGACGTTGCCGGTCCAGAACGAGGTCTTCTTGTACGCGCCGGCCCAGCCGAACGAGAAGTGGACGTGGTCCTGGTGGCAGGACGTCTTGCCGGAGCAGGAGTACGGGCCCCACTCACCGGAGTAGGAGCGCCACATCTTCTTGTTCCAGATGATGTACATGACCCCGAGGCGGCGGGCGTTCGCGAACTCGTTGCCGAACTGATCGGGCTTGAGCAGCCAGTTGAGCAGGCTCTCCGCCTTCTTGCGTTCCTTCTTGTTCCAGACGCGCACGCCCCAGTCCCAGGCACGGCCGTCGGCGTGCTCGCTGGTGTGGCTCGACGAGCACGACCGGACCTCGCTGGCCGAGCGGGTGCCCTTGTAGTTCTTGAGCACCATCGTGCGGAACGCCTTCACCCCCGGTTGCATGTTCTTCTTGCACAGGAACTGCGCCTGGTAGCTGGCGGGCGCCTCGATCGCGGGGCCGGTGAGCCGGCTCTTCGGCATCGCGGCGTCGGCGGTCGGCGAGGAGACACCGACGGCGGCGGAGAGGGCTACAGCCAGGGCGGAAAGGCGGAGTGCGGTCGTACGGGAGCGCATGCGGAAACATCCCTCCTGGCCGCAGGGGAGGGCCCGGCTGCGGTCAGCGAACGTGAGCGGGTGGCCGGCGATCCGGCCGCGTCATCGGCGGGAGCAGCGGGCGTCAGTCGTCGTCGCTGCCGTGGTCGTCGGCGAATCCGGGCGCCTCGGCCTGCACCCGGTTCGCGGTCCACGCGTCTCCGGCGCGGACGCCCTTCGCGCGCACCTTGTCCCCGGGCTGGAAGTCCGTCAGGGACGCGGCGGCGTCGTTGCGGCGGACCCGGGCTCCGTCGGCGACGGTGACCGTGAGCTCCTGGCCACGGACCGCCTTCAGCTTGCCGCCGTGCACGCGGAAGGTGACGGTCCCCGCCTCGGCGTCCACCGCGGTCAGGCGTCCGCCCAGGTTGAACTTCGCCTTCGCCCGGGGCTTCTTGTCCTTCTTGTCCTTGCCCTTCTGCTTCTTCTTGCCCTTGCCGTCGGACTTGCCGCGGTCGGACTTGTCCCGGCCGGACTCGCCGGGCTTGCGGTCATCGTCACCGTGCTTGGCGACGTGGACGGCGCCGGTCGGGCCGGCCGTCGCCGCGGAGGTTCCCGCCGGGACGGCGGGCAGAGCAAGGGCGAGCGCAAGGACGGCTGCTCGCGACCAGGTACGTCCGCTCATGAGGGGGCTCCGAACTGCTGGCGGGTGAGGACTCGCAGCAGATGTCGTCGCGACACGCCGTGAACTTGAGTTCGACTTTCAGTCGAAGTCGAGATCGAGGGCGCCCTCGTCCTCGCGAATGCGCAGAGTGCGCCGTTCGCGAAGTCCGCGCACCGCGACGTGATGCTGGATCGGTGTGACGGCGAGCACGGCGTCGACCATGCGCGCGAGGAACTGCGGAGCGGCGACGTCCTCGGGCACGGCCTCGTGCACGATGCGAACGTGGCTGTCGGCGGCGTCCCAGTCGACGAGGACCAGACCGGTCGCGGTGTACCCGTTCCCCGCCCCGACCCCGACGGGCAGGTCGCGAAGTTTGCGCATCATGTCCACCGTGCGCTCGAAGGCGTCCGGCTCGGTCCGCAGCACCGTGGCGCGCTGGACGAAGAAGAACCCGACGGCGGCGAGCGGATAACGGGCGCGCAGGTTGCCGGCGTCGCCGTACGCCTCCTCGAACCGGTTCGGCAGGTTCTTGCCGAACCCGGACACCTGGCTCTTCGTGCTGATCAGCAGTTCGGGGCCGCGGTCCCAGCGGGAGATGAGGACGTCGACCTGCTTCTCGTACGCCCGCCCGAGCACCCGCGCCGAGGTCGGCGCGATCGAGGGCATCTTGAGGATGCGCTCGCGCAGTTCGTCGGCGAGCTTCACCGGCAGCCGGTTCAGCAGCTCGGCGACCTCGCGGGGCAGGATGCGCGGCTGCCCGGCCCGGGGCCAGACCTCGTCGGCGCCGAATCCGGCGCGCCGCAGCTCGTGGGCGAGCCAGGCGTCGACGGCGAGGGCGAACCGGCCGGTCGACGGCGCCGAGCCTTCACGGACCGGGACCGAGAGCAGCTGCTCGAGCAGCTCGAAGTCCGGCGCGTAGACCGGCGGCTTGTCGCGGTCGTGCTGCCAGGGATCGCTGTGGCGGCGCGCGGCGAGCAGCGGCTCGAGCGCGCTCAGCCCGTCCTTCACGACGAGGCTCCCCGGCTGCGCGCGGCCCGGCGGGCGGCGAGGACCTGACGGGCCGTCACCAGGGCGGCCAGATCGGCCGGGGGGACACCGGCGGCGTCGCCGAGCAGCGCGGCGTCGACCAGCTGCGTCGCCTCCGGTCGCCGACCGCTCGCCAGCAGACGTTCGACGGTCGGCCGCAGCGCGCGCAGCGCCGGCGCCGCCGCCGCGACGAGCTCCGCCGACGGGACCGGCAGCGCGTCCGCCTCGCGCGGCTCGAGCTTGAGGACGCCACCGCCGTACGCCCGGCCGACGGTCTCGGCGCCGATCAGTGTGAGCGTGTTCAGCGCCGCCAGCGGCAACAGGTCCGTGCCGAGGCGGCGCCGGCCGGGCCGCAGGTACACGCCGTGGACGCTGTTGAGGTGGTGCACCCGCGCCCGGTTGCCGGTCAGGTGCGGGTGGTCGGCGTTCATGTACGTCAGCAGGAGATCGGCCGGGGGCACCAGCGGCACGCGCCACCACGGCTGGCGCACCCGGCACTTGTACGCGGTCGGGACGCCCTCCCGTTCGCCCGCGGCGATGTAGGCCGCGGCGGCCGGTGAGGGTTCGCCCGCCGGGCGGAACAACCAAGTCCGGGCGCCCGCCTCGCCGAGCGCGCGCCAGGCCGCCGTGGTGAACGCCGGCCCCCGCAGGTGGCGGCTGCCGGGCGGGGAGATCGGGACGAGGTCGCTCTCGGCCAGCGCGAGCTCTTCGACCTGACGAGGGGTCAGAGCGAACCAGCGGTTGTTGCCGGTCACGGCGCCGAGGGTCGTCTCGCCCCAGTCGTGCAGGGTGTCGAAGGCAGACCCGGCGGTCAGGTCGGCGTACAGGTCGCGGGCGCGCCCGGGCAGCAGGGCGGGGGTCCACTTCGCCGATGACGCGGGCGGGGCCCACGTGGTCTCCGCGCCGGCGGCCGCGGCGAGCTCGTCCAGATCCTGCACCTGCAGCAGCTCGCAGTGCGACGCCGGACCTTCGCCCTCGGCGAGGAGCAGGACGACCTCCGCCATCACACCGGGGAAGACCCGCTCGGTGAACAGCACCAGACGGACCCGCCCGAAGCGGCGCATCAGGAAGCTGCGGACCTCGGCGGCGTAGTTGACGCTGAGCAGCTCGGCCGGCAGCACCAGACCGAGGCGGCCGCCGGGTCGCAGGAACTCGGCGGCGTGCACGGTGAACGCCGCCCACGACGACGCCAGGCGCGTCAGCGACACCCCGGCGCTGAGGGCGGCGCGGCGCCCGGTCGCCCGCGCGGGGCCGGCGAAGGCCTGGTAGCGGACGTACGGCGGATTGCCGACGACGGCGTCGAATCGCGGCTGGGCGGGGGTGTCGAGGAAATCGCCCACGGCGATGTCGGCCCGGTGCCCGGCGTCGGTCAGGACGGCCTCGGCCGCGCGGGCGCTGGCTTCGTGGAGCTCGTGTCCGGACAGGTCCGGCGTGCCCGCACCGAGACCCTCCAGCCGCCGGGCGGCGGCGAGCAGGAACGCCGCCTCGCCGCAGCTCGGCTCGAGCACCCGGTCGGCCCCGGACCGCACGGCCCACGCCACGACGTAGTCGCACAACGCCGCGGGGGTGAAGAACGCGCCACGGGCCTTCCGGTGGGCGGCGGAGTCGGCACCGTCGAGGGGGCCGTCCGGCACGCCGGCGGGCACGGTCAGGGTCACGCTCGCGACGGTAACGGCCGCCACCGACGACGTCGGCCCCGCCCCGCCGGACGTTGGTCCGCTCCCGCCCCGCCGTTGGGCCCGCGGTGACGGGACCTACGTCCCGACTTGTCCCTTTCGCGGAACCAAATCCGACGCTTCCGACTCCAACACGTACTGCCGGACGGGACGTACCCGTCGCACGTCGAGAAAGCCGAGACAAGAGCCGATGAAGCACACCCGCCGCACCCGTTCCCAGATCGCGCGCGCCACCGCCGGTGCCGGCGTGGCTGCGGGTCTCGTGGTGCTGTCCCTGACCTCCGCGGGCGCTGCCGTCGCCGCGAAGGCGTCGGGCACGATCAAGATCCACGGGGTGGGCACGGCCGACACCGACAACAGCAACGAGCCGAAGGTCTGCGCGTTCACCATCGTGGGCGACGGCTTCGACGCGGCCGAAAGCCTGACGTACTCGATCGTCCTCGGCGCGCCGTTCAAGAGCGACCCGGTCCTCACCGGTTCTGTGGTTGCCAACGCGACCGGTTCGTGGTCCTCGGACGTCATCAACCTCCCCGACGGCCACTACAAGGCGACGGTCCTCGACGGGGAGACCAACAAGGAAAAGGTCTTCAAGGTCGAGTGCCCGGGCTCGACGGACCCGGGCACGACGGACCCCGGGACGACGGACCCGGGCACGACCGACCCGGGCACGACGGACCCCGGCACGACGGACCCCGGCACCAGCGGTGACCCGGGCACGACGGACCCGGGCACGACGGACCCAGGCACGACGGACCCGGGCACGACGGACCCGGGCACGACGGACCCGGGCACGACCGACCCCGGCACGACGGACCCCGGCACGACGGACCCCGGCACCGACCCGGACCCGACGGTCGACACGGTCGTGACCCCGGGGACGCCGGTGGGCGACGGTGACGGCACCGGCTCGGGCGCGCCGGCGGAGGAGACCGACGACCAGGTCGCCGAGGAGGACGACGCGGTCGAGGGAACCTTCGAGGAGCACCCGGAGGCGCTGCCGGCGACCGGTGCCTCGGGCGCGGCGAGCTTCGGTGTGGCGGGTCTGCTGCTGGTGGGTGCGGGCCTCGGTCTGCGCCGCGCGGTGCGCCAGTCCGACTGACCGGAGGTCTCAGGGGGGCGACATGAACTGGAAGTGGAACTGAAGCACAACGAGGCGTGAGCCCCGGTCCAGGGGGACCCGGGGCTCACGCGTCTGTCGGGGCCGGTCCGTTCGCGGGCCGGCCCTTCGGCTTGCTAGGCCGCCTACGCCGGAACATCGGCCGAGGGCCGGGAACCGGCGGGGGCCGCGGTGTCGGCATGCGCCCAGTCGTCACTGGCGTGCGGAAGCTTCCAGGCGTTCCAGGCGGCGTAGGCGGCGACGGCGACGGCACCCACGATCGCCGCCGCGCGCCAGGGGTGGCGCTGCTTCGGCGGCGACATCAGGCCGGCCCGGGCGGCGAGGTCGACCCCGCTGTCCTTGACCTTGGGCAGGACGTCCTCGACCAGGGTGTCCTTGGCCGAGTTCAGGTGGGGAAGCACCTGCTCCGAGAGGCCGGTGGCGGTGCGACGGACCGCCCGTGCAGAGGGCCGGTGCATCGGATTCTCTCCTTCGTCCGGAGGCGTTCGTAGTCGAATCCTTCCCGGTCGGGCGGGTTGCAACCGCCTCCGGGTTCCCGGCGGACCGCGTGCAAGGATGCTGCGTCGGCGGTAGGTGTTCGATCGACGAGAGGGATTCCGTGGCCGAGGAGCTGTTCGCCACCCTGCACACGTCCCTGGGGGACATCACGGTCCGGCTGTTCCCGGACCACGCGCCGATGACCGTGAAGAACTTCACCGAGCTCGCGCAGGGCATCCGGGAGTGGACCGATCCCCGGACCGGCACCAAGAGCACGGAGCCGCTGTTCAACGGCACGATCTTCCACCGCGTCATCGCCGGGTTCATGATCCAGGGCGGGGACCCCCTCGGGATCGGCACCGGCGGCCCGGGTTACACCTTCAAGGACGAGTTCCACTCCGAGCTGCTGTTCGACCGGCCGTACCTGCTCGCGATGGCGAACGCCGGCCCCGCGACGAACGGTTCCCAGTTCTTCATCACCGTGGCCCCGACCCCGTGGCTGACGATGAAGCACACGATCTTCGGCGAGGTTGCCGACATCGACAGCCGGGACGTCGTCGAGGCGATCGCCGCCGTCGACACCGGCGAACGCGACCGGCCGCTCACCGACGTCGTGATCGAGAAGGTCATCGTCGAGCGCCGTCAGGCCTGAGATGACCGAAGGCACGGGATCCGGCGAGACTCCGGTCTGTTATCGGCACCCCGGCCGGGAGACGTACGTCCGCTGCGGCCGCTGCGAGCGGTACATCTGCCCGGACGACATGATCTCCGCGGCCGTCGGGTTCCAGTGCCCCGAGTGCGTCTCGGCGGGCAACAAGGGCGTCCGGGAGCCGCGGACCGTCGCCGGCGCCCCGGTGCGCAGCGGCAACAACGGCGCCTTCGTGACGATGTCGATCATCGTCGTCAACGTTCTCATCTTCTTCGCCGTCCAGGGTTCGGACCAACTGCTGAACCAACTGTCCCTGCGCCCGTTCTCCGGCGACGACGACGGGGTGGCCCAGGGCGGCTGGCACCGGTTGATCACCGTGGCATTCGTGCACGAGGCGCCGCTCCACATCGCGTTCAACATGTTCGCGTTGTGGCTGTTCGGTCGCCCGCTGGAGCTGCTGCTCGGCCCCGTCCGATACCTGGTCACCTACGTGCTGTGCGCGCTCGGCGGCTCGACGTTGTCCTATCTGTTCCTCGGGGTCTTCGACGGCTCCATCGGTGCCTCGGGCGCGGTGTTCGGCCTGATCGGAGCCCTGCTCGTCGTCGACCGTCAGGTTCGGGCTAATCCGTCCAGCACGTTGATCTTCCTGGCCTTCATCCTGTTGCCCGGCTTCGTCATCGAGAACATCGACTGGCGCGGGCACGTCGGCGGGCTGATCACGGGCGCCCTGCTCGGGGCGCTGTTCCTCTACGCCCCGGCCCGCAACCGGGTGTGGTGGCAGGCGGCCGGGTGCCTGGTCCTGGTCGGCGTCTGCCTGGTCGCCGTCCAACTGCGCACGGAGCGGCTGGAGGACCAGATTCGCGAGGGGCTGTTCTTCAACTTGGGCGCCCCGACGTCCGCACCGCTGGTTGTCCACATTGGGGACAACGGGTGTGGAGAACTACACGGGTGTAATTCGGGCGAACCGGGCGCCTAGCGCCCGGGTCAGCGCCACTGGGTCGAGGTGATGAACCCGCCGGTGATGAAGCCGAAGCCCACGAGCAGGTTGTAGTTGTCGAGGCTGCCGATCGGGTAGTCGCCGTTCGAGACGTAGTACACAACGATCCAGATCAGCCCGAACAGGAACAGGCCGAGCATGAGGGGCGCGACCCACGGCGCGCTCGGGCCGAGGCTCGCCGGCTTCGGCTCCGGCGCGGGCTTGTCCTTCTTACGGATCCGCGACTTCGGCATGAGGAGCACTCCCGGTGGACGCTTGACGTGCGGTGCAGTTCGACGGGCTGAGTCGTCGGCTCAGTCATCGGGGTCAGTCGTCGGCTAGCGTAACCGCATGGCCCGCTCCGGCTGGCGACTTGCCGTTCCCGTCGTCCTCGCGATCGCGGGCCTGTTGTTCGCCATCACCGGCACGACGGCCCGCGGGACGAACCTGCGTTCGGGCGAGAACACCCGGCTGGTGGACCTGATCCAGGCCGCGCAGGAGCGCAACGACCGGGCGGCCACGACCGGCAACCGCCTGCGGCGCCAAGTCGAGCGCCTCTCCGTGCAGGCGCAGGACCCGCTGGTCCAGCAGGTCCGCAAGGAGGGCGACGCGATCGCCCCCGCCGCCGGCCTCACCCCGGTGGCCGGCGCCGGGATCACCGTCACCCTCGACGACGCCCCGCCCGGGGCGATCGACCGTGCCTACCCCGGCCTGCCCGAGCCGACCGCCGACGACCTGGTCGTCCACCAGCAGGACCTGCAGGCCGTGGTGAACGCCCTGTGGGCCGGCGGCGCGGTCGGCATCAAGCTGATGGACCAGCGGATCATCTCGACCAGCGCCGTCCGGTGCGTCGGAAATGTCCTGATCCTCCAGGACCGCGTGTACTCGCCCCCTTACTCCGTCACCGCGGTGGGGGATGTGACGGCCCTCTCCAAGGCGTTGGCTGAGTCTGTGGCCGTTTCGAACTACCGCGAGTACGTGGACGCTTATGGTCTGGGGTGGAAAGTGGATAGGCACGCGCGCATCACGGTCCCCGCGTACAGCGGCTCACTGGACCTGCGCTACGCGGAGGTGGACGAGCAGTGAGTTCGATGGGCGAGGCCGCGCCCCAGGGCCCGCCGCCGCCGCGGCGCAAGCCGTCGCCGTTCCGCGTCGCCGTCCGCAGCACCGGCGAGCTGATGATCACGTTCGGCGTGATCCTGCTGCTGCTCGTCGTCTACCAGCTCTACTGGACCAACCTCGAGGCCGAGCGCCGCGCGGACGGCATCAGCGACGACCTGCGTAGCTCGTGGGTCTCCGGCAAGCCGATCAAGAACGGCGCGCTCGGCATCATGTACATCGAGCGCCTCGGCAAGAAGTGGCAGAAGCCGATCGTCTCCGGCGTCGAGCTCGACGACCTGGCCAAGGGCGTCGGCCACTTCCCGAAGAGCGCGGCGCCCGGCGCCGTCGGCAACTTTGCGGTCGCCGCGCACCGGGCCACCCACGGCGAGCCGTTCGCCTACCTGGACCGGATCCAGCCCGGTGACAAGGTGGTCGTCGAGACCAGGACGAACTGGTTCGTCTACGTCGTCGACAAGCAGAAGAACCCGAACCCGGCGCACCCGGGCTGGAAGCTCGTCGACCCGAGCTACGGCGAGGTCGTCCTGCCGGTGCCGGAGCAGCCCGGCGTGAAGCCCACGAAGAAACTGATCACGCTGGTCACCTGCAACCCGCGGTGGGGTTCGAGTACCCGCCTGATCGTGTACGGGCACCTGACCAAGGCCTACCCGAAGCCGGGTCCGCTGCCGGCCGAGCTCGCCTACACCGCCAAGAAGGCCTGAGGCTGATGTACATCTGGCTGTGGCGACACCTGCCCGGGCCGTGGTTCGTGCGGCTCGCGCTGTCGATCGTGCTCGCGTTCGTGGCGCTGTACCTGCTCTTCGAGCACGTCTTCCCGTGGGTCGACCCGAAGCTGCCGTTCAACCAGGTCGAGATCGAGGGCGGGGCCGGCCAGTAGGCGCGCCAATTACGCTGTGCCGGTGGCCCGCATCCTTGTCGTCGACAACTACGACAGCTTCGTCTTCAACCTGGTCCAGTACCTGCAGCAGCTCGACGCCGAGTGCGACGTGCGGCGCAACGACGCCGTCACGGTCGAGGACGCGGCCGGGTTCGACGGCGTCCTGATCTCACCCGGGCCGGGGACTCCCGAGTCCGCAGGCGTGTGCATCGAGATGGTGCGCCACTGCGCGCAGGCCCGGATCCCGCTGTTCGGGGTCTGCCTCGGGCTGCAGTCGATCGGCGTTGCGTTCGGCGGGACGGTCAACCGGGCGTTGGAGCTCCTGCACGGCAAGACGAGCTCGGTCTTCCACGACGGGGTCGGCGTCCTCGAGGGCCTGCCCTCGCCGTTCACCGCGACGCGCTACCACTCGCTGGCGATCGACCCGCCGACCGTGCCGGACGTCCTGGAGATCACCGGGCGCACCGAGACCGGGGTCGTGATGGCCGCCCGGCACCGCGGGCTCGCCGACGGCATCGACGTCGAGGGCGTCCAGTTCCACCCCGAGTCGGTGCTCACCGAGGGCGGGCACCGGATGCTCGCGAACTGGCTCACCCGCTGCGGCGATCCGGGCGCGGTCGAGCGCTCGGCCGGCCTGGCGCCCGTCGCGCCGCCGCAGGCCGGCTAGCTCCCGTCCGGGTCAGTCCTGGGTCCGCCCGACGACGTCCTCGGTGCGGCCCTCGACCGCCGGCGGGGCCGGGGTCTCGCCCGCCGGCGGTGTGGGTGTCGGTTCGACGACCGGCGTCTCCTGCGGGATCGGCGTCGGCTCCGGGCCCGGGTCGTTGGGCGCGGCCGTCAGCACGAACGTCACGTTGCTGCCCTTCTGCAGCTGCGTGCCGCCCTCGGGCACCTGCCGGAGCACGTAGCCCGGCGGGTACCGGTCGGAGACCTCCTGGCTCGGCGACGGGACGACGAACCCGGCCTGGGAGACCGTCGCGTACGCGGTCGCGTACGGCTGGCCGACCACGTTCGGGACCTCGACGAGCGGGACGCCGTTGGAGACCACGAGGTCGACCCGGCTGTTGAGCTCGCGCTTGGTGCCGGCCTTCGGGTTGGTCTCGAGGACCTCGTTGTTGGGCCGGTCGGAGTTGCGCCTGGTGACCTTGTTCGGAACCAGGTCCGCGGCCTCGAGCGCTTTACGGGCGTCCGCCAGCGGCAACCCGACCACGTCGGGCACGGTGGCCCGGACCTCGCCCTGGGACACGACGAGCGTGACCTCGTCCCCCCGGGTCAGCGTCGACGACGCCGCCGGGTCCTGCGAGATCACCCGGCCCTCGCTGACGTTCGGGTCGTTCTTGAAGCTCACGACGGGCTTGAGCCCGCGCGCCTCCAAGGTTTCTTCGGCCTGCTCCTGCGTCAGCCCCTGGACCAGCGGGACGGCGACCTTCTCGCCCTTCGAGCCCAGGACCTCCTTGCCGACGATGACGCCGAGCACGGCGACCGCGATCACCGCGAGCAGGAGCAGGACCCAGCCAAGGGTGCCGCGACGGCCGCCGTCACCGGCCGCGACCGGCGGCATCGCCGCGGTCGGCGGGCGGGAGGTGACGAGCTGCTGGGTGACCGCATCGGTCATGACCGCGGGCGCGGTGATCGGGCGGCCGTCGAGGGCGCGCTCGATGTCCTCGCGCATCTCCGCGGCGGACTGGTACCGGTTCTCCGGGTTCTTCGCCAGGGACTTCAGGACGATCGCGTCCATCGGCGGCGTGACCGCGGGGTCGACCAGCGACGGCGGCTTCGGGTTCTCCCGCACGTGCTGGTAGGCGACCGAGACCGGGGAGTCGCCGGTGAACGGCGGCTGGCCGGTGAGGAGCTCGTAGAGCAGGCACCCCGCCGAGTACAGGTCGGAGCGGGCGTCGACCTTCTCGCCCTTGGCCTGCTCGGGGGAGAGGTACTGCGCGGTGCCGATGACGGCCGCGGTCGCGGTCATCGTCGCGGAGGCGTCGGCGATCGCGCGGGCGATGCCGAAGTCCATCACCTTGACGGTGCCGGAGCGGGTCAGCATGACGTTGCCGGGCTTGATGTCCCGGTGCACGATCCCGGCCTGGTGGCTGTAGTCCAGGGCGGTGAGGACGCCGGCGACGATCTCCATCGCGCGCTCGGGCAGCAGCCGGCGCCCGGAGGCGAGCAGCTCGCGCAGCGTCTGGCCGTCGACGTACTCCATGACGATGTACGGGACCGGGACGCCGTCGGCGTAGTCCTCGCCGGTGTCGTAGACCGACACGATCGCCGGGTTGTTCAGCGACGCCGCGGACTGGGCCTCCTTGCGGAAGCGCTGCTGAAAGGTGGAGTCCAGCGCCAGGTCCGAGCGCAGGGTCTTCACGGCGACGGTGCGCCCGAGCCGGACGTCCTTGCCGAGGCGCACCTCGGCCATGCCGCCCCGACCGAGCACCTCGCCGAGCTCGTACCGCTCGCCGAGGAGCCGAGCCTGCTCTGTCACTGACCGTTCCTTCCCCTGTCGTCACCGGCCCGCAACCCGTCGGGACGTAGCCCCGCGGCGCGCGCTCCCACGGTGGGAGGTTGCGCCACGACGCTCACGACGACGGTGTCGCCCACCGGTACCGGGCCGTGCGGCGTGACGTCGGCTACCGTACCCGTCGCCCCGGCCGCGTTGACCTGCTGCTCCTGCACCTTCAGTCCTCGACTCTCCAGGGCCGCCTTCACGTCCGGGTAGAGCTTGCCCACCCAGTCGGCGGGGTCGACCAGCACGCTCGGGGGCCCGGAGGACACCCGCAGCTCGACGTCGGTCCCGGTGGAGATCCGGGCCCCGGCCTCCGGCGACTGCGAGAGCACCACGCCCGCGGGCACCGACTCGCTCACCTCGCGCAGCACCTTGGCCCGCAGCCCGCTGGCCTTGAGCGTCTGGCCGGCGTCGTACTCCGCGATCCCGGCGACCGGCGGCACGACCGCGGTCTGCGAGTCCGAGTCGGTCAGCCACAGCGCTGTCAGCCCGCCCGCGCACAGCACGGCGACGCCCACGAGCACGGCCGGTCGCCGGAGCAGCGGGGTCGGCGGCTTGCGGCGGCGGCCGGGCGAGCGGTGGCTCGCGGGGCGGCGGCCCGGTTCCGCAGTGCCCAATCCGGCAGTGCCCGGTCCCGCCGGGGCGGGTGCGGCGCCCCCGGGCCGGGTGTCGGGACGCGGCGTCGCCGGCGGCGTGTCCGGCCCGGACCGGTTGCCGGTGCGGGAGCGCCGCGTCCAGCGCGCCGCGGCCACCTCGACGGCGGCGGGGTCGACGGCGGGGCCGAGCGCCTCGGCGACGACCTCGGCGGTCTTCGGGTTGGCCAGGTCGATGCGCAGCGCGAGCAGGCGTTGGGCGAGGTCCGCGGCGCTCTGCGGGCGCTCGGCGGGCTCCTTCGCGAGGATCGTCGCCACCATGCGGTTCACCGCGGGCGGCACGCCCTCGATCGGGGGCGGCTCGTTGTGGAGGTGGGCCATCGCGACCGCGAGCGGGTTGTCGCCGGTGAACGGCCGACGGCCGGCCAGGCACTCGTAGAGCACGACGCCGAGGGCGTAGACGTCGGAGGCGGGCGCGGCCCCGGACTTGGTGGAGATCAGCTCCGGCGCGAGGTAGTGCGCGGTGCCCATCACCGTGCCGCTGCGCGTGAGCGGCAGCGCGTCCCCGGCGCGGGCGATGCCGAAGTCGGTGACCTTGACCGTCCACGACGGGGTGATGAGCAGGTTCGCGGGCTTGATGTCGCGGTGGATGACGCCGGCCGTGTGCGCAACCTGCAGGGCCTGCGCGGCCTGGGCGACGAGCTCGAGGGCGCGGTCGATCTCGAGGCGGCCCTCGCGCTCGATGATGTGGGAGAGCGGCTCGCCCGGCACGAGCTCCATGACGATGAACGGGACGCTCGCCCCGCCCGCCGGCGCCTGGCCGAAGTCGTAGACCTGCGCGATACCCGTGTGTACGAGGGCGGCGGTGTTGCGCGCCTCGCTGCGGAAGCGCTCGAGGAAGATCTCCTCGTCGGCGTACTCGGGTCGCAAGACCTTGACGGCCACCTTGCGGTTGAGGACCTCGTCGGTGCCCCGCCACACCTCGCCCATGCCGCCCCGGGCGATCCGCTCGTCCAAGCGGTACCGCCCGCCCAGCATGGGGCGGTTGTTCGGCTGGGTCTCGCCGGTCATGGAGTGTTCACCGCCCGAGGATCGCCTCCATGACCGCGCGAGCGATCGGCGCCGCGAGCAGGTTGCCGCCGACCTCGATCTGGCGCTCCGAGCCGCCGTTCTCGAGCACGACGGCGATCGCGATCTTCGGGTTGTCGGCCGGCGCGAACGCGACGAACCAGGCGTGCGGGTTGCGGCCGTTGCCGACCTGTGCGGTGCCCGTCTTCCCGCCGACGCGGACGCCGGAGATGCGGGCGTTGCCGCCGGTCCCGTTCTCGACGACGGAGACCATCATCGACGCGAGGTCGGCCGCCACCTGGGGACGCACGGCGCGGCCGAGCTCCTCGGGGTCCGTGCGGGAGAGCACGTCGAGATCCGGCGCGCGGACCTCCTCGACCAGGTAGGGCTTCATCAGCGAGCCCTGGTTCGCGATCGCGGCCACCACCATCGCCATCTGCAGCGGGGTGGCGCGGACGTCGAACTGGCCGATCGCCGACTGCGCGGTCTGTGGCTCGTTGATGTCGTTCGGGAAGATGCTCGCGACCACCGGGATCGGCACCTCGTAGCGCTCGCCGAACCCGAACGCCTCCGCCTGGTTGCGCAGGACGTCGTCGCCGAGGTCCATGCCGATGGCGCCGAACGTCGTGTTGCAGGACTTCTCCAGCGCGCGCTTGATCGTCGTCGTCTGGCTGCCCGGCGTGCAGGTGCCGGAGAAGTAGTTCGGCAGGTCGACGTTGGTCAGCGGCAGGTCCAGCCGCGCCGGGCCGGGCACCTCACCGTTGGGGGTGTACCGGCCGGAGGACAGCGCCGCCGCGGCGGTGACGAGCTTGAACGTCGACCCCGGCGGATACGTCTGGTTGAACGCCCGGTTCAGCAGCGGCGACTGGTCGTCGGAGTTGTAGCGCTGCCAGGCGCTGGTCACCTTCGAGCCGTTGTGGTCGGCGAGGTCGTTCGGGTCGAACGACGGGCTCGAGACCATCGCGAGGATCCGGCCGGTCGCCGGCTCGAGCGCGACGACCGCGCCGCGGCGCCCGTCGAGCCCGCGGTACGCGGCCTTCTGGGCGTCGGCGTTCAGCGTCAGCTTCACCGAACCGCCCTGGATGGACTCCCGCGTCAGCAGGTCCACGATCCGCCGGACGAACAGCCGGTCGTCGTTGCCCGAGAGCACGCTGTCCTCGGAACGCTCGATGCCCGACCGGCCGAAAATGTGCGAGTAGTAGCCGGTCGCGAAGGCGTAGATCTTGCCGTCGGCGTAGATGCGCAGGTACTTGAGCTTGTCGCCGGTCTCGCGGGAGAACGCGATCGGGTCGTTGGCGACCAGGATCGCCCCGCGCTGCCGGTCGTACTGCTCGAGCAGCACCCGCGCGTTCTTCGGGTCGTTGCGGTACTCGTCCGCCTTGATGACCTGGATGAAGTTCAGGTTCAGCAGCAGCAGGACCATCAGCAGCCCGCAGGCTGCGGCAACCCGCCGGAGGGGTCGGTTCACGGTTTGACCACCATCGTCTCGGCCTCCGTCGACGGGGTGGGCGGCGGCGCGGGCCGGCGGGCGGCGTCACTGACCCGCAGGATCAGCGCGATCAGCGCCCAGTTCGCGACCAGCGAGGAGCCGCCGTAGGACAGGAACGGGGTGGTGAGGCCGGTGAGCGGGATCAGCCGGGTGACGCCGCCGACGACGACGAACACCTGCAGCGCCACGATCACGGCGAGACCGGCGGCGAGCAGCTTGCCGAACGAGTCCCGGGCCGCCAGCGCCGTCCGCAGACCGCGGTGCACGATCACGCCGTAGAGCACGATGATCGCCATCAGGCCGGTGAGCCCTAGCTCCTCGCCGCCCGTCGCGAGGATGAAGTCGGTGTTCGCGTAGGGGACGATGTTCGGCCGCCCCTGGCCGAGGCCGGTGCCGAGGATCCCGCCGGTGGAGAAGCCGAACAGCGACTGCACCAGCTGGTAGGAGGCGTCCGAGACGTAGTCCGGGTCGAACGGGTGCAGCCAGATCTCCACGCGGCGGTGCACGTGCCCGAAGTTCGCGTAGGCGAAGTACGCCCCGGACACGAACATGACGACGCCGAACAGCAGCCACGACGTGCGCTCGGTCGCGACGTAGAGCAGGACGACGAAGACGCCGAAGAACAGCAGCGAGCTGCCGAGGTCGCGCTCGGCGATGAGGATCATCAGGCTCGCGGCCCAGGCCACGATGATCGGGCCGAGGTCGCGGCCGCGGGGCAGGTCGATCCCCATCACCCGGCGGCTGGCGAGCGCCAGCACGTCCCGTTTCACGACCAGGTAGCCGGCGAAGAACACGATCAACAGCAGCTTTGCGAACTCACCGGGCTGGATGGAGAAGCCGGAGAAGCGGACCCAGATCCGGGCGCCGTTGACCTGCGAGTACTGCGCGGGCAGCAGCGCGGGCAGCGCGAGCAGGGCAAGGCCGGCCGCGCCCGCGGTGTAGGTGTACCGCTGCAGCACCCGGTGGTCGCGGATCGCCACGAGCACCGCGACGAACAGTGCGATGCCGATCGCCGCCCAGATCAGCTGGATGCCCGAGTCGCCGCGGGGGGCGAGCGGGCCGAAGGAACGCTCGGTCGGGTTCTTCTCGTCCAGGTCGAGCCGGTAGATCAGCGCGAGCCCGAGGCCCTGCAGGAGCATGACCGCCGGGAGGACGATCGGGTCGGCGTACCGCGCGAACTGACGCACCGCCAGGTGCGCGATCAGGCAGTAGGCGCCGAGCGTCGTGGCATAACCGGCGAGGCCGGGCGGCCACTCGTCGGTGACGCCGTAGCCGGCGTTGGCGTACGCCGCGACGGAGATGCCCCACGCGAAGGCCAGCAGGAACAGCTCGGTGGTCCGTCGGCTGTGGACCTGGGACGCGGCTGGTGCCGAGGCGCTCATTCCGTCGGCACCCTCTCGGGCAGCGGCTCACCGCAGGCGTCCGACACCGGCTGACCGATCTCGGGCGGGGTGGTCGCGCCGGGGCTCGCCGACTGGGTCGCCTCCGCGGACGGGTCGGGCGACGCGGACTCCTCCGGCGAGGGCTCCGGCGTCGCGGACGGGCTCGGCGACGGGCTCGCCTCGCTCTCCTCGTCGGTCTCGTCGTCCGGGCTCGGGGTGGGGGTCGCGGCGGCCTCGGCCTCGGCCTCGGCGCGCGCGGTGCGGCAGGCCGTCGCGGCGGCGCGCAGGTTGTCGACGACCTTGCGGGCCTCGTCGAGGTTGTCCGCGAAGATCGTGTCCTCGACCTCCGCCCGGTCGTACGGCGGTAGGTCACGCAGCTCGATGTCCTGGCGCTCGTACGGGCTCGACAGCGAGATGCCGAGGATCTGCTGGGACAGGCCCTTGTAGATGGCCACGCGGTCCGCGTCCGCGCCGACGTAGTACTGCTTCTGGGACCACGCGTAGCCGCCCCAGCCGCCGGCGATCACGGCGAGCACGACGCCGACGATCAGAAACCGGACCCAGAGGGTCCCGAACCACCGGCCGCGGCCGCTCGCTTTCTCCAGGTCCGGCAACGCGGAGAGGTCGATTTCCGACGTGGAGCCTGACTCCGGCCGGTGGCGCCCGGCCGCGGCGCCGACGACGACGGGGAGGTCGGAGGACCCGGCCTCCACCTCGACGACATCGGCGACGATGCAGGTGATGTTGTCCGGCCCGCCGCCCTGCAGGGCCAGCTGGACCAGGGTCTCGGCCGCCTCCTCCAGCGTGGTGCCGGTGAGGGCGACCTGCATCTCCGAGTCCGCCACGACGCCGGAGAGCCCGTCGCTGCAGAGCAGGTAGCGGTCGCCGAGGTGAACCTCGCGCACCGACAGGTCGGGCTCGGGGTTGCTGCGGCCGTCGAGCGCCCGCAGCAGGAGCGAGCGCTGCGGGTGGACCGCCGCCTCGGCGGCGGTGATGCGGCCCTCGTCCTGAAGCTGCTGGACGAAGGTGTGGTCGTGGGTGATCTGCTGCAGGACGCCGTCGCGCAGCAGATAGGCGCGGGAGTCGCCGATGTGCACGAGGCCGACCCGGCGGCCGGACCAGAGCATTGCGGTGAGCGTCGTGCCCATGCCGTCGAGCTGGGGGTGCCGCTCGGCCATCTCGTTGATGGCGTCGTTGGCCTGGTTGACCGCGGTGGCGAGGGCGTCGAGCAGCTCGGTGCTGGGGACGTCGTCCTCGAGCGTGGCCAGCGTCGCGAGCGCGACCGAGCTGGCCACCTCGCCGGCGGCGTGGCCGCCCATGCCGTCCGCGACGGCGAGCAGCGACGGCCCGGCGTAGCCGGAGTCCTCGTTGCCCTCACGGATCAGGCCGACGTCGGAGCGCGCCACGTAGCGCAGGGAGAAGGTCATTTGCGCAGCTCGAACGCGGTCTTGCCGATGCGGATCGGCACGCCGAGGGCGACCGGCGTCGGCTGGGTCACCCGGTCACGGTCGAGGTAGGTCCCGTTCGTCGAGCCGAGGTCCTCGACCAGCCACTCGCCGTTGCTCGGGTAGAGCCGGGCGTGCCGGTTCGAGGCGTAGTCGTCGTCGAGCACGATCGTGGAGTCCGGAGCCCGGCCCAACGTCACCTGCGCCTCCGTCAACGCGACGGTCGTCCCGGTGAGCGACCCGGCCGTCACAACCAGCTTCGACGGCGTGTTCCGCCGGTTGGGTTTGATCTTCACCGGCTTGGCCGGGCGGGGTGCCGGGACCGGCGCCGGCCGCACGCTCGCGGTGCGGGGCCCGAACAGGTCCGAGCGCATCACCGAGATGGCGGTGAGGACGAACAGCCAGAGCACGGCCAGGAACCCCAGCCGGATGACGGTGATGGTGAGTTCGGACATGGGAGGCGGCTTACCCGGCCGGCAATCGGAACACCAGCACGGTGTCGCCCATGCCGATCCGCGCGCCGTCGGTCAGCTCGGCGCGGCCGACCGGCGCGCCGTCGAGCGTCGTGCCGTTGGTGGACCCGAGGTCGACGAGCATCGGGGCGTCCCCGAGCTGGATCTCGGCGTGCCGACGCGACACCCCGGCGTCGTCGATGCGCAGGTCGACCTGCGTCCCGCGGCCGAGGACCGTGACCGGCCGGACCAGCGGGTGCTTCTCGCCGTTGACCTCCAGGTACGGGACCACGGCGCGGGCGAGCGCGATCTTCTCCGTCTTCGCCGCCGCGTGGGACGGCGCGGGCCGGGCCGCCGGCGGCTGGGCCGCCCGTCGCGGGGCGGGAGCCGGCGCCGGCGGCGGGTTGACCGACTTCACACTCGCCACGACGGAGCTACGGACCCGGTGGACCCCGATGTCGAGGTCCAGGTCCTCCTCGAAGATCACCTGGACGTCGCCGCGCAGCTGGTAGCGCTGCTCGGCCGAGTGGTCGCGGACGACCTCGGCGAGCTCCTCCGACAGCGTCTTGGCGTAGACGGAGAGCCGGTCGTAGTCGTGGCGCGACAGCTCGACGACGAAGTGGTTGGGGACGATCGTGTTGCCCTTCCCGACGATCGCCGCGCGGTCGTCCAGCTCGCGCTGCAGAGCGCTGGCGATCTCCACGGGCTGGACGTCGGCCTTGAACGCCTTGGCGAAGGCCCCGCTCACCAGTCCTTCGAGGCGTCGCTCGAAGCGCTGGAGAACTCCCACATCCACCTCCTGGCGGAGACTCCCCCGGTCAGGTGACGCGCGGCCGGGAGTGCGGTGTCCCGGCCACCCCGGTCCGGGAGGTCGGATCGGCGACTGTGCAGGACCGATGCTATCCGTGCGGGAACCCCGGACTGCGACATCACCTGCTCAGACAGTGTGTGGCAGGTGTTAGCCTGTCCACCGCTGCACGCGCGGGTGGCGGAATAGGCAGACGCGCTGGATTCAGGTTCCAGTGCCCGCAAGGGCGTGGGGGTTCAACTCCCCCCTCGCGCACCGTACGAACACGGCCCCTGACCTGCACCAATAGGTCAGGGGCTTTGTCATGCAAGATCTTTGGGGAGCAGTTTGGGGAGCACTCGCCACGGTGCCGTCCCCGGTCGAAATCCGCCCATTTCGGACCGCGAAGCCGGTCTGCGTGTCGCTCGCGCGCACAGAGAGGCACGCGGAGCTGCGGGGGGTGAGCCGCTGATGGCCTTCCTGGTCGAGCGGAACCGGCGGGGTGGGGTCGCCTACCAGGTGCGATGGCGTCAGGACGGCGCCTGGCAGTCGGACATCTTCGACACCAAGCGCAAGGCGCTGCGGTTCAAGTGCGACGTCGAGGACGCGGGCAACCAATGGCCGGAGGGCTGGGTGCCCGGCTACGGCTACGCGGCGACATCCGCGGCGGCGGAGCCCGGTGTCGAGACCGCGTTCGCCGCGCTGGCGGAGCAGTACCTGAACACCCGCACGTCGGTGTCGAGCTACCAGATGACCCGCTACCGCGGGATGGTCCGCCGGCTCGGCGAGCACTTCACGGTGGTCGAGGACATCGACGATCAGGCGGTCGCGACCTGGGTCCGGGACATGCTCGACACCGGTTCCGCTGCGAAGACCATCGCGAATTACCACGGCCTGCTTTTCGCGATCTGCGCCTACGGCGTGCGCAAGGGCATGCTCGGCGCGAACCCGTGCGCGGACACCCGGCTGCCCAAGCTGTCCGCCTACGACGCCGAGGGCGAACCGATCGCCTGCTTCCTGGAGCCGGCCGAGTTCGCGTTGATCGCCGAGGCGATGTGTGCCTCGTCGGCCTACGACTGGCGCCCGCCCGGCGGGCCCGGCGAGCGCCGTGCTCCCTCGCAGGTCGTGCGCTGCGGGGTCGCCTTCCGGGAGGACCGCGACCTGATCACTCTGGTCGTCCACACCGGACTGAGGTGGGGCGAGATCTCGGCGCTGCGGGTCGGGGACGTCGACCTGGACGCCCGACGCCTGTCCGTCAAGCGGGCCTGGAAGCGGGACGGGGAGCTGAACTGGGTGATCGGCCCGCCCAAGACCGCCCGGTCCCGGCGCACCATCTCGATCAGCTCGTCGCTGGTCGAGCTGCTTCGGCCCCACCTGGATGGCCGCAGCGCGCGGGAGTACATCTTCCGCAACGGCAACGGCGAGCCGATCCGCCAGAACAGCTTCTACGAGCACCGGTGGCAGCGTGCCGTCGCCCTGGCACGGACCCGAGGGCTGGACAAGTCGCCGCGCTTCCATGACCTCCGCCATACGCACGTCGCATGGCTGATCGCCGGAGGCACTCCTTTGCCGAAGATCCAACAGCGGCTGGGGCACGAGTCGATTCAGACCACGATCGACGTCTACGGCGGCCTCCTCGCCGACACCGACGACCAGGTCGATGCCGTCATCGACGCCGCCTTCAACGCGGTGCTCGCGGTGGCCGGGTAGCTAGGAGTACGGAGCAACCGACCGGTTCGTGACTCGGTGCCGCGCGGTGGTTAGCTCACCGCGCGGCGCCGGAGGCGTCCGGTCTGCGAGGGGATAGGTGGCCCGACCGGCCCGGTTCGACGTTCACCAGCGGCGACGATGTCGGCGAGGTGCGCGTCGGTGAAGCGGACGTGGCGGCCGAGCCGAGTGTGAGGGACCTCCCGAGCCGTCACCTTGTCCCGAAGCCAGGTCCGAGGCACGTTGAGCAACTCCGCGGCTTCGGTGATCGAGTAGAGGCGCGTCATCGTTCGATCCCTCGGCCCGGCGTCCGCTGAGCCGACCCGGACGGAGCGGGCCGAGTCCGGTAGCGCGTTGTCCGGGTGCGGTCCGGGCGTTCGTGGGCGATGCCGCTCACGGCGGACTGGGCGTGGCCGAAGGCCGCGCCGGCGGCGGCGCAGGTCTCCGCTGCCTCGCCGAGCGCTGTGGCGGCAACCCACACCGCCTGGCCTGGGTCACCCGCGTGCGGGAAGCCCGGTACGGCCCGCAGCTCGCCCGAAGAGTGGCTGTGCTGGATCGCCGCGGCGAGCTGGTGGCAGGCCTGCGGCAACTTGGACATCGCCTCGCGCAGCGCTCCGAGGACGCAGTACGCATCGGGCACGCCGCCGAGGCGCGAGTCACCCGGCCGGGTCGCGTAGTTCAACGTGCGGACGAGCCGGTCGAGGTGACTCGCAAGTTCGGCCGCGGATACCGCCGGGTCATGCGGGTCGATCTCCTGGATCGTCATGGTGCGACCTCTCTCGTGACCTCAGACCCGGAGCCGGGCCCGGTCTCAGGTTCGCCGCGGGCGATTGCCGTAGTGCTTGCCGGCGTCGGCGCCGGGGGGAGATTTCGCTGCCGGCAAGCGGACTGGCAATCGCGTGACCTGCAGGTTCGTCCCGGTGGCAAGCAAGTCGGCAACTCTGCTCGCGACCGCCCTCCCGTCGCAGCTGGCGAGGCAGGCCCCGCGATGACGAGCACAGCGCCCGTGAGCCAATTCGACCTGGCTCCCGCCGTCGGTGCTCCCGACACCTGGTTGAGCTGCTCGCCCGCCGCGGTTGATTCGTGAAGGATCGGCGGGGGCCGCTGAGCCGCCGAGAGCGAACCGTCGCACTCCGTGCCGTCGAGTGCGCTTCGGGATCTTGGCCACGGATCTCCGCGATGTCGGCGCGGGATGGCACTGTGAGGGATCGGGATCCTGGTGACGAGACTCTCGACACGGACCGAGGTTCAGGGGGACGGTCGAACGACATGGGTTTGTCACTCGGAACGACAGCTGTTGTCAGTGGCCAGCGACAGCCGGCTGTCGTTGGTTGACGGCAGCGGTGTCAGCGCCACCACCGGAGGCTGGCGCGCTGTGGGTCTCTGCTTGGGTCGCTAGAACGGGGACCGGCGGTTGATCCACCGCAGCGCGGGGCCGATTCCGGGACGGTTGTGCAGGCCGGCGGAGATGACGGCCTCGCGGAAGCGGTTGGCCGCGTTGTGCAGGTGGCGGGCGACTGCCCGCCGGTTGCCGAGGGCTCGGGCCCGTTGCCGGAGGTGGATCGCGCATTCGCCGCAGACCGCGGCCTCGGGCCGGGCACCCAGGCGCAGCAGGTGGCTTTCGGGTTTCTCGGCGCCGCAGCACCAGCACGCCAGGGGGGCGGCCGGGTCGGCCGCGGTGTCAGTCACCGGTCGGTCCTCGCGATCATGCGCAACAGGATCGCGGTTTGTCGCTGTCGCTGAACAGGCCCGCGGCCAGGCGCAGGCCTTCGGCCGCGGTGAGGTAGGGCGCCCAGGTCTCGGCGATCTGCTCGACGGTCATCCCGGCTTTGATGGCGTAGGTGGCGGCGAGCATGAGGTCGCCCGCGGTCTCGGCGGCGGCGTGCGCGCCGAGGAGCCGGCGGGTGGCGGCGTCGGCGACGAGCTTCACGACTCCGCGGGTGTCGCGGTTGGCTAGGGCGCGCGGCAGGTCGGCGAGGTCGAGGGTGCGGGCGATGACGTCGTGGCCGGCGGCGCGGGCGGCGGCCTCGGTCAGTCCGGCGTGGGCGAGCTGGGGCCGGGTGAAGATCACCCCGGGCAGGCCGGTGTAGTCGACGCTGACGGGCTGGGCGCCGGCGCCGACGGCGTTGAGCGCGGCGGCGCGTCCGGCCGCGGCGGCGACGTAGACGTACTGCGGGCCACCGGTGACGTCGCCGGCGGCGTACACGAGGGGGTTGGAGGTGCGCTGGTGGGCGTCGACCTCGATGAAGCCGGCGGCGTCGGTCTTGACGGCGGCAGCGTCGAGGTCGAGGGCCGCGGTGCGGGCGCGGCGGCCGGTGGCCACGAGGAGACGCTCGCCGCTCGCCCGGCGCCCTGAGCGTGTCAGGACCGTCAGGGGCTTGCCGGGCTCGACGGAGATGGCGTGTTCCTCGATGACGCTGATGCCGTCGTCGGTGAACACCTGGCGCAACACGGCGGCCAGCTCCGGCTCGGCGGTGGGCGCGATCCGTCCGACGAGGGTGACCTTGCTCCCGAGGTGGGCGAACAGCTGCGCCTGTTCGAGCCCGACATACCCGCCGCCGATCACAATGAGGCTCTCGGGCAGCTCGGCCAGCTCCATCGCGGTGGTGGAGGTGAGCCAGTCCACCTGGTGCAGGCCGGGAAGGTCGGGTGTGGCCGGCGCGGCGCCGGTGGCGATCAGGTACGCCTTCGCGGGCAGGACCTGCCGGTCGACGGTGAGCCGGTCGGGGCCGATGAACCGGGCGACGCCGGAGCGGACCGGCACGCCGTAGGCCTCGGCAACGTCGGCGTACTTGGCCTGGCGGAGCCGGGCGACCAGCTCGTCCTTCTGCTCGACGAGAGCTGCGAGGTCGACGGGGCCGGCGTGGGTGGGCGCGCCGGGGAACGGGTTTGCCAGCGCGGAGTGCCGGACGCCGGCGGCGGCGAGCAGGGTCTTGGACGGGACGCATCCGACGTTGACGCAGGTCCCGCCGAGCGTCCCGGCCTCGACCAGCGTCACGCTCCTGCCGGCCTCTCGCGCAGCTATCGCCGCAGCCATCGCCGCCCCGCCGGAACCGATGACGACCAGGTCGCTGGTGCAGCATTCGTCCATCGAGACTCCTGTCAGCAACGCACGCATCCGCAAAGGCAGATACGTATCGTATCCGGCAGGACAGATACGTCGAGAGAGAGGCGGACCGGGATGCGGCAGCCAGCTGCGGCGGCGACGACAGCGGGCGGGGACGTCGCGGTCGAGGTCACGGCGAAGTTCTTCCGGGCACTCGGCGATCCGACCCGGCTGCGGCTGCTGGAGTTCCTGCTCGACGCCGAGCACACCGTCACCGAGTGCGTGGCGCACGTGGGCCTGGCCCAGAGCCGCGTGTCGACCCACCTGGCCTGTCTGGCCGACTGCGGCTATGTCACGGCCCGCCGCCAGGGCCGGTTCAGCTACTACCGGGCCGCGGACCCGCGGGTCGCGACCTTGATCGCCGCGGCGCACTCGCTGGCCGCCGACCACGGCGCGGCGCTGGACGCCTGCACGCGGATCGAAGCCGCGCCCGGGTGTCCGGGCACGCCGTGAGCGCACCGGCGGGGCTCCCGCCGTCGCTGACCCGCGCCGGCCGGGGCAGGCTCGCACCTGCCGAGGGCGGGCTGCGGGCGACCCAGTCCGCCATGCTCCGCGCCTTCGCGACGACCGGACGGGCACCGGCGCCGGCGGCGCTCGCCGTGGCCGGTGTCGACGTCGAGGCCGCCCTGGCGCGTCTGCACGCCGAGGACTTCCTGCGGCTCGACGACGCCGGGCGGATCGTCGTGGCCTATCCCTCTCGGCCACACCAACGGCCTACCTGGTGCACCTCGATGGCGGGCCGAGCGTGCACGCCATGTGCGCCATCGACGCGCTCGGGATCGCCCGCATGCTCGGCCGCGCGACGTCCGTGCACGCCGCTGACCCGAGCACCGGCGAGCCGGTCAGGGTCGACCTGGACGCGGCCGGCCGGCTGCGCGACCACCACCCGCCCGCGTCCGCAGTCCTGGTCGGCGCGAGGGCGCACGGCGAGACCTGCATCGCTGCCGACACCTGCTGCGCGAGCGTCAGCTTCTTCGCCTCGGATGTGACAGCACAGGGCTGGCTGGACGCCCACCCCGATGTCCGCGGTCCGGTCCTGGATCTCATCACCGCGCTCGACCTGGCCAACGAGGTCTTCGGACACCTCCTCGCGTTGACAACCCCACGTTGTCGATAGCCACCTTCTCGACGTGAGTGGCCAGTAGGTACTGTCATTCAGACCCTTAGTTTGCTAGCATCAGCTCAACTAAGGGGTTGAATGACAGTGGCGCGGACGATCAGACGGTCCGCAGCGGAGGTCGTCGAGCAACTCGAACTCGATGGCGCCCTGCTCGTGACCTTCGACCGCCTTGCCGCCCTGCTCCGCCAAGACGGCCAACAGCCCGACGAGGCCGCGGTCCGTCGGATGGCCTACGACCTTCAGCAGGGCGGGTGGCTCGGTCCGCTGCGCACCCGGGAAGTCTGGGAGTTCCTGCCCGGGGCGCGAGGTGGGGCGTTTGGTTCGGGGGACCGGTTCATCGAGTTCCGCGCCCAGCATGCGGTGAACCCGGGTTGGAGCGGGACCTTGGCGATGGAGTCGGCGGCGTCGGTGCTCGGGTTGGCTCAGCGGATCCCCGAGCGCGAGGTCGTCGCTCTCGACGCCGCCGGTGCTCTACCCAAGGCGCTGGAGGGCCAGTGGCGGTTCATTCGACTCGCCATGCCCGTGGCCGGCTGTACGGTGCTGGACTCCCTGCCCACCTGGACACTCGAAGCACTGATCGTCGGCATCGCCACCCGCCCCTCGTCCTATCAAGACCTGCCGGGACTCGGGCAGTGGCTGCCTGAGGCGGCCGGCCGCGTCAACGCCGACATCGTGATCAGCCTGCTCGCAGGAGCTCGTTCCGCGACCCGGCAACGTGCGGCGTACCTCCTCGGTGCGGGAGGCAACGCCGAAGGCCGTTCATCGATCCTCACCGCCTACCCGGCGACGTCCGCGGTCTGGTTCGGCCCTCGGGTGGCCGGTGCCGGCGTGTTCGACTCTGAGGCGCAGGTCAACGACACGGCGCTGCACCCCTACCTCGCCGTCGGGACCGGCGCATGACCCGCGTCACCGAGGGTCACCTGGTCCGCCACTACCAGGGCGTTAAAGGCGGCCGCGACGCCGCGCTGCTGGACATCGCCCAGGACCATGCACTGCACTTGCTCCACCGCGCCGGCCTGTTCGAGCGAGGTCTGGTCTTCAAGGGCGGCACTGCGCTGCGGAAGTTTCGGGCGGGTAACGCTGGCAGGTTCTCCACCGACCTCGACTTCGCTGCGGCCGACGAGGAACTCGCGCTCGCCGCTCTGGAGGCCCTCGACGGCGTCGAGATCGACGGGTTCGCGTTCGCGATCGACAACCTGGGCGAGGACGGGCGACGCGGGGACCTGCGCGTCGACACGCCCTTCGGCCGTCCCCGGCTCGGCGCCAAGGTCGAGCTCGCACGGCACCCGCTCAGCCTCGCTCCGCAGCTTGTGTCCCCGGTGCGGTTGGCCATCCATGACCGCTACGACTTCACGCTGGCGCCGACCCCGGTGGTCCGGGTCGAGGAGGCGGTCGCGGAGAAGCTGGCCCGCTTCCGCCGGGTGTCGCTGGCCCGCGATCTCTACGACCTGCAATGGTTCGCCTCCGCGGGGAGCCTGGACGAGGGGCTGACCCGGCGGCTTTGGGTGCTCAAGGTCTACCGCGACGTCATAGTCGACGGGCGTGGCACTCCTCCGATCGCCGCCGCGGACGTGCTCAGGCCACGGACCAGGACGGACTTCCGTACCGAAGACATCGGCTACCTCACGACCCCGGTCCGGATCGATGAGTGGATCGCCACGGTCAGGACCCGCTACGCCTTCCTCGCCGACCTCGACGCAGACGAGCAGCGCTGGGCCGCGTGCAACGCGCGCCACCTCCACGAGGTCACCGCTGCCTTGGCCGCGTTGCATGCCCCGTCCGAATGAGGCTGTTCAGACCGTTAGATGTACGGCCGCTCCTGCGCTTCGCCGCGATGGAGCTGCACGAGCGGGCCGGCCCGACCGGGCGAGGATCAGACCCCTGAGGCCCTGCCGCAGCACTTCTTGTACTTGAGCGTCGACTCGCACCAGCACGGTCCGTTGCGTGGCGGTGGCCAGCGCGTCGCCGTCGCGTTGGCCATCCGCTCGTGCAAGTAGTCCGCCCGCGTCCCCGGCTTGTCCAGGTCCGCGCCGGTACGGGTCAGCCACTCGTCGAGGCTGGTGATCGTCGCCTGGATGAGGAAGATCGACACCGCCCCGCGCCGCGACAGGCCCCGCAGTTCCGCTTCGAGTAGGTCGTGCTCCTCGCGTTCGCGGCGGGGATCGTCGACCAGGAAGGTCTCCCCGAAGCGTGCGACGGCGGCCGCCCGTTCCCCACGCGGCCAGAACAGCACGCGCACGCTCCCGTCGGGTGCGGTGTTCTTGGCGAGCATTTCCAGCGGCGGGCGGCCGCCGGCGGCTGGCTCGCGGTCGAGCAGCGCGTCGAGCTCGTCGGCGGGAAGCCCCATCGCCGCTCGCACTCGCCGTCGCCCGTGCACGAGCATCCATGACGCCGTACCGCCGGAGGACCACAGGGCGACCATGTCGTCCGGGTTGAGGCGCTCGGCTCCGAGGTCGAACCACGCCAACGCGTCGGCCAGCTCTCCCCTAGCCTCGAACATCTCCCCGGCGTGGTGCGCGGTGCACAGATACCGCGGGCCTGCGGCGCGGACCTCGTCGAGCAGCGCGTGCGCCTGCTCCTTGCGGCCCAGACCGAGGAGGATCTCCACGGCCGAGACCTGGGCGTACTCGCCGTCCACGCTGCCGTCGGCAGCCAGTTCCGTGAGGACCTGCAGCGCCCGCTCGTCGTCCCCCGACCGGTGCCACGACCGGGCGATCTCGTGCCTGGGGTCGATGTCGTCGGGGTGGCGCCGCGTCGGAACTTGAAGCTCGCGAGCGCGCGCAGCGGTACGTTCCAGTCCGACCGGCTCCACCATCCGGCGAGCCTACGCAGGACCCGGCTGAAGATCGTTCTTGCTCCCCATGGGGAGCACTGGGACGTCGGAAGACGGAGCAACCCGGACCTGCGCGGAGCGAGTAGAATCGCGCTGACCTGCACAAACGTCGTCCTCGCTGGTCAGCGAGTTGTGTACTGGGTGGTTCAACTCCCCCCTCGCGCACATGTGAAAACCGGCCCCTGACCTGTACGTACAGGTCAGGGGCTTGTTGTTGCTAGATCGTCGGGGAACATTTCGGGGAACAGGCGGCCGCCATGCGCCCGATTTGGGTGCCCCTGCGCCCCTACATATTGGTGTGGATTCTCTGCTCCGGCGGACCGCCTGATGGCCAGCCTCGTCGAGCGCAAGCGGCGCAAGGGTGTCGCGTACCAAGTCCGTTGGCGCAGGACGGAACGTGGCAATCCGACACGTTCGGGACGAAGCGGCAGGCGCTGCGCTTCCAGTGCGACGTCGAGGACGCCGGGAACCGATGGCCGGCTGGCTGGGTGCCCGGCTACGGCTACTCCGCCGAGCCCGCGCCGGACGCTTCCGCGGAAGCGTCTTTCTCCGAGGTCGCCTCGCGTTACCTCCTGGCCCTGGACTTCGGTGCCGAGCTACCAGATGGCCCGGTGCGAGGCCATGGTTGCCCGGCTCGCGGAGACCTTCGCCGCGATTGCCGACGTCGACGACGAGCCGATCCCCGTCTGCGTCCGCGATTGCCAGTCGCGTGGCGTCTCGGCCTTCGACGCTGAGGGTGAGCCGATCGCCTGCTTCCTGGAGCCGGCGGAGTTCATGCTGTCGCGGAGGCGATGTGTGCCTCGTCGGCGTACGACTGGCGCCCGCCGGGCGGGCCGGGCGAGCGGCGATCTCAGGCCGAGATCGCGTCGTGCGGCGTCTCGTACCGGGAGGACCGGGACCTGATCACCCTCGCCGCCCACACCGGCCTGCGGTGGGGCGAGATCTCCGCGCTACGGGTCGGGGACATCGACCCCGACCGCCGACTGCTGGCCGTCAAGCGGGCCTGGAAGCGGGACGGCCAGGGCGCCTGGTTCATCGGGCCACCGAAGACTCAGCGGTCGCGCCGGACGCTCTCCCTCGCCCCGGCTCTGGTCCAGCTACTCGGGCCCTACCTGGACCGTCCGGCCGACACGTACGTCTTCGCCGACACCAACGGCGACCCGCTCCGGCAGAACGTCTTCTACGAGTACCGGTGGCAACGGGCCGTGGCGCTGGCCCGGTCCCGCGGGCTGATAAAGCGGCCGCGGTTCCACGACCTCCGCCACACTCACGTCGCCTGGCTGATCGCGGGCGGAACGCCCCTCCCGAAGATTCAGCAGCGGCTTGGGCACGAGTCGATCCAGACGACGATCGACGTCTACGGCGGCCTGCTTGCCGACACTGACGACCAGGTCGACGCGGTTGTCGGATCGGCCTTCGCCGCGACCGCCCCGCTTGGACGAACCCTCCGGATGCCCACCATTGCTGATTGCTGAACAGGCAGTCGCTGACCGCCTCAACGGCAAGCTCGCCGGCGCCTCGGCCGCGTCGTCAGATCGGCGCGGAGGCAGCCGCACACCTCCTTTCGGGCACGATGGCCCGGTGGGCAGCGGCGTCGAGTTCGAAGCATCAGCATTCGCGCCGGAGTACCGGGTGCGGGTCAACCCAGAGTTCCCGCCAGATGGCGTGTGGCCGTGTCCGACCTTGGCCTTCGACCGAGAGGGACGCGTCCGCGCGGACTTCACAGTCCGGTGGGGTGCGCCTGTGATCGTCGAGGTGGCACCGTTCGCCGGGCCGGAGTGGGTCGGAATGTTTCCGCCGGGCGGCTTAGGTGGCGTCTCCGGCGTGTACGCGACGCCTTCTGGCGCGGCACCTGTGCGTCGTCGTAGACGGCACGGCGTACGTCGTGGACTGCCTCGCTCCGGACCTGGGCGCCGACGTGGCTTACGAAGCTGTTCGGCAGGTCGCTCACGTCTTGGATCCGCAACTCCTCCTGCTCGTTAGTGACATCGACTTGTTGGCTGTCGGGTCAGCCGGGGTGGCCTGGCGCTCCCCCCCCGTCTCCCCGTCGACGAGCTCCGTGTGGTCAGGATCGATCCCGTAGGGATTCACGCGAGGCAGAGCTACTCCAGGGCGGCCCGTCGGCGATCGTCGTGAGTCCGAACACTGGAGCGCTTACGGCCGGTCCACGGTTGCCGTTTCCTCTCTGAGTGAGCCCTCGGTCGATCGCCGCACTCTTCTGGCACCTGCGGTCAGTCGCCGTCCAGGAGGTCGCCCAGATGCCGGCGCTCGCCAACTTGGATCCGGGCCGGATCAAGTGTTCGGAGCTGCTCCACGACGTCGAGTGGGAGCGCGTGCCAGACGGCCAACTCACTCAGAGCGTTGAGCTGAGCCTCGCTCGCTGTCGGGTCCGACTCATCCAGCCGCGCGCGAGCGAGCGCACGCATCAGCGCGCCTGCCTCGGCGTCGGTGTAATCGGATCGGCTACCCGTCAGGCCGTCGGTGACCTCGTCGGCGGCCCGCGCGCGTTGCCCGGCGTCCGCCGCTGCCAATCGCCGTAGCAAAACCGCGAGGTCGAATGACATGCGCCGACGGTAGTGCGGCCAAGCGCTTGCGGGCGAAGTCGATCGAGCCCTGGCGGGGATCCCTGGTGGGGTCTTGCGCGACCAGCACTTCCGCAGGAGCAGGACGAGTGCTGACTTCGAGGGACTGGTGCCCAGGCGGTTACAAGTTCCGGTCATCGTCACCGCTCGGGGGTGCGTCGGAGATTCAAGACAAGATCGCGCAGCCACGTCTCCGAGATGTTCGGCTCCTCGCGATGATCTGCGCGACGCGCCGCGTTGGGCTTGTTGGTGCGGGTCTTCAACAACTTGCGCTAGCGCCCGGAGGGGAGAGATCAGTCCGGCCGGGTCAGAACATCCAGCAGCTCGACGTTGACGAAGAGCAGCTCGCGGCCGGCCTTGATCTCGTGCAGCAGGCCAGCCTGGACCAGGGCATGCAGCCAGGCGGAGGCGGTCTGGCGTGAGATACCGCAACGATCCACGACTGTGCCGATGCGGCAGTACGGCTGCTCGAACAGGAGGTCGAGGAACTGCGCGTGCCGGGCACCGGGCGTCGCGGCCCGCGCCCGCTCGGCGATGCCGTCCTGGCACTCTCGGATGGCGCTGATCTTCCGCGTCGTCGAGGTCGCGGATTCACGGACGACGTCGAGCATGTAGAGCGTCCAGTCGATCCAGGCGCCCTCGGCCGTCACTGCGCGCAGCAGGCGGTAGTAGTCGTTCTTGCGGGCGATGATTGCGCGCGACAGGTACAGGATCGGCGCATCGAGCAGGCCCGCCTCGATGAGCATGAGGATGTTGAGGACGCGGCCGGTCCGGCCGTTGCCGTCGTGGAACGGGTGGATCGCCTCGAACTGATAGTGCGCCAGCGCCATGCGCACCAGCGGGTCCAGGTCGTCCTGGGCGTGGACGAATTGCTCCCACGCGGCGAGCTTGTCGCGGATGAGGTCGGCGCCCTCGGGTGGCGCGTAGACGATCTCGCGGGTGGTCGGGTTCGCGATCCGGGTTCCCGGCACTGACCGCACGGCCATCTCCCGGCCGTGCAGTTCGGAGCAGACCTTGATGGCTGTGGTGGACGTGAGCGGACGGGTCCGGAGGGACTCGACCCCGGCGAACAAGGCCATCCGATAGCGCAGGGCTTCCTTGGTGGCGTGGTCGCCACCGTCGGAGTCGGCGTACTTGAACAGTTCGTCGGCCGTGGTCACGATGTTCTCGATCTCGGAGCTGGCCTGGGCTTCGAGCAGCGCGATGGCGTGGATCAGGATGTGCGGGTTCGGCAGCAGGCGAGCGGCCTGCGCGAGCGTCGCCAGCGCGGCGCGCGCCTCGATGGTGGCCTTGAGGACCGGCTTCGGTTCGAGGTCGACGCCTGCGGGCGGCAGCTCCGGCAGGTCGTTGTAGGGGACGTCCGCGCTCCAGGGCACGAGTTCGTTCCTTTGACTGATCACCACGACGTGTTGAGTATTTCGTCGAAATCTAACACGTTGACGGGACGTGTCAGGTCACCTGACGCGTCCCCGCCGTCGACCTCCCCCTCGCGCACGTGAGCAAGACGGCCCCTGAACTAGTTCCAGGTCCGGGGCTTGTTGTTGCTAGATCGTCGGGATCGTCGGGATCGTCGGGATCGTCGGGATCGTCGGGATCGTCGGGATCGTCGAGCGCGAGCCGCGCCACGGTGTCGCGCACTAGCTATAGCTACGGGGGTGCGCGCCGGCCGGATCAACCCGACACTGGGTAGGTATCACGCGGGGCGGAGCGAGGAGGCACCCATGGGCGATCTGAACCGTCGAACGGTGCTGCTCGGGGCGGGCGCGCTCGGAGCGGCGGGGGCTCTGGGTCTGGTCTCGCCCGCCCACGCGTGGACGTGGAGCGCGCAGGCGTCCGTCGCGGGCGCCGGGCGTGGTGTCGACCCGCGTCGCGTCTGGGACCCGGAGGCGGACGCGCTCGTCGCCGACCTGTTCGCGCGGGGGCAGGTCGAGCGGGTCAACGCCCTGCTCGCCGACTGGACCACCAACGGTCAGGCCCTGCCGGCGGGGCTGCCGCGGGACCTGCGCGCCTTCCTAGACCGGGCGCGGGTACTCCCGGCCTGGACCGACGAGGCGGCGCTCGCGCAGGCCTTCTCCTTCTACGAGCGGCGCGGCCTCTATCTCGGCCTGCTCTACGGACTCGGCAGCGGCATGATGAGCTGCGCGATCCCGCGGGAGGCGCGCGCGGTCTACTACTCGGCCGGCGGCGCGGACCTGAAGGACCGGATCGCCAAGACCGCGAAGCTCGGCTACGACCTCGGCGCGCCCGACGCGTTCGGCCCGAGCGGACAGATGATCGTCACCGCCCTCAAGACCCGGCTGACACACGCCGCCGTGCGTCACTTGCTCCCGCGATCCGGGCACTGGAAGTCCGGCGCCACCGAACATCTGCCGATCAGTCAGGCCGACATCCTCGTCACCTGGCACAGCCTCGCGACCTTCAGCCGCAACAAGCTGACGGCGTGGCAGGTCCCGGTGACGAGCGCGGACGAGGACGCGTTCCTGCACCTGTGGCAGGTGACCGCGCACGTGCTCGGCGTCGACGACGAGTACATCCCCGGCACCTGGGACTCCGCGAGCCGGCAGTCGCGGCAGATCCTCGACCCCGTCCTCGCGCCCACGTCCGAGGGCGTGAAGCTCGCCCACGGCCTCCTCGACCTCGCCGGCGCCCAGGGCGGGATGAGCCGGCCGATGCTGCACTCCTTCATCCGGTACTGCCTCGGCGACCGGATCACCGACTGGCTGGAGATCCCCCGCGAGCCCGGGCCGGACCAGGCGGTCGCGCAGGGATGGCCACATTTCCTCACGTTCCGGGAGTCCCTGGTGGGGGCGCCGGTGCCGGGATCGGTGTTCTGGGCCCAGGACGAGTTCCTGCGGCTCGCGGTGCTGTTCTTCCTCGGGGACGGGCAGCGCATCAACATCACGATGCCGACGGGCAACAACCCGAATTACCGCTGACGTGTGACGCTCGTCGTCGAAATGTGACCAGCCGTCTCACAGTTGGCCCGGACGGGTGGTTATCGGGCGATCTTCGGGCTTAAGGTGCGCCCAACAGGGCAAGTCCCGCCCGCGTCGGAGGATTCATGCGTAAGCGACTGGCGGTCCCGGCTTTGGTCGCGACGCTGATGGTGCCCCTTGCTCTTGCCCCCAGCCCGGCGGCGTCGCTGCCGAGCGCACCGCTGACGCCCGCGGGCGCCGAGCGCGTCTCCGCCGACGTCGTCGGCTACATCGCCTTCTCCGAGAGCCGCTACTCGACGGGCGCGCGGGCCGGGAAGAACGCCCAGGGCCCCGGCGACCTGCGGGTCATCGCCGGTGACGGCAGCCTGGGCATCAACCTCACCGAGGGCCCGGCGAACGACATCGAACCGGCCTTCTCACCCGACTCCACCGAGGTCGCCTTCTCCAGCGACCGGGCGAACCGGCGCGCGGGCGTCACCGACCTGTACGTCATCAACGTCTACACGGCCGAGGTTCGCCGGCTCACGTTCGGCGCCGGCACCGGCGCGGTCTCCTGGTCCCGTGACGGCAAGACCCTGGTCGTCGACGACCGCAAGGGCCTGTTGGTCGTCCCCGCCAACGGCGGCCCGGCCAAGCGCCTGCTGCGCACCCCCAAGGGCTTCGAGGACAGCTCCCCGTCGTGGGCGGCGGACGGCACGCAGGTCGTCTTCACCCGCGCCAAGATGCGCAAGGACCGCACGGTCTCCTCGTCGATCTGGAACGTCGCCGCGGACGGGACGAACGTCCACCGCCTCGTCGGCGGCTCGGGCGCGCAGCAGTTCGCCGCCCAGCCCGCCGTGGCCCCCGACGGCTTCACGATGGCGTGGGTGACCCGGAACGCCAAGGGTGCCACGGTCTGGCTCGGCGAGCTCTACTACGGCGTGCTCGGCAACGTCCGCCCGTTCGTCGTCGACCGGAGCCAGCAGTTCAACGGCCCGTCGTTCGCGCCCGACACCAGCGCGCTCGTGGTCACCCGGCTGCACGGAAACGCCAAGCACGGCGCCGAGCTGCTCACCGTGGACCTCAAGGACGCCAAGAAGCGCATCCTCGTCAGCGTCCGGCGCGGCACCCTCACCGCTCCGACCTGGGCCGACTGACCCCGGCGGTCCCCGCCACCCCTCGGCGGCCTGAGCACCCAGGCAGCTCACAAGGACACAACCCGGCCACAGTCGGCGCGCCAGCGTTGAATTCGGGCGGTGCGGGGCAAAACCTGGGCTCGGCAGGACGCGCGCCCTGACCAACCCGCCGAGAGGAACACCCCCACATGAAGATCCACCTCGCAGCGCTTCCCATCGCCGTGGCCCTGGTGCTGGCCGGCTGTGGCGGCGATGACGACGAAGACGCCACCGCCGAGACGCCGGAGATCGCCGACGGCACCTTCTCCGGGACCTTCGCCAAGGTCGCGAGCGCCCCGAAGGGCACGAAGAAGATCGGCGGCACCGCCGAGATGGTGCTCTCTGCCTCGGGCACCGAGGTCTCGCTCTCCGCGAGCAACCTCGACCCGAAGGCGAAGTACGTCGCCCACGTCCACGCCGACTCGTGCGACGCGGAGGACCCGGGCGGCGCCCACTACCAGTACACGCCGGGCGGTGGCGACATGCCGCCGAACGAGCTGCACCTGCCCGTGACCGTGAACAAGAACGGCAAGGGCAAGGGCGAGACCACCAACCCGGTCAAGGCCGGGCCGGAGGCCAAGTCGGTCGTCATCCACCTCAAGCGCGCCGCCGGCGCCAAGAAGGACGAGGCGAAGCCGCCGAAGCTCGCCTGCGCCGACCTGGCCGCTTCCTGACCGGTCGCCCGAGGTCAACAAGGGGTGACACCCCTTGTTGACGTGGTCGTACGAACTCAATAAGGGGTGACGCCCCTTGTTGAACGGCTGTGATGTCAAGAAAGGGTGACACCCCTTACTGCGCAGTAGGGGGTGTCACCCTTTTCTGACGGCGGGGGTTCAGCGACGCGGGGCGACGGATCCGGGCGAGTTCTTGCAGACTGGGCGCGTGCCCGAGCTGCCTGAGGTCGAGTCACTCCGCCGGCTGCTGACCGAGGAGGCCGTCGGCCGCGCCGTGGTGCGGGTCGACGTGGCCGCGATCAGCGTCCTGAAGACCTACGACCCGCCGTTCACTGCCCTGGCCGGCATGTTCGTCACCTCGGTGGCGCGGCACGGCAAGTTCCTCGACGTCGAGGTCGGCGGTGAGCTGCACCTGATCGTCCACCTCGCCCGCGCGGGCTGGCTGCAGTGGCGGGACAACCTCCCGCCGGCACCCCCGAAGCCGGGCAAGGGGCCGCTCGCGCTGCGGGTTCACCTCGGCGAGCGCGACGACGACCCGCCCGGCAGTGCGTACGGCTTCGACCTCACCGAGGCGGGGACGAAGAAGGGCCTGGCCGCGTACTGCGTCCGGGATCCCGCCGAGGTGCCCGGCGTCGCCCGCCTCGGGCCCGACCCGCTGTCGGAGGACTTCACCCCTGAGCAGCTCGGCGAGCTGCTCGCCGCCGCGGGGCGCTCCCAGATCAAGGGCGTGCTGCGCGACCAGTCGGTGATCGCGGGCATCGGGAACGCCTACTCCGACGAGGTGCTGCACGCCGCCCGGCTCTCGCCGTTCAAGCCGGCGAACTCCCTCGACGCCGAGGGCGTGGCCGCGCTGCACGCGGTGATCCGGGGGACGCTCGCCGACGCGATCGCCCGCTCGGACGGACTGGAGACGAGTCAGCTCAAGCGGGAGAAGAAGGCCGGTCTGCGGGTCCATGCCCGGACCGGGCAGCCCTGCCCGGTCTGCGGGGACACCGTCCGCGAGGTGTCCTTCGCGGACTCCTCGCTGCAGTACTGCGCCACCTGTCAGACGGGCGGGAAGCCGCTGGCGGACCGGCGGCTCTCCCGGCTCTTGAAGTGACGGTGGCTCACCAGGACTCGCACACCAGGCCCGGCTCACCAGACCGGGCCTCACCTGAGCGGCGTCAGCGCACCCGGACCTTGAACGTCGGGCTCGTGCCCTGGACCAGCGCACCGCCGCCCTTCGTGAAGACGCGCAGCGCATAGGTCTGACGCTTGGTCAGCTTCACCTTGAAGGTCGCCCTGCCCTGCGAGTTGGTGCGCGCCGCGTCCACGGTCTTCCAGCCGGAGCTGCCGCGCAGCTGGAGCTGCAGCTTCAGACCCGAGGTCTTCGGGTCGGCGATGCCGAGGACCGTGAGCTTGCCGTAGCGGCTGGGCTTCTTCTTCACCTGGGCCCGGACGGCGGTGGCGACCTTGACGGCCACCGGAGAGCTCGTGCTCGGCGCGTACGTGTCGTCGCCGTCGAAGCCGGCCGTGTACGCCATCGTGCGGCTCGGGCGGACGCGGGCCCCGAAGCTGCCGTCGGAGTTCGAGGTGACCTCGCCGATCGCACGGCCGTCGGCGCGGATCACGACCGGGCGCCCACCGAGGCGCCGACCCGAGGCGTCGGTCAGCGTGCCGCGCAGCGTCACCTGGCTGCCGTAGCGGATCTTCGTGCTGTCGGCCCGCAGCGTGATCCGGGTGTTGGTGAGGGTGTCGGCCGGCGCGGGCTCCACCGGCGTCGAGGTCGGCGGGGCGTCGGTCGCCAGGACGGTCCGCAGCAGGCGGTTCGTCGAGCCGAGCAGGCCGCTCAGCACGTTGAGGACCGAGTTGCCGACGAGCGCGTTGGTGACCTGCGCCGGGGTCGCCGACGGCGCGCCCTGCAGGTACAGCGCGACCGCGCCGGCGACGTGCGGCGCGGCCATCGACGTGCCGGAGTAGGTCGCGGCGGCGCTGTCGCCGGAGTTGATCGCGGAGACGATGCGGTCGCCCGGCGCCCAGAGGTCCACGCATGAGCCGTAGTTGGAGAAGCTCGCCCGGGCGTCGGTCTTCGTGGTCGCCCCGATCGTCAGGGCGTTCGGGACGCGGGCGGGCGACTCCCCGCAGGCGTCGCGGCTGTCATTGCCGGCAGCGACGACGACGTTCACGCCCGCCTTGACGGCGCGGTTGACGGCGGAGTCCAGCGACGTGGACGGCGAGCCGCCCAAGCTGAGGTTCGCGACCGCGGGACGGCCGCGGGACTGCATCTGCGCGACGACCCAGTCGAGGCCGGCGATGATTCCCGAGGTGCTGCCGACACCGTCGCAGTTCATGACCCGCACCGGGACGATCGTGACCCGCTTGGCCACGCCGTACTTGGTGCCGCCGATGGTGCCGGCGACGTGGGTGCCGTGGCCGTCGCAGTCGTTGGTGCCGCGGCCGTCGTTGATCGCGGTCCAGCCCGACGCGACCCGTCCGGCGAAGTCGCTGTGGCTCCCGCGCAGGCCGGTGTCGAGGACGTAGGCGTCCACGCCCTCGCCGGTCGCGCCGTAGGTGTAGCTGCTGTTGAGCGGCAGTGCCTTCTGGTCGATGCGATCCAGGCCCCAGCTCGGGGTCGGCGACTGCGTGCCGGCGACGCGGACGAGGTAGTCGGGCTCGACGGTCACGACGCTCGGCTCCTGCGCGAGCTCGGCGGCGGCCTCGGCGGACATCTCGGCGACGAAGCCGCGGGCGGCCTTCGAGAACGTCTTGCCGACGTCGGCCCCGAGGTCGTCCGCGGCGGCCTTCGCGGCCTTGGTTCCGGTGGCGGTCTCGGTCGTCACGATCCACTGCCCCGGGATGGGCGTCGCCTCGACGTCCGCGGGCGCGCCCACGACCGGACCGGGGGGCGCGGGCTCACCCGCGTCGGCCGCCGCAGCCGGGGTCAGGCCGCTCAGACCGAACGCGCTGACGCCCAGCGCGACCGCGAGTGCGACGCGCGGCGCGCGCCGCGAGGTGGGGCTCGGAACGAACTGCAACGAGATCACCGCCGGGGGGAGTGGGACTAAGGACCCCATCGGCGGGACGAACGTCAGACGTGAGCCCCGGGCGCGGAATTCACCCGTCGCGGCCGGTGAGCAGAGCCACACGAAACGGGCGCAACTCGCCCCTAACGACGCCCTCCGCGACCACCGGATCGGCGTTCATGATCGCGGTGGCGGCGGCCTCGTCGGCCGCCCGGACGCCACCCGGACGCGGAAAGGCGGCGCAGGCCCCGTAGACCTACGCCGCCGTCTTTCCCCCGAGTTGCGTCTTACCGATCCCCCGTGCACGGGACTGCCCGGTCCCGTTCCTCGGCGCGCGTCCCGGTCCGGCCCCCCACGAACCGGGTCCGAGACGCGTGCCGAAGTCTTGTGTCGTGCGGTGGTGTCACTTCTTCCCCGCCGCCGGAGCGGTCGGGGAGAGGACCGGCTCGATCGCGTCCCACCGGGCGATCTCGCACCCGTTGGCCCGCGAGAACGACGCGTCCACGCCCTGGCCGTTCCAGCTCCCCACGACGCGGGCCGTCTGCGGACCGCCGTAGATGTAGGTGCAGATCTGGTCGGGCTCGGGCTTCGCGAACGGGTCCGAGCTACCCTGCTCGGCCTTCGCCAGCGCCGCGCACGCATCGGCCGCCCGGGGGTGGTCCCCGCCGGTCGGGTCGCACGTCAGCTGCATGACGACCGGAGCGGCCTTCTCGTCGGCCCGGTACGTCACGGTCAGCGTCGTGCCGGTGGCCGTCTCGCCGGCCGGAATGATCTCGAGCAGGCCCGGGATCGGCGCGGGCTCCGGGAGCGACAGCGCGTGCGCTGCCGTGAGGGAGCCGGTGAAGCCGACCACGACAGCTGCCGCGGCGGCGAGCACGTTGACGTACCGCATGGGACCTGAGACGCGGAGTGACGGTGTCCGGTTCCGCCGCTTCCGCGTGGAAAGTTCCAAGAACAGGCAAAGCCGGGACGGCCCGGCCGCAGGGCCCTTCGACGGGCGGCGGAAGAATGCCGACATGCCCTCACAAGTACCCGAGATCGAGATCTCCGGCATCCCGTCCGACGCCTATCTGCTCGACGTGCGCGAGCCCGTCGAGTGGGCCGCCGGCCACGTCGAGAGCGCCGTGCACATCCCGATGAACAGCGTCCCGCAGCGCCTCGACGAGATTCCCGCCGACGGCGAGATCTACGTGATCTGCAAGAGCGGCGGCAGATCTGCGCAGGTCACGGCGTATCTGCAGCAGAACGGCCGGCAGGCGACCAACGTCGCGGGCGGCATGCTCGCCTGGGCCACGGCGGGCAAGCCGATGGTCAGCGACTCCGGCGAGACGCCCCACGTCTACTGAGCTTCTTCGAGCCGCTGCTGAGCCGGACTCTCTGGGGAGAGATGACCCGTCTAGCGGAATTCGAAGACTCTCGTAGATAAAGGTGAGCTCCTCGCGCGCCGAGGGGGGCCGCGACACGCGAGCCTTCGATACGGCGATCTACGGATTTCGCTAGAGAGCCCCATACCGTCGTAGGCATGGATCCCGTCCGGAACCCGTACGCCCCCGGGGCGGGCCAGCGGCCGCCCGAGCTCGCCGGTCGCGACCGCGAGCTCGCCGACTTCGACGTGGTGCTCGAGCGGGTCGCCCGCGGCCGGCCGGAGCGGAGCATGGTGCTCACCGGGCTGCGCGGGGTCGGCAAGACCGTGCTGCTCAACGCCCTGCGGTCAGCCGCGATCGGCCGGCTGTGGGGGACGGGCAAGATCGAGGCCCGGCCGGACCAGTCGCTGCGCCGTCCGATCGCCGGGGCGCTGCACATGGCCGTCCGTGAGCTCGCGCCGCGGCACCGGGACCCCGAGCGGGTCGAGGCGTTCCTCGGCGTGCTCAAGGCGTTCGCGCTCCGCGACGCGGAGGTCAGCCCGGCCAAGCGGGGCCGGGCCAGCGCGCGGGCCTGGGACCCGGGCATCGACGTCCCGGCCGCGCGGGGCCGCGCCGACTCGGGCGACATCGAGATCGACCTGACCGAGTTGCTCACCGACGCCGCGTCGGTCGCCACCGACGTCGGCTCGGGGATCGCGCTGTTCCTCGACGAGATGCAGGACCTCGGCCCGGCCGACGTCTCCGCCCTGTGCGGGGCCTGCCACGAGCTGTCCCAGTCGGGGGCGCCGCTCATCGTCGTCGGGGCGGGCCTGCCGCACCTGCCCGCGGTGCTGTCGGCGTCGAAGTCGTACTCGGAGCGGCTGTTCCGCTACGTCCGCATCGACCGGCTGGACCGCGCCGCGGCCGACCGCGCGCTGCGGGCGCCCGCGGCGGCCGAGGACGTCGAGTTCGACGAGGACGCACTCAAGGTTCTCTACGAGCTCTCGGACGGCTATCCGTACTTCGTCCAGGCGTACGGCAAGGTCGCGTGGGACGCGGCGCCGGCCTCGCCGATCACCGCCGACGACGTGCGCGTCGCGGCGCCGGACGCCGAGGCCGAGCTCGCGGTCGGCTTCTTCGGCAGCCGCTACGAGCGGGCGACCCCGGCCGAGCGGGACTACATGCGCGCGATGGCGGCGCTGGGGCAGGCGAGCGACGACGGGCCGGTCCCGACCGCGGAGGTCGCCGAGCACCTCGGCCGCAAGCCGTCGAGCCTGTCCCCGGCGCGGGACGGCCTGATCAAGAAGGGCCTGATCTTCGCCGGCGAACGGGGGTCGGTGGCGTTCACTGTGCCCCACTTCGGGCGATTCCTCCGGTCCCAACCGAGCTGACGTCGCGTCAGCCTCGCCCGGACGTGATCGTTGCCCCGCACGGCTGCGCGCGCGGTGTCACCATGAGGGCATGGCGCTGCCGGAGATCGTCGGCCACCGCGGGTCCCGCGAGGGCGTGTACGAGCACACCTTCGGCGCGTTCCGCCAGGCGATCGCCGACGGGGCCGACGCCCTCGAGTGCGACATCCGCCTGACCGCGGACGGGCACCTGGTCTGCCTGCACGACCGTCGGCTGGAGTTCGTCTCCGGCCAACGGGGGACGGTCTCCACGATGACGCTCGAGGAGCTGCGCGCGGTGCGCTTCGGTGCCCGGCGGCCGTGGCGGCCCGTCGACCGCTACCGCGGGGGCCGTCCGGTCGCGCCGCCCGCGGACGCCGAGCCCGACGCCACGCGTCTGACGACGCTGCGCGAGCTGCTCGAGCTCGTCGCCGACGCCGGGCGTCCGGTCGGCCTCCTCATCGAGATCAAGCACCCGACCCGCTACGGCGGCCGGGTCGAGGAGAAGCTGGCCGAGCTGCTCGGCGAGTTCGGGCTGGACCGGCGGATTGTGCACCCCGACGGCCGTCCCGCCGTGCGCGTCATGAGCTTCGCGGAGGTGGCGATGCGCCGCATGCGCCGCCTGACCCCGAAACTCGACCTCGTCCACCTGATGGCCCGGCTGCCCCGGCGCTACCGCGACGGGTCGCTGCCGGAGGGCGTCGGCTGGGCCGGCATCAGCAAGGACATCGTCCGCGCCGACCCCGCCTACGTGGCCCGCGCGCACGCCCGTGGGCACCGGGTCAACGTGTGGACCGTCAACGAGCCCGAGGACGTCGCGCGCTGCCTCGCGGCCGGCGTCGACACGATCACGACCGACCGTCCGCGGGCGGTGCGTGAGCAGGTCTTCGCCGCGCGGTGATCCGCGCCGTGATCAAGGGCTCCGGCGACCGTTAGGGTCTTGCCCCATGAGTAAGGCCTCCCGCGCGCGCCGCGCCGCCGAACGCGAATCCTTCGTCCTGCGCCCCTTCGAGGGCCTGGCCTCCGAGTGCGACCTGGTCGCGATGCGGGAGATCGTCCCGGCCGCGACCGCGCCGCTGAAGCTGACCGGCGAGTACGCCGACCGCACCGTCACCGCGTGCACGGTGTTGCCGCTGGCGCTGCCGTGCCTGACGCGCTCCGACGGCAGCGTCCTCGTCGCGCTGCAGACGCAGGTCTCGGCCGGCGACGCGAGCCGTCAGGTGGCCGCCGCGCTGCTCGCCGCGCTCAGCATCGAGCCGGGCGCGACGCCGACCGACGTGGGCATCACCCCGGACACCCCGCCGCTGCAGAAGCTCATCGACCCGGCGGTGCCGCTGGAGGTCACCGTCCACGACGGCTTCGAGTTCTGGGTCGAGAACCCGGACGAGATGACCGAGGAGGTCAAGCAGTCGCTCGAGCAGGCGAACAGCGCCGCCCCGCCGACCGCGCGCCTGACCTCGGTCCCGGCCGCGTACTGGAGCGACGAGGGCGAGCGGGCGTGGGTCCGCTGGGTCATGTCCCACGAGGAGTACCCGCTGCTCAACGCGCTCGCCCGCCTGCACGCGGCGCGCGTGGACGCGATCGGGGACGGCACCAAGTACGTCGGCGCCTTCCGCTGCCACGGTCTGCTCGCCCCGGTCTGGGAGGTCCCGAAGGGCGCTCCGGCCGAGGAGTTCGAGGCCGGCGTCACCGCGTTCCAGGCCCGCCTCGACGAGGCGCTCGCCAACACCGAGCCGCTGACCGCGGTCGAGCGCCGCGCCCGCGACGGGCTGGCCAGCCGGCAGCTCACGATCCGCTAGCCGTCGTGCCGGCGGTCGCGGTCGTCATCCCCGCCAAGGACGAGTCCGCGCGGGTCGCGACCACCGTGCGCGCCGCCGCGCAGATCCCCGGCGTCGATCTGGTGCTCGTGGTCGACGACGGCTCCAGCGACGACACCGCGGCCGTGGCGGCCGCCGCGGGGGCGCGAGTGGTCTCGCACGCCCGCAACCGGGGCAAGGCCGCGGCGATGGAGACCGGCGCGGCCGCCGTCGGCGGGCTGGACGACCCGCACGACCCGCGGCTGCTGCTGTTCCTCGACGCCGACCTCGAAGGCACCGCGGCCGCGGCCGCGGTGCTCGTGCCGCCGGTGGCCGACGGCGTCGCCGACATGACGATCGCGACCCTGCCGCCGCAGCGAACCGCGGGTGGCGGACACGGGTTCGTCGTCCGCGCCGCGCGGACGGGGATCGCGCGCGCCACCGGCTTCTCCCCGGTTCAGCCGCTGTCCGGTCAGCGGTGCCTGACCCGGGCCGCGTTCGAGGCGGCCCGTCCGTTGGCCCGCGGGTTCGGCGTCGAGACGGCGCTGACGATCGACCTGCTGCGCGCGGGGCTGCGCGTCCGCGAGGTCGAGTGCGACCTCCACCACCGCGTCACCGGCAAGGACTGGCGTGGTCAGGTGCACCGGTTCCGGCAGTACCTGCACGTCCGGCGCGCGCTGCTCCGCTACCGGGGGCGCTGACGGGGGCGCTGACGGGGAGGTCTGCGCTCAGGCCCGTTCGCGGACCCAGAGGTTGGCCCAGATCGCGACCAGGAGCGGGCCGGCCGCAAGAAGGGCCACCGCGGGAACGATGACACCGGAGTCGTTGACGGCGAAGCCGATCAGCGCGGTGGTCAGGCAGGCGAGCATCAGCGGCCGCAGGACCGGGTCCGCGGCCTGAGCGCGGGCGAGCGCGTCGAGGCCCAGCGCCGTCGGCCGCAGCAGCGTGAGCACCGCGAGCACGGTCAGCGGGACCGCGGCGGCGACGATGATCGGGGCGTCGACGAGTAGCCCGAGGTTGGCGTCGAGCTTGCGGCCGATGACGTCCAGGCCCTCGCCGTCGACGACGTCCTGGACGAACGAGCCCAGGTGCGAGCGGGAGCCGGGGCCCCGGCGCCAGTCCAGGACGGCGATCGCGGCGGCCAGCGCCACCGCGAGTGCGCCGACTGCGAGGGCCCGCCCCACGGTCACGCGGATCCCGGCCACCCCCGCCGCGAGCAGGGCGACACCGGGGACGAGGGCGATCACGCCGCCGAAGTCCGCCCCGAAGCGCGGCCACCCGTCGACCAGCGCGGCGATGGCGCCGACGACCAGCACGACGACGGCGGCGGGTTCGGGCCGGCCGCGCCGGATCAGGGCCGCGGCGCCGCCCGCGGCCGCCACGAGCGCGCACACGGCGAACACCGCGAAGGCGATGTTCCCGAAGCCGTAGAAGCGCCCGGCGATCAGCGGTGAGAGTCCGAAAGGGTTGTTCATCTGCAGCCGCGACCCGAACATGACGTCGAGCCCGAAGGTGCCGGCCGTGACGACCGCGACCGCGGTCGCCGCGCCGTAGGGCGCGCGGCGCCACGGCCCGCCGGCGGCCGTCGCGGCGATCGCCCCGGCCCCCGCGGCGATCAGCACCCACAGCGCGACGGCCGGGTGGTCCGACGCACGCCAGGGCAGCAGGTTCGCGAGGACGGCCGCGGCCGGCACCGCGCCGAAGGTCAGTCCGACGCCGCGGAGGACGCGGGCGCAGGACCGGCGGTCGGCCCCGGAGCGGCGCGCGAGCCAGACCCCCAGGTAGAGCAGCAACTGACCGGCGATCAGCACCGCGAAGAACCACACGAAGATGTCGCTCATGACGCGCGCGGCGATGTCGCGCTGCTCAAGCTCCCGTACCGAGGACGGGGTGCTCTCGATCCGGGGGCGGTACTGCAGCCGGTGCCCGTCGAGGTCCGGCGGGATCGCGTCGCCGATCAAAGTGGGCGTCAGGTCCGTGATCGTGACCGTGCCGGTCCGGCGGGTGCTGTCGCTGCGGAGCCACCCGCGGCGCAGCCCGCGGAGGCTGTCCGCGCCCGCCTCGACCATGATCGCGGTCAGGTGCGGCTCGTCCGGGTCGCTGTCGGCGATGCCGGCCACGATCAGGGCGCTGTCAGGGATCTCGGCGCGGATCTGCCCGATCAGCTCGTCGACCTGCCGCAGCGCGGGGAGCCGCGTCGGTCCGGCCGGCAGCGGGCCGGCGTCCACCAGCAGGAGCTCCGAGCAGGCCGTGCGGGGCAGGTCGGCGAAGTCGGCCGCGTAGGTGGCGTGGACCGCGCCGGTGCCGTCGGCCAGGGCCACGGCCGCGCCCGGTCCGACCGCGCAGCGCTCGGCGGGCGGCGGGGCGACGGCACCCGGGCGCGCCCGGGCGAGCGTCCCCCAGACGGGGTCGTAGGAGTGCTCACCGTTCGGGGCGACGAGCTCGGCCCAGCCGGGGATCGTCGCCCTCGTCCCCGTCCCGCGCGGCGCCGGCACCGCCCCGCACCCGCGGTCCGGCCGGGGCCCGACGGCGCGGGCGCCGGAGTTGAGCGTGAGCCAGCCGTCGACCGGGCAGGACGTCGGCTCGACGGTCCGCACGGCGAGCGCGCCGAGGGAGGACTCGCGGGCCAGCAGCCACAGTGCCGGGGTCGGGATCGCCCCCTGGATGTCCGACCACCGCAGGCCCGGGACGCCGACGAAGATCACGTCCGGGGCCGGGGCGCCCCGGGGGAACAGGACACGAGCGGCAGTGGGCTCGTCAGCGGTCGCGGCCCGGGCCGGGCCGCCGGGAAGTCCGGAGGTGAGGCCCAGGGCCAGGCCGAGGAGCACGAGCACGGCGACGAGGGAGCCGCAGGCGCGTCGGAGGCTGCGCACCCCGATCCCCCTCACATCGCTCGCGTGCCGATTCCGGATCACCCTAGGTGTGGGGCCTAGCCTGGAGAACGTGAGTGATCCCGTAAGCCTGGTCGCGGCGGGGACGTCCGGGCTCGCGGTGCTGGTGGCGGCCTCGGCGCACCTGAGGTTCCGGCGCCTGCAGAAGGCCTGTTCCGTGCTGCAGGGCGACGCCGAGCACAGCTCATTCATCGTCGCCGTGTCCCGTCAGACCGCCGAGATGGAACGACTCCGCGCCGAGGTCGGCCGGCTCCACCGGGAGTTCGACGCGTTCCGCACGGAGGTCGACGAGTCGCTGCGCCGCGTCGCGGTGCTCCGCTACGACGCCTTCGGCGAGGTCGGCGGCCGGCTCTCCTGGTCGGTCGCGCTGCTCGACGACCACGGCGACGGGGTCGTCCTCACCTCGCTGGTGAACCGCACCGACACCCGCTGCTACATCAAGACCCTCAAGCGCGGGGTCCCGGACCTGCGGCTCTCGCCGGAGGAGATCAGCGTCGTCGACGCGGCGCTGCGGCCCGCGACCCGCTCCGGTGCGGTGCGGATCCCGAGCCCGGCTCGCGGGGCGGCGCAGCCCACGCGCTGACGGATCGTCAGGTCATCACGTCGGATCCCGGCGGGATCCGGACGATCAACGCCTGGGGCTCGACGACGACCGTCATCTCCTTGCTGGGCTCGAGGAGGTCGCCGTCGATCTCGCGGGGCCAGACGCGGTCGCACTCGACGTGGATCCGGCGGCCCCGGAAGTGCTCGATGCGCGCACCGCGTGCGCGCGGCCGGCGCCGGATCACGTGCAGGCTGAGCATCAGCCAGTGCCGCAGCGACTTCGGTACGAGCACGGCGACGTCGAGGATGCCGTCGTCCGGTCGCGCGTCGGGCATCAGCACCATCCCGGCCTGCAGCTTGCCGACGTTGCCGATGACGATGCCGCGGGCGCGCAGTTCCACCGGCTCGGCGTCGTCGACGGTGATCGTCACGTGGGCCCGCCGGTCGAAGAGGTGCCGGGCGCCGGAGACCGCGTAGGCCGGCCAGCCGATGCGCTTCTTCAGCTTCTCGGGGGCGTCCATGATCATCGCGGCGTCGAGGCCCATGCCGGCCATGACGGCGAAGCGGTGGTTCTCGTCGACGCGGCCGACGTCGATCTTGCGGTCCACGCCGCCGAGGCCGATCCGCAGGCAGGCGTCCCGGTCGGGCGGGAGCTGCAGGTTGCGCGCCAGCAGGTTGCCGGTGCCCGCGGGCAGGATCGCGAGCGGGACGCCGGTGCCGGCCAGACCGGACAGGACGCTCATGATCGTGCCGTCGCCGCCGCAGGCGAACACGACGTCCGCGCCGCCCTCCGCCGCGGCCTTCGCGTGACCGACACCGAGCTCGTCGAGCCGGGTCTCCAGCCACCACGGCGGGTGCCAGCCCGCCGCCGCGAGGTAGGCCGTGACCGCGCGGCGCTCCTCCTCGAGGTCGGCCACCTTCGTCGGGTTGACGATGACCGCGGCACGGCGCCGGTCGGGGAGCGGGATGTCGTCGATCGCGGGGCGCTGCTCGAAGCTGCCGCCGAGAAGCACGTACCGCGTAGCCACCGCCACGGCGGCGACGCCGGCGGCGACCGAGACCACGATCTCCTCGACGCGGTACTCGCCGAGGTAGAGCTGCCCCACGCCGACGCCGAGGACGAGGAACCAGGGGAGGATCCCGCCGAGCGTCCGCCGGACCGGCGTGCCGAGCCGGCGCCCGAGGACGACCGAGATCGCGCCGTACGTCGCGGCGGCGAGCCCCGACGCCCCGGCCGGGAACGTCGTGCCGGGAACCGCGGCGCTCGCGACGATCAGCACGAGGCCGGCGATCAGCATCGACGTCAGCAGGAAGACGCTCTCGCGCCAGCGCCGGAAGCCCACGCGCATACCGGCGACCAGGAGCACCACCGGGGGGACGGCGACCGCCGCGGTGCCGAGGCCCTCCGCGGTGCGGGCCAGCGCGCGCCAGCCACCGGAGACCTCGTAGGGCCAGTCCGGCGCCGGCCAGTGGTGCATCACCAGACCGGCCGCGGTGAAGACCGCGGTCAGCACCAGGACCGGCACGCACAGGCGGCGGAGGAGGCGCACCAGGTCGGGCGTCATGGGGGGAAAAGTACCCGCCGCGTTCGGTGTCCCCCCAAGGTCCCGCCCGGCGGCGCGTGATCCCATGAGGGGGTGACGGGCGGGACGGAACTGCCGCGGGCCGTGGCCTGCGACCTCGACGGGACGCTGCTGCGGGACGACCTGACGGTCTCTCCGCGCACGCGCGCCGCGTTGCGGGTGGTCGAGGAGGTGGGGATCCTGCTGGTCTTCGTCACCGGCCGGCCGCCGCGCTGGATCCACCCGGTGGCGGACCAGACCGACCACCGCGGCCTCGCGATCTGCGGCAACGGCGCGCAGCTCTACGACCTGCACACCGAGAAGGTCGTCGCCGAGGACCTGATCAGCCCGGAGACGCTCACCGAGGCGATCGATCGGATCCGCGCCGCCGTCCCGGGCGTCACGTTCGGGATGGAGTACGGCGACTCGTTCTCCTACGAGTCCGCGTTCCCGATGCTCGACAAGTGGAAGAGCCCGGACCACCACGAGGTGCCGGTCTCCGAGCTGCTGATCCGGCCCGGCGCGAAGCTGATCCTGCGCCACGGCGACCACAGCTCCGACGATCTCGCCGAGGCCCTGCAGGAGGTCGTCGGCGGGCTGCTGGAGATCACCCACTCCTCGAACGCGGGCCCGGCCTTCGTCGAGGCCTCCGCGGCCGGGGTGACCAAGGCGACCGCCCTGGCCCGCCTGTGCGCGTCCCACGACATCGGGCCCGAGGACGTCGTCGCCTTCGGGGACCAGCGCAACGACCTGCCGATGCTCGGCTGGGCCGGCCGGCCCTACGCGATGGCCAACGGCCACCCCGAGGTGCTCCGCTCCGTCGAGCGCCGGGCCCCGAGTAACGAGGAGGACGGCGTCGCCGTGGTGCTCGAGGAGATCCTGGGCCTCTGACGCGTCCTCAGCCGGGCTACCGGCTGGGTCAGGCGCGGGACAGGTCGAACGCCATCATCGAGGCCAGCATCGTGGCGACGTGGACGCGGGAGCCGTCGGTCTGAAGGCCGTAGGCGTCGGCCTGAACGACCGTCACCTGTCGGCCGTCCTTGACCACCTGGCCGACCGCGACCATGCGCTCGCCGCGGCCGGGGTTGAGCAGGTTGACCTTGAGCTCGATCGTCAGCACCTCGATGCCCGGGGGCTTGAGGGAGATCGCGGCGTAGCCGCACGCGTTGTCGAGCAGGGTCGTGGTGACGCCGGCGTGCACGAAGCCGTGCTGCTGCTGCAGGCCGGGCCAGTTCTCGACGCCCACCTCGACGCGACCCGGCTCGACCGAGAGCAGCTCCGCCTTCAGCGTCGCCATGAAGCCTTGCTGGGCGAAGCTGTCGCGGACCTTCTCGGCGTACGCCGGGTCCCGGGGCGTGAAGGTGCTCACGTGCGCGGGACTACAGGTACTGCCCGTGGCCGCCGGACATCGGCCGCTGCGGCTGGTTCGGGTCCATGCCCATCTGCGGGCCGCCCGGGAGGGCGCGGCGCATCTGCTCGAGCTGGGCGCGGGCCGCCATCTGCTGGGCGAACAGCGCGGTCTGGATGCCGTGGAACAGCCCCTCCAGCCAGCCGACGAGCTGGGCCTGCGCGATCCGGAGCTCGGACTCGCTCGGCACCTGGCCCTCGCTGAACGGGAGGGAGAGGCGACCCAGCTCGTCGACGAGCTCGGGCGCGAGGCCCTGCTCGAGCTCCTGGATCGTCGAGGCGTGGATCTGTGCCAGCCGGGCGCGGCTGGCCTCGTCGAGCGGCGCGCTCTTCACCTCGTCGAGCAACTGCTTGATCATGCTGCCGAGGCGCATCACCTTCGCGGGCTGCTCGACCATCTGCGTGATCGACTGCTCGTCGCTGCCGTCGTCCGGCGGGCCCTCGACGGCCATGCCGGCGGGGGTCACGACGAGGACGCGCTGGTCGCCGTTGTCTTGGTCCTGCTGCTCCGTCATGTCCTCATCCTCTCTGACAGCCCTTAACGCTGAACCTCCAGGAGGACCTTCCCGACGTGCTCGCTCGACTCCAGGACCCGGTGCGCCTCGGCGACGGCGGTGATCGGGAGGACGCGGTCGATCACGAGGCGGAAGGCGCCGGAGTCGACCAGCGGCGTCACGTGCTCGGCGACCGCGGCGACGATCGCCGCCTTCTCGGCGACCGGGCGGGCCCGCAGGGAGGTGGCGAGCACTGCGGCGCGCTTCCCGAGCAGCTTCGCGATGTCGAGCTCGGCCTTGATCCCGCCCTGCATCCCGATGATCACCAGGCGCCCGTTGGTGGCGAGGGCGTCGACGTTCCGGCCGAGGTACTTGGCGCCCATGTTGTCGAGGATGACGTCGGCGCCTCCCGCCGACCCACCCGCCTCCCGCACGGCGTCGACGAAGTCGTCCTCGCGGTAGTTGATCAGCACGTCCGCGCCGAGTTCGCGGCACCGCTCGAGTTTCTCCTTCGTGCCGGCGGTGACGGCGACGCGCGCCCCGACGGCCTTGGCGAGCTGGATGGCGGTGGTGCCGATCCCGCTCGCGCCGCCGTGGACGAGCAGCAGCTCCTCCGGGCGCAGGTTGGCCAGGAGGAAGACGTTCGACCAGACCGTGCACGCGACCTCGGCCAGCCCGCCCGCGTCGCGCAGGCCGATGCCCTGCGGCCGGCGCATCACCTGGCCGGCGGGCACCGCGACGCGCTCGGCGTAGCCGCCGCCGGCGAGCAGGGCGACGACCTCGTCGCCGACGGACCAGCCGGAGACGTCGGTTCCGAGCGCCGCGATCCGCCCCGAGCACTCCAGGCCCGGGTACGGCGACGCCCCCGGCGGCGGGTCGTAGCGGCCCTGCCGCTGGAGCAGGTCGGCGCGGTTGACGGCCGTGGCGACGACGTCGAGGAGCACCTCGCCGGGGCCGGGCTCGGGGTCGGGCACCTCGGTCCAGGCGAGCACCTCGGGGCCGCCCGGCTCGCGAATCGTGACTGCGTGCATGGACGGCGACGTTACCGGCAGCGCGACCTGGGAGATTTGGGGATGAATTGGACAAATGGGGTGATCGTTGCGGGTGAGTCCGGCGGTGCGAAAGCTGAGGATCTGTCGTAGTCGGGGCGCTGCCGAAGCCCCCGGACATCAGCAGTCGGGATCTCGCATGACGCTCACCGCCCGCGGCTTCGCCGTCAGCGCCGTCGTGCTCGGCGGCCTCGCGGTCGCCGTCCCGGTCGTGGTCCTGCCGGACGCGCAGTCGAGCCGCGCGACCACCACCCGGCCGGTGGAGGGTGCGCCGGCTGCTCAGGTCGCGCCGGTGACCCCGCCCCGGGCCTCGGCGGGGTCGGACCCGGCGCTGCTGATCGGCGTCGGCGTCGCCGCGCTCGCCGGCGCGGGCGGGCTGTTCGCGGCGGCGCAGTACACGGCACGCCGCGCGTGAGCTGTGGTCTTGGACACCTTCACGCGGCGGGGCGTTCCGCGGCAGCGGGAGAAGTGCCGGTGAGGCACTACGGTTTTCCGGTATGAGTCTGCAGGCCTTTCCCGGGGCCATCCGCGTCGAGGAATACGTCAAGCGCACCTACGACGCCTGCCTGGTGCATGGCCTGGTGTCGGAGAAGACGCTCGCGATGGTCGGCGTCTGCCGTGACGAGCTGACCGACGCGCTCACCGAGCCCATCCGGGCGGCCTGGGGACCGCCGTTCCGCATGAGCGGCATGGCCGGGATGCTCTTCCTCGGCCAGGCGGGTCTGCGCGCGGCGCAGTTCCACGCCCCGGGCGCCGACGGTCGCCGGCGGTACGTCGCCTACGTGATGCCCCACATCGGGATCGACGACGACGGCCGCATCGGCTACGTCCGCCGCCCCGGCCAGGACGTCACGACCACGGCCTGTGGTGCCCTGATGGCGTTCCGTTCCGAGCTCGAGTCCGGTCATGTGTACGGCGAGATCGACCCGTACGACCTGGAGATGAGCCTGCTCCGCCAACGGCTGCTCCGCTCGATCCCCTACGGCAACGTCCCCGACATCATCGAGCTGACCACGATCGCCCGCGACGTGATGCTCGACGACCTCGGCCGCACCGCCGCCCGCATGAAGAGCTGGCGCGACGCCGACATCGCCGTGTTCTCCGGCATCCACATCCACACCTCTGACGGCGACTACGTCCAGCCCGGCCACTCGTCGGTCCGGTTCGAGGGCGGCGACAACCCGGTGGACCTGACCGCCGAGATCTGACCGCCGAGATCTGACCGCCGAATCTCAGTCACCCGCTGGGACTGGACCGGGCGGATTGTGGGAAAGACGCGGCTGACATGTCAGTCCGTGCTCACCGTCGGCTGCGCCTGCCTGCCGACGACCGAACCCCGGCCGTCGCCCGCGCGGCCGTGCGGCAGGTGCTGCTCGCGGGTGGTTGGGCCGACCAGCTCGACGAGGCCTTACTGCTGGTCAGTGAACTGTCGACGAACGGCATCGTGCACGCGGGGACGCCGGTCGACGTCGACGTGCTCGCCGACGACACCGGGGTGACGATCACCGTCTCCGACCAGAAGTCCGGCCTGGTGGGCGCGACGACGGCCGTGCGGAGCGGCCCGTTCGACCTCATCGCGGCCGGGGGCCCCAACGGTGACGGCGACCTCGCCCCGACGGGGAACGGCAACGGACGCGCGCGCGCCGGCGCGGCGGAGGCGGTGTGGGACGACACCGTCGAGCTCGAGGAGCGTGGCCGCGGGCTGATGCTCGTCGACCGGCTCGCGAGCGCCTGGGGCACCAGCCACCACGCGACCGGTAAGAGCGTGTGGTTCCGCCTCGGCACCGACACCGTTCCCGACACCGGCCCGCCGGTGGTGCCGGTCGAGACCGTCGAGGCTGCATCCGGAACCGCCGCGACGGACGCGGCGCTGCCGTCGGCGCTCGAGGCGATCGCGGCGCCGGCCCCGAACGCGGCCCCGGCCGCCGACGGCACCGCCGTCCCGCCCGCGGCGTGGGTGTGGCTGGACCACGTGCCGGAGGCGTTGCGGTCTCGTCTGACGATGCCTCAGTTGGTGTCGGAGCTCTTGGAGCGGCTCTGCGACGTGACCGGCGCGGCGACCGGATCGGTGTGGCTCGACCGCGGGGACACCGCCGGGGAGCGCCGACTCGCGGGCTACTCCTCGCCCCACGGCCCACGGCCGGCTCCCGGGGACGAGGCGGACACCGTCGTGGTCCCGTTGCCGGTCGCGCATCCGTTGCGCGGCAAGGTTGTGCTCCACCCGCCCGCCGGGCGGCGGCCGGGACGGTACTGGCAGGAGCTCGCGGCGCTGTCGGCCCAGCGAATGGCGATCGGCATCGACGCCGAACGCCTGCAGGGCGACGAGATGCGCCGGCGGGGGTGGGTCACGTTCCTCGCCGAGGCGAGCGAGCTGCTCGCGAACTCCCTCGATCTCGAGCTGACGACGGCCCTGGCCGCGCAACTGGTCGTGCCGCGGCTCGGGTCCTGGGCCGTCGTGCACCTGGTCGATCCCCGTGGAGAGCTGCGGACCGTGGCGGTCGCGCACGCCGACGAGCACGCGATCCCGCGGATCCGTGCGCACGCCGAGGCGGCCGAGACCCGGACGCGCCTCGCGGCGGTGCTCGACCAGGCCGCGACGGTCCCCTTCGACGGCGACCTCGCGGGGCTCGCGCTGCCCCTCGTCGCCCGTGGCCGCGTGATCGGCGTGCTGTCCGTGGGCCGGTTCGCGGACCGCGTGCACAGCGGGGACGACGCTGCCGCGCTGGCCGACTTCGCGCGGCGGGCGTCGCTCGCGATCGACAACGCCACCGCGCACGCCGAGCGGATCCGCGTCGCGGACGAGCTCCAGCGCGCGTTGCTGCCGCGTCCCTTGCCCGAGGCGCCGGGCATCGAGTTCGGCGCGGTGTACGTGCCGGCGGGGACGGGTGACGTCGGCGGTGACTTCTACGACGTCTTCGGCGTTCGGCGGAACCGCTGGTTCGTCTCGATGGGCGACATCTGCGGCAAGGGCAGTCAGGCCGCGGTGATGACCGGCGCCGTGCGCGAGGTGATGCGCGCGCTGATCGGCGAGGACCGGGCGACGGCGAACATGCTCGCGACACTGAATCGGACGCTGCTCGCGAGTGCGAACGACCGCTACGCCACCGTCGCGGCCGCAATGGTGACCCGGCTCGAGCCGCCCGGACGTCCGCGCACGCTCGACGTCGCGCTCTGTCTTGCCGGACACGACCGGCCGGTCCTGCTCGAGGCGGACGGTGCCGTGCGCTCCGTGGGGGAGTGCGGGTCAGCCGTCGGTCTCGTCGAGCAGTTCGAGACACCCGAGGTGAACCTGACGCTCCGTCAGGGTGATGCGCTGGTGTTCGTCACCGACGGAGTGACCGAGCGCCGGCGACAGGGCTCGATGTACGGAACCCAGCGGCTGCGGGACCTGCTCGGCACGATGGCGGGTCGGCCCGCGCAGGAGATCGCCGACCGGGTGCAGCAGGACGTCCTCGCCTTCGCTCCCGAACCGCCGCGGGACGACATCGCCGTGCTCGTTCTGCGCAACCCGCTCTGACGGCTCAGTTCTCGAACAGCCCGTCGGCGGAGCGACCGGCCGGGTCCAGCCAGGTGTCGCCGAGCCGCGCAGCGGTGTAGACGTCCTCGACGGACGCCGGGTCCAGCCGCGCGGGGAAGCCCTGCAGGAACCGGACGACCTGACGTCGCGGCAGGACGTCGACGCGGTTCGGGATGTCGTAGAAGCGAACCTCGTCGACCCCGACCAGCGCCACGACCGGGCGGACGAAGACCTGCCACCCCACGGCTCCCGAGAGCGCACGGGCACTGCGCCACGCCTGCGCCCGAGCCTCCTTCAGATAGGGCCAGGAGGAGCCGTAGATCTTGATCTCGTCACCCATCACCTGGGCCTCGACGCGGTCCAGCGGCCCGCGGGGGTGCAGAGCCCGGAAGCCACGGGTGACGACCGTGAAGACCCCGGGCGGACCGACGATGAGATGGCTGATCGCCGGCCGGTCCGGTCCGACCGGGATCGCGTGGAGGATGCGCCAGCGCGAGCCGAGACGCTCGAGGTCGACGGCGACCTTCCGCTCGGCGTTCGCGGTGATGCGCAGCCACGCCTCGTCGGTGCGGAGGCTGAGCAGGCGCTCGGCGCCCGCGCGGAGCGGGTTGGCCGGGCGCAGGTCGCGCGCACGCTCCAGGGAGATCGCGCCCGGCGGATTGAGCGCGAGATCGGTCCCGGGGATCGCCTGGTAGCCCAGCGGGTTCCTCGCCATGTGCTCGAGTATTGCCCCGACCGGGCTCAGAACACCGCGACGGCCCGGACGGGCGCGCCGTCCGCGCCCGCGAGCGGCAGGGGCAGCAGCCAGGCGACGGCGCCGTCGGGCACCGCCTCGAGGTTGGTCAGGTTCTCCGCGATGACCGCCCCGGCCCGGGCCAGGACGTGGTGGCTGGGCAGCGCGGGGTCCCCGGGCCGATCGATCGACGGGGCGTCGATGCCGACGGTCCGGATCCCGGCCGCGACGATCTCCCGCGCGGCGTGCGGGTCGAGCCAGGCGTGGTCGCCGTAGCGCTCGGTGCCCCAGTACGCGGACCAGCCGGTGTGCAGCAGCAGCACCGAGCCCCCGGGCAGGTCGGGCAGGTCCTCGGGTCGGATCGCGCCCGTGTGCCCCCGCAGGTCGACGACCCACGCCGGGCCGGTGAAGCGCTCGAGCGGCAGCTGGTCGAGCGTCGGCAGGGCGTCGTCGACATGGAACGGGGCGTCGACGTGGGTCCCGGTCTGGGAGCCGAGGTGCAGGGCGAGCAGGTTGTAGCCGTGGGTACCGACCGTCGCCGCGGGCTCCGTGGCGACCGCGGGGTCACCCGGCCAGACCGGCATCCCCGGCGTGATCGGGTGCGAGAGGTCGACGACGGGCACGGCTCAGGAGCTCGCGGCGGCCGGGTAGGTCCGGTCGGGCCGGATCAGGACGGCAGTCCGGCGCTCCTCGCGCATGACGCGGTCGTAGGTGTCCCAGTCGTCGTGGGTGCCGCCGCAGGCGGTGAAGACCTCGCGGAGCAGGACACGCAGGTGCTCGGCGTCGACGCCCTCGGCCGGGTCGTCCGGCCCGATCAGCTCGGCCTCGCCCTCCGCAACCGCGTACTCCCATCCGCCGCGCACGGCGACGGTGATGCGCGGACGTTCCCGCAGCAGCGCGAGCTTGCGGGCCTTCCCGACCGCCACGAAGCCGACGACGGGTTCGCCGGTGGTCGGGTGGTCCAGGACGCCGGCGTTCACCAGCGTCGACTGGATGGTCCCGTCGGCCCGGAGCACGGACACGATCGACAGGCCGTGGTCCTTCTCGACCACGCGGGCGAAGTTCGACAGGTCGGCCATGCGGTGACCGTAGTACGGCACCGCCTCCTGGTCGCGCACTCCTTTTCGCGCAGATCACACGAATCGGTGAAACCGGACGAGCCGTCATCCCGGCCAAGGGCCAGGACACCGTGAAGGTCGGTCACGGCCGCCGACGGCTCGTTCACCCTGGGCGAGAAGGTCTCGCAGTCCGGCAGTTGGCGCGTCGTGTTCGCCGGCGACGCCCGCGACACGGCGACCACCTCGAAGGTGCGGAACCTGACGGTGTGCTGACCGCGCGGCCCCGGGTTCGGCACACTTGCCGCATGAACCACTACGCGGCGCTGGGACTCTCGCGCGGCGCCGACGCCGACGCGGTGCGCGCGGCGTACCGGGACGCCGTGCGGCGGTGGCACCCGGACCGCGACCCGAGCCCCGAGGCGGCGGCGAAGTTCCTGGCCGCCCAGCGGGCGTTCGAGGTTCTCTCGGACCCGAAGCGGCGACTGGAGTACGACCGGGAGACCGCGAACGGGATCGGCGACCTGCTGCTGATCCCGCTCCCGTTCGTCCGCAAGCAGGTGGGTCGTCTGATCCGCGGCGGCACGGCGGTCGTCGAGGACATCGTCCAGCGGCGCCGCGAGCGCGGCTCGTCCTGACGCTCCGCTTCCGACGCGTCCGCCGGCCGCCTCCTCCGAACGGCTGACGTCAGGCCACCACGAACGGACATATCGCGGCCGAAACCCGACAGATCGTGCAACCGAGGGCACCGGTCCCGCGTCAATCTGGTACCGAGCGCGGCGGCGGGGGGCCGTCGCGCCGGGCAGACCAGGGGGTGGGTCCGATGCGCGCATCACAGGTGGGCGCGACCGTGTTGGCCGCGGTGGCCGCAGCGATGGTGCTGCCGACCGGCGGCGCGGCGGCGGCGGGGGACACCCAGGCGCCCCAGGTCGTCTCGGTCTCGGCCCCGTCGATCGTGGGCCTGACGAGCAAGGGCGCCACGTTCGACATCACCGTCCGCGCGAAGGACAACATCGACATCGCGCGCGTGGTCGTCGGACTGATGGACACCAAGGGCACCTACGCCAAGCCCGTCGGCTTCGCGACCGAGCGCGTCGGCGGCCAGTCGTGGGACGGCGTCTTCCGCGCCCGCATCACGATGCCGACGAAGGTGCCGATGGGGGAGTGGCAGGTCAGCGCCTTCGCCGAGGACGTCAAGGGCAACCGGTCCACCGGGATCACGACCGTCCGCGACACCTTCGTGCTCAAGTACGCGACGCGGGTTGCCACTCTGGACGTGACGCCGGAGCCGGTCCGCAAGGGCTCGCCGCTGACGGTGAAGGGCAAGCTCCAGCAGGCCGTGGTCAGCGGATGGGCGCCGTTCGCGAACAAGTCGGTCTCGGTGCAGTTCCGCCAGGCCGGCACCTCCACGTGGACCACGCTCGCCACGGTTCGTTCCGGCGCCAACGGTGTCTTCTCCTACGGGGCGAAGGCGAAGGCAGCCGGCGACTGGCGGGCCGTCTACAAGGGCGACAAGACCCGGGCGAAGGCGACTTCCAAGGTCGACAAGGTCGCGCTCGCGCGCTGACCGGCGGACCGACCGACCCACGGACCGACCGACCGACGGACCGACCGCCCCGCAGACTGCACCGGCCACTGGCTTCCCCTGTGGCCGGTGCAACCCTTGTCAGCGGTGGTCCGAGTTCTGGCAGGGCGTCAGGTTCGCGCCCGCTTGCGGGGCGCCCGCGGCGCGGGGGTCTGGGCGGCGTACCACGCGAGATGCTGACCGAGTCCCAGCCCGCGCAGCGGGGCCAGGACCGTCGCCCCGAGGTCGGCGAGGCTCGGCGCAATCGGGTCGACGTACGCAGACCCCGCGTGGACCTCCAGCACGCGACCCTTCAGACCCCCGAGTTCCTCCTGCAGCTGCGCGAGGACCATCTCGGCCCAGATGTTGCGGTCGTCGACGGGCTGTCGGGCCTGGGGGAGGTCGTAGGGCGCGACGATCCGGTCGGGGGCGAGCAGGCCGTAGCGCGAGGAGAGGACGTACCAGCGTCGGCGGCTGCGTTCCGCGTACGCGCGGCGGGCCTTGAACAGCGGGCTGGTGAACAGGTCCGCGGCCGGCGCGGGCGCGTCGAGCTTGGTCTGGACGCAGCCGATCAGGATCACGTGTCGGGCCGCCATCACGCCGCCCCCTCGCCGCGATTGCGCGCGAGCGTCGCGCGGAACTCCGCCGGGACGTCGGGGAAGAACGTCCGGCCCGGGACACTCGCGTCGAACAGTGGGTGAATCCGGCCCTCGTGCCACCAGTGGACGCGCGGGCTGATCGGCGCGTGGTCGTGCGCGTAGTCGTAGCCGGCGATCAGCTCGAGCGCCTCCAGACAGTCGTCGACGGCCGGGGTCACCGGCGCGACGACGAGCTCGTGCCGGCTCGGGACGGCGACCAGGTGCCCGTCGGAGAACTCGAACTGCGGCGCGATCTGGTGCAGCAGCTCCGGCAGGACCAGCAACTTCGAGGCGACGAAACCGGACCGTCCGCGGATGCACATCGTGACCCCGTCGCGCTTGGTGAGGACCTCCACGTCGTCCGGCTCGATCTCCAGCAGTCGCTGCCGGCCGAGCGCGTGCGTCCCGGCGACGTCGACGCCCTCGAGCTCGCGGTCGGAGATCCAGCGGACGTAGTCGCCGTCCTTGTGCACGAGCATCTCGTGGAATCCGCCGCCGATCGGACGGGCGTGGCGGTACCACCGCGCCTTCTCGGCGTCGAGCTGCACCAGGCGCAGGTGCACGCCGGCGCGGATCTGATCCGGCGTCAGCGGCGCCGGCTCGGCCGGGAAGTTCGTCAGCAGGTCGTCCACCCAGCGGCTGACGACCTCAGCCCAGCGCTCGGAGCCTCCGCTGCGTCGGCAGAGCGACCCGAGTGTGGTGAGCCCGAACTGCCGGCCGTCGACGGTGACCAAATGGTCGGCGTGGACGACGGCCTCAAGCCCACGCTCGGCGAGTGCGGTCCGGGTCAGGCTGCGCACCTGCTGACTCTGAGCCGCCGTCAGGCCGGGCAGACAGTGTGAGTTCTTGCGGTCTCGCGAACTTGCCATGGCTCCCCCTCCGGTGTGTGGTGCGCACACCTTGGTCGAAATCGCCCGAATCCGCTCGGGGTCGTCCGCGATCTGTGGATAACCCGGATCGCCGGGCGACACGGGACAAGATCGATGCCGGCGGCGCACCGATCGGTGTGAACCTTTTCCGGTGGCTGCGCGTCGTGGTTGCGATACGTGTGGAGTTGGGGGAGAGATGACGCGGTTCGAGCGAGGCAGCCGGTACGGGCGGGTGGCGACGTTCGCCCTGCTCACGGGCCTGACGGCCACGGTGCTGGCCGGGTGCGGGGGCAACGACGACGAGGCGGTGGCCGCCCCGTCGGCCGAGGGCACGCCGAGTGCGCGCCCGGCCGCGACCGTGGGTCCGTTCAACGCCAAGGCGTTGATCCGCCCCGGGTACACGGTGAAGTCGGTGGCCCCCATGCCGCTCGGGCCGGCGGGCGAGCCGGAGTATCAGGTGGTCGTCTCGGCCGACAAGGACGCGGTGAAGGGCGGCACGCAGAACGTGCAGGTCTTCGCCTACCGCGACGCGGCCTGGACCGAGGTCTTCGACGCGGCCGAGGCGATCGTGCCGTTCGAGATGCAGGGCGACTTCGGGGCACCGGAGTCCGACCGGAGCCCGGACCCCGTGCTGAACCAGAAGCACTGGGTCGAGAAGGTCGCGGTGCAGCCGGTGCGTTTCGGTCTGGAATCGCCCTCGCTGGTGATCTACGGCGAGGACAAGGACAACCCGCACGTGCTCGGCATGCTCGCCGTCGTGGACTTCGTCACCGAGCCCGGCCGCGCGAACCTCGACCACTTCGAGATGGCGCAGGACCTCGGGGCGCCGAAGGTCACCGGCTCCGGGAACGCCCAGCAGCTGTCGGTGCCGAACTGGTGGTACCCGTGGGTGAACGGCGGCGACCCGGCCGAGTACACCCAGACCGTCGGCCTGACCGAGGACAACGGCGTGGCCGTGATCGCTGACAGCCGCCCGTGGGTCGGCGTGTGGGTGAGCAGCAGTCAGAATCCAGGCGTCATGGTCAGTGACGTCATCGCCGGGGGGCCGGCGGACGGCAAGCTGCAGGTCGGGGACCGGATCGTCTCGGTGGCCGGCAACAACCCGAAGCAGGGCCTGGGGCCGGAGCTGCTTGCGCACGAGCCGGGCGAGGACGTCACGTTCTCGGTCGACCGCGGCGGCAAGGTCACCGACGTCGTGCTGACCCTCGGCGACATGTCGAAGGCGCCGAACTACTGGGCGACCCCGAAGCCCGCGACGATCGGCGTCGAGGTCGCGCCGCTGTCCGGCCGACCGGGCATCGCCGTCACGTCCGTGGCGGCGGGCAGCCCCGCGGCCGCGGCCGGGCTGAAGAAGGGCGACGCCATCCAGCGCGTCGGTGACGTCCGGACCGGCGAGCCGTCGGACCTCGATGCCGCCCTCGCCGGTCGCGCCGGGCAGGAGCTCGAGGTCGAGGTGCAGCGCGCGAGCAACCAGACCGAGACCGTCACCGTCACCCCGAAGTCCGCCGGTCCGGACGGGGACGTCCAGGTCGGGCTGCTCTAAAGACCGGGGAAAGTCCGCGCCCTCGGCGCGGGAGGGAACAAGGCTGGGGCTCAGCGGCTCGGGGAGGGGCCGCGAGCGCCGGCCCCCGGGACGACGCTGTAGATCATCGGAGCTGGGGAGGGCACCACCGTGCGAGCGACGCCGAAGGTTCTGACCGTGGCGGGGGGCGTGGCGGCGGCGCTGCTGGCCGCGGGGCTGCCCGCAGGTGCGGCCGGGGCGGCGGTTCCGACGGCCGGGACGGCGGCGGCCGGGAAGGGCACGGTCGTCGCGAAGGCCTGCTCCACCACGGCCCACGGGGTCCCGCTGCGGGTCCGGATGCGGTTCAACATGGCCTCGAAGAAGGACGTCAACAAGGTCCGCTCGCTGCGGGTCCGCGTCAGTCACCCCGACGGCGTCGGGAACTACCGGTCCTCCCGCGTGCGCTCGGTGACGACGACGTTCCTCTACGAGTCGGAGAAGGTCGACGACCGGATCGGCAGCGCCGTGTCGGCGGAGCGCCGCGGCGACCGCGCGGCTTACAACAAGTCGCTGCGCCAGGAGATGGGCTCGGTCACCACCGTCGTGACCTTCAAGCTCAAGAACGGCAAGCGCGGCGCCGTCTCCTGCACCCAGCAGTTCCCCCGGGACTGACGGCGAGGACTGACGGCGAGCACTGACGGCGAGGACTGAGCGCCCCGCCCCGGGGTAGGGGCACCCCCGCCGATCGATCCCGGAGGGTGCCTGCATGACCTCGGCCGAGTCCCGTCCCGTCCCGCGTGACGGCGTTCCCGCACCGGATGACGTGCGGGAACGTATCGACGACCTCGACGCCCCGGCGCAGGAGAAGGTCCGGGCGGAGGCGGCCGACGGGGCCGCCGAGGAGGCCGCGGACGAGGCGGCGGGCGAGCCGGACGAGCCGGCGGGGGACGTCGCGGAGCCCTCTCACCCCGCCCCCGAACCACCTGACTGACCTCACACCGGCAGGGCGGAAAACGGGTTCGGGGCATGGAGTACGCCGTCGTACACTCGTTCCCTTAGCTAGCTAACGCCGCTGGGCGGGGGAATTCGTGGAGTCAGCAACGCACGTCGAGTCGGGGCGTCAGCACCACAACGTCACGCTCGGCATCCTCGTGCTGGCGACGATGGCGTACGCCCTCCAGCAGACCCTGGTCGCGCCGGCCATGCCGGCGATCCAGGACGACCTCGGCGTCTCCACGACGGCGATCACCTACCTGCTGACCGCGTTCCTGCTCACCGGGTCCGTCGCGACGCCGGTGATGGGGCGCCTCGGCGACATGTTCGGCAAGAAGCGCCTGCTGGTCATCGCGCTCGGCGTCTTCGCGTTCGGGTCACTGGTCTGTGCGCTCTCGTCCTCGATCGAGGTCCTGATCGCCGGGCGCGCGATCCAGGGCATCGGCTCGGCGGTGTTCCCGCTGGCGTTCGGCATCATCCGCGACGAGTTCCCGCGGGAGCGCGTCGCGAGCGCGGTCGGCCTGCTGTCGGCGACCTTCGGCATCGGCGGCGGCGCCGGGATCGTGCTCTCCGGCGTCATCGTCGACAACCTCGACTACGAGTGGATCTTCTGGCTCGGCCTCGCCGTCATCCTGATCGCGCTGGTCGCCGCGGCGATGTTCGTGCCGGAGTCGCCGGTCCTGGCCGCCGGCAAGGTCGACTGGGGCGGTGCGGCCCTGCTCTCCGGCGGGCTCGTCGCGCTGCTGGTCGGCGTCAGCGAGGGCAACAGCTGGGGCTGGTCGGACGCGCGCATCCTCGGGCTGTTCGCGGCCGCGGCGGCGCTGCTGATCGCGTGGGTCGGGTACGAGAACCGGCACCCGGCGCCGCTGGTCGACATGCGCATGATGCGCCGCCGCACCGTGCTCACCACGAACCTGTCGGCGCTGCTGCTCGGCTTCGGCATGTTCGCCGGGTTCATCCTGCTGCCGAAGTTCGTCCAGGCCCCGGACGGCGCCGGCTACGGCTTCGGATCGAGCGTCACCGAGGCGGGGCTGTTCATGCTCCCGTCGTCGGTCGTCATGCTCTTCGCGGGTCCGGTCGCGGGCTGGATGTGCAACCGCTTCGGCGACCGCGTGCCGCTGCTGCTCGGGACCACGCTCGCGCTGGTCGCCTACGCGTTCCTGACGGTCGCGCACTCCGAGAAGTGGATGATCGTCCTTGCGATCACGATCTCCGGCCTCGGGATCGGTTTCTCCTTCGCGGCCACCGCGAACCTGATCCTCGGCGCGGTGCAGCCGACCGAGACCGGCGTCGCGATGGGCATGAACACGATCATGCGCACCGTCGGCGGCGCCGTCGGCGGGCAAATCGGCGCCGCGGTGCTCATGGCGCACACCGGCGACTCCGGGCTCCCGAGCGAGTCGGGGTACACCGTCGCGTTCGGCGTCCTCGCCGGCGGCGTGGCCGTCGCGCTGCTGCTCGTCCTCGCGATCCCGCGTCGGGTCGTGGCCGCGGTTCCGGTCCCGGCTCCCTCGCCGGTGGCCGCGCACCCGGTCGCGGCCGGTCTGGCCGCCGAAGCCGGGGCCGAGCCCGTGCGAGAGAACCTCGTGGGGACGGTTCGGACCGCGACCGGCGCCTCCGCGGCGGACGCGATGGTCACCGTGATCGGCCGGTCCGGTCGGGAGGTGGCGCGGACGCGGACGGCGGCCGACGGCACCTACGGCCTCGACCTGCCGGGGGCGGGGCTCTACTACGTCGTCGCCCAGCTCGAGGGGCAGCACGGCTCGGAGGTCGTTCAGATCGGCGCTCCCGTGGACAGCGGGAGCGCGGACGGGGAATCGGTGCGGGGTGATCTCGTGTTGTGGGGAGCGAGCCGCCCCGTCGCCATCGACGCGGGGACGGCCACGAGGCCCACGTCACCTTTCCTTCGGCGGAACGCGGACGTATCCTCACTTAGCTAGCTAACACCCGCGAGAGGAACTCCCGTGACGCCGCCCGGACACGCTCCCGCGCGGCCGCACCACAACCTCACACTCGGGGTGCTCCTGCTGGCCACGCTGTCCTACGCGCTGCAGCAGACCCTGGTCTCGCCGGCGCTACCGGCGATCCAGCGGGACCTGGACACCTCGACGACCGCGGTCACCTACACGCTCACCGCGTTCCTGCTGTCGGCCTCGGTGGCGACGCCGATCGCCGGCCGGCTCGGGGACATGTTCGGCAAGAAGCGGATGCTGGTGATCGCCCTCGGGGTCTTCGCCCTCGGCTCGCTGCTCTGCGCGTTCGCCCCGTCGATCGAGTTGCTGATCGCCGGCCGCGCCGTGCAGGGCGGCGGCGCGGCGGTCTTCCCGCTGTCGTTCGCGATCGTCCGCGACGAGTTCCCGCGCGAGCGCGTGCCGGGCGCGGTCGGGACGCTGTCGGCGACGTTCGGCATCGGCGGCGGCGCGGGCGTCGTCCTCTCCGGCGTGATCGTCGACCACCTTTCCTACGAATGGGTGTTCCGCTTCGGGTTCCTCGTCGTCGTCGCGGCGCTGTTCATGGCGTGGCGTTACGTCCCCGAGTCGCCGGTGACGTCCCCGGCGAAGATCGACTGGGGCGGTGCCGTCCTGATGTCGGGCGGGCTGATCGCACTGCTCGTCGGCGTCAGCGAGGGCAACCACTGGGGCTGGACCGACGCCCGCATCCTCGGCCTGTTCGCGGCGTCCGCGGTGCTCCTGCTCGCCTGGGGCACGTTCGAGTACAAGCACCCCCAGCCGCTGGTCGACATGGCGATGATGCGCGAGCGCACCGTCCTGACGACGAACCTCGCCGGTGTGCTCGTCGGTTTCGGCATGTTCAGCCTGTTCATCCTCGTGCCGCAGTACGTGCAGGCGCCCTCCTCGACCGGCTACGGGTTCGGCGCCTCGGTCACCGAGGCCGGGCTGTTCCTGCTGCCGGCGACCGCCGTGACGCTCGTGGCCGGCCCGGTCGCGGGCTGGCTCGGCGGGCGCATCGGACCGCAGATCCCCCTGGCCGGTGGTCTGCTCGTCGCCCTCGTGGCCTACGTGTTCCTCGCGCTCGAGCACTCCAGCGCGACGTCGATCCTCATCGCCACCGGACTGTTCGGCCTCGGGCTCGGTTTCGCGTTCGCCTCGATGATCAACGTCATCATCGGCGCGGTGGAGCCGACGAAGACCGGCGTCGCGACCGGCATGAACACCATCATGCGGACGATCGGTGGCTCGCTCGGCGGGCAGGTGGCGGCGGCGATCCTCACCGGACACCTCGTGAACGGGTACGCCACCGAGCACGGCTTCGCGGTCGCCTTCTGGGTGTGCGCCGCTGCGGTCGCGGGTGCGTTCGGCGTCGCCCTGCTGATTCCTCGTCAGAAGCCGAGCGCGGAGCCCAAGGTCGCGACCGGCGTCCCGCTCGTCGAGACCGAGACCCCCACTGTTCCCCGTGTCGTCGGCGCGGTTCCCCCGCGCCGCCTGGCGAGCTGACGAAGGAGACCGAGATGCCGAGTGCGAACGCTCCGGTCACCGGGTCGCAGCCCGACGCGCGCCCCGCTTCCGGTGAGCCCGTCGAGTTCTGGACCGCGTGGGACGAGTTCTTCGCGGCCATGCGCCGGGTCCGCGGTCGTGCCGCCCGCGAGGACGGCCTGACGATCTCGCAGTTCCGGTTGCTGTGCGCCGTGCAGCGCTGCCCCGACGCCGGGCTGCGCGAGCTGGCCGAGGAGGTCGGGGCGAGCGCGCCGACCGTCACCCGCATGCTCGCGGGGCTCGAGCGCGACGGCATCGTCACGCGCGAGGCGTCGGCCCGTGGCCAGCGCCGCGTGTGCGTGACGCTGACCGCGAGCGGCCGTGAGGTGCTCGAGGCCAAGCGTTCGCAGGTCGAGGCCCGGCGGGCCGCGGTGTACTCCTCGCTCAGGCCCGAGGAGCGGGCGCAGTTGCAGCACCTGTTGCCCCGTCTCGCCGAGGCGCTGGACGCTCTGTGACCGACACGCACGCTCCGGTCCGCCAGCACTACCGACTCACCCTGGCGATCCTGGTCTTCTCGTCGATGGCCTACGGCCTGCAGCAGACGCTGGTCGCGCCGGCCCTGCCGGCGATCCAGGAGGATCTCGACGTCTCGACCACCGCGGTCACCTACGTCCTGACCGCGTTCCTGCTCTCCGCGTCGGTGTCGACGCCGATCATCGGCCGACTCGGCGACATGTTCGGCAAGAAGAAGATGCTCGTCGCGACGCTGGCGATGTTCGGCCTCGGGTCGTTGGTGAGTGCCCTCTCGACGTCGATCGAGGTGCTGATCGCCGGCCGGGTCATCCAGGGCGCGGCGGGGGCGATCTTCCCGTTGGCGTTCGGCATCGTCCGCGACGAGTTCCCGCGCGAGAAGGTCGCCGGCGGCATCGGCCTGGTCAGCGCGATGATCGGCATCGGCGGTGCCACCGGGGTCGTGTTCTCCGGCGTCATCGTCGACAACCTCGGCTACGAGTGGGTCTTCTGGATCGGGCTGGCGTTCACCAGCTTCACCGTCGTCCTCACGGCCCTGTACATCCCGGAGTCGCCGGTGACGGCGCCGGCGAAGATCGACTGGGGCGGAGCCGCGCTGCTCTCGGGCGGCATGGTCGCGCTGCTGATCGGCGTCAGCGAGGGCAACTCGTGGGGCTGGCTCGACTCGCGGGTCATCGGGTTGTTCACGGCCGCCGCGCTGCTGCTGGTGTTCTGGGTCGCGTACGAGCAGCGGCACCCGGAGCCGTTGGTCGACATGCGGATGATGAGCCGCCGGCCGGTGTTCACGACGAACCTGGCGGCCGTGCTGATCGGGTTCGGGATGTACAGCTCGTTCATCCTGTTCCCGAAGTTCGTCCAGACGCCGTCGGAGGCCGGGTACGGCTTCGGTTCGAGCGTCACCGAGGCGGGCATGTTCCTGCTGCCGAACGCGTGCGCCATGCTCATCGCGGGCCCGCTGACGGGGCGCCTGACGGCTCGTCACGGGTCGCGGTTCGCCCTGCTGCTCGGCACCGTTCTGGTGCTGGTGTCGTTCATCTTCCTGGCCGTGTGGCACTCCGACCCGTGGATGATCTACGCGGTCAGCTTCGTCTCCGGCCTCGGCACCGGCTTCGCGTTCTCCGCGATGCCGAACCTGATCATCGAGGCCGTGGAGCCGACCCAGACCGGCGTCGCCACCGGCATGAACGCAATCATGCGCACGGTCGGCGGAGCGATCGGCGGTCAGGTCGCCGCCGCGGTGCTGACCGGATACGTCGTCGCGAACACCGGCTTCCCGCGGGAGGCCGGCTACACCCTGACGTTCGTCCTCCTCGCCGCTGCCCTCGGCCTCGCCCTGCTCTGCGTCCTCGCGATCCCCCGCCCGGGCCGCGAACCCGCCGAGGTCCCGGTCGCCGTCCCGCCGATCGTCGAACCCGCCCTCGCCGAGGCGGTCGAGAACACCGTCCTCTCACCCGTCGCCCTCACCGGCTCGGTCCGCCGCGGCGGCCTCCCGGTCCCCGGCGCCGTCCTCACCCTCCTCGGCCCCGACGGCCGCGAGGTGACCCGGGCCCGCGCCGATGCCGACGGACGGTTCGCCCTCCACCCGGCGGCCGGTCGCTACTACGCCGTCGTCTCCGACACCGGTCGCACCCCGACCGCCCTAATCGTCGACCTCACCGCCGACCCGGTCGCTGTCGACGTCGAGATGCCCGGCCTCCCGGCGGGATCGGCAGCCCTCCCCGACGTGGCAGGATCGATGCGGCCGTCGGGTTCGGCGGCCGAGGAGGGCTCGCATAGTGGCCTAGTGCGGCGGTCTTGAAAACCGCTAGGGCGAGTGATCGTCCTCCAGGGTTCGAATCCCTGGCCCTCCGCCGATTTCGAGAGAAACCGATTGACAATCGATAGGTTCCGAGCGAACCTCGATATATGTCGCCACGTGTTCGGGTGCTGGTGCTCCCGGTTCTGCTGATCGTCCTCGGAGCGTTCCTGGTCGTCGCGGGGGAGGCGGACGACTCCCCGGGGCTCGGGGGGATCGGGCTGATCCTCGCCGCCGCGGCCGCGTTCTTCGGCTATCGCCGGTACCGGCGGCTCACCTGAGGCCGGCGTCGAACCGGTCGATCTGACGGGACGTCAGACGACGTCAGGCATGCCGGGGAGGCCGTCGATGCTCCGGGCGTTGGCCTTCGCGCGGTACTCGGCCATCTGGCCGGGGGCGGCGCGATCGCCGAGGACCCGGAGCGTGGTGCGCTCCGCGAGGACGTCCATCATCGGGACCCCGAAGCCGCAGGCGTCGCTGATTCGCTGCACGTCGACGGTGATCACGGCGCGGGTTCCGGGGTGGGACGGGTGCCGCTTGGCGACCTCGTCGAACTCCGCGGTGCCGGGCAGGTGGACCGACCCGCGGCCGTGCAGACGCACCACCCGGGGGCTCGCGCCGAACGCGCAGAACATGACGCAGATGCGGCCGTTCTCACGCAGGTGCGCGATGGTCTCGACCCCGCTGCCGGTGTAGTCGACCCAGCCGACGCGGTGCGGTCCGAGGACCGAGAACGTGTCGTGCCCGCGCGGCGAGACGTTCACCAGGGCGTCGCCGGCCAATGGCGCCGTCGCCACGAAGAACATCGGCTGCTCGGCGATCCACCCCGCGAGCGTCTCGTCGATCTCCTCGAACACGGCCCCCACAAGCCCACTGTAGGTCGGGTCCGCGGTCGTCGCGCCGCCCGGCGACTTCGTCGGCATTTGTCACACCACGGCCGGAGACGGACTCACCCACTCGCACCATCGCGCCTGGTGCGCCCTACCGACCCGTGGCAGCGTCCCGGTCCGTCACAACGCCGCCGGGGTGTCCGCGGCGTCCTGGACACGATCTCGGGGGGGATTGTGAGTCCGTACGAGCGTCAGATCGATCCGTTGGAGTCCGTGGACCTCACACTGCTGATGGGCGTCCCCGGCCAGGCCGCACCGAGTCCGGACGAGACGCTCGAGCGCGTCCTCGGTGCACCGCCGAGCGCTCAGCGCCTCGCGTCCGTCCCGGTCGCGTCCGCGCCGGTCGCCTCAGCATCGCGCCTCAAGCTCAGCCTCGGCATCGGCGCCGCCGTGGTCCTCGCAGTGGCCGGCCTCCTGGCCGCGGTCTCCCTCGGCGGGAACGGAGACGCGGCCGGCCGGATCGCCAAGGCGAACGGGGCCGCGACCGCCCAGGTACTCGCCCAGGACCTCGGCGTCGGCCTCGGCACGTACGCCGCCGGCGGGTTGCCGGTCACGTTGACCAACACCTCGGACCGGACGCTGTCCTACAACGTCACGGTGGAGGCCCTCGACGAGGCCGGCCGGCGGGTGACCCTCGACGCCGTGTTCACCACGGCGCTGACTCCGAATCAGTCGACGGTCGTCACGCTCTTCTCGCACCACACCGGTGCGACGGCCGCCGCCCTGGGCGCCTCGACGTTCCGTGTGGTGGAGGCCTCTTCCTACTGATCGGCGCCGACGGCCCCGGCTGACACGGCGGACACACAGGCGTAACGAGGTCCGGTCACGATGACGGCATGCGCCCCCTCCGTTCGGTCGTTGCCGCCCTCTGCGCGGCCACCCTGCTCCTGGGGCTGGCCGGGTGCGGCGACGACGGGGCCTCCGCCGCGGACTCGGCCACCGGCGCGAGCCCCCGGCCCCTGAGCAGCTTCGACCTCGTCGTCGTGGCGAGCGAGTCCAACGACGCGCTCGCCGCCGACCTGTACGGCATCACGCTCGACCCGCTGACGGCCGTCCGCATCACGCACGACAAGCGGATCTCGACCGTCGACGCCCAGGACGGCCGCGTCGTGGTCGCCGCCGCCGACGGCGCCGTCGACCAACTCGCGTTCGTCACCGCCGCCGGGGAGCTCACCGAGATCCCCGGGTTGGGCCGGCCCTTCGCCTACAACCCGTCGTTCGTCGACAACCACACGCTGATGTTCGACGACGTCCTTGTGCCGGAGGAGGACGTGCAGGTGAACCGCACGCTCCTGTTCGACGAGACGGAACGGGCGAAGTCGACGCTGTTCCAGATCCGGGACAACCTGATCAGCTCCGCGCCCGGTCCCGAGGGCCAGGTCGCGCTCGTGCGCTCCCGTAAGAACGGCCGGGAGTCCGTCGTCATTCGCGCCGCCGACGGGGCCACGCGCGAGACCTCGATCGAAGGGGACATCGGAGAGCTCCTGTGGGGCTCATCGCGCTACATCGCGGTCGCCATGAACAACGTCGAACGCAAGAAGGGTGACGACCCGTCCGCCGCGGTCATCCTGCTCGACCCGGTCGCGGGCAAGCAGCTGCAGCTCGGACTCTCGCAACCGATCGCGTGGAACCCGGACGCGAGTCGCCTGCTGGTCCGTCGTACCGGTGACGCCGCAGGTAGTCAGCTCGCCTGGTTCGACCCCACCAACCCCCAGGGGGAACTGACCCGCATCGGCGGCATCACCAATCTGGTGATCTACTCCGGCGCCTGGGTGGCCTGAGGCGTCGTCAGCTCGGCCGACGGGGACTCTTCGTCGGAGTGGCCGGAGTCATCGGAGTCATCGGAGTCGTGGGAGCCGTAGGAGTGACCGTCGCCCTGGGCCTCCTCCTCGGCGGCGCGCGCGAGGTCCTCGTCGGTGACGGCGCTGTTCTCCGCGTCGGAATCCGACGGACCCGTCTCGTGCTCCATCGACGCCTCGGTCCAGTCGCCCATGCGCTGGGGGCACGCGAGTCCGAGCCGGAGGCCGACCTCGTCGGTGAGGTACTTGGCGGTCGAGTAGGTCTCCGAGTCCTCGGTGTACGCGGCGTGCGAGGTGCGCAGTTCGGCGAGCTCTTCGGCGGAGCTGCGGCAGAGCGCGCTCAGTCCGGAGCTGAAGCCGGCCTGTGGCACGAGGACGTCCGGACGCAGACCCAGTTCCTGCGCGGCCTCGAGGTAGTCCTCGTACTCGACGTCGGCCCAGCCGTAGGGGTCGAACGGGGTCGGCACCGGCGTGGGCGTGGGCTCGACGGACGCGGCCTCGACGGATGCGGAGTCGCCGTCGGAGGAACACGCGCCCAGGCATGCCAACAACGCGACCGAAGCCGCGGCAAGCCACGAACGGCGCATGACAACTCCCCCCGAGCCGAGGGTAAGACGGGTCCGGACGGCCTGTCAGGCGATCCGACAAGGGTCGGCAGGAACTGCCCGACTGACGTTACCGCTGGTCAGACCGTCAGAAACTCGGACAGATCAGGACTTGACCGGCCCCATTCCGGCGGCCGCACCAAGATCACACAGACCCGGCGTGCGCCTTACTTACGGCCGCGCCGCCCGCGCCGGGCCTGCTCCGCCTTCGCGCAGACGCGCTCGAGATCCGCCCGCATCGAGTCCCGCATCGACCGGAACAACCAGCCGCCCATCGGGAACGCGGGAATCTGCTCCTCCAGGCCTCCGCGCATCCGCATCGCCAGGCCGCGTTCGGTGACGACGAACTTCTCCACCTCGGACCACGGCACGCGACGGGTGCGGAACCATCCGACGACCACGACCTCGTCGCCGAGCATCAGCCGCATGCGCGCCGCCCGGTAGGACACGACCGCGAGGACCGCGGCGCCGCCGTAGCCGATCACCTTGTCCGACGGATCGGAGCCGAGCTGACCGCCCCACAGCAGGATCAGCGACACCAGCGCCCACGGCAGGAAGCTGGCCAGCCGCTGCAGTCGTACGGGGGCCAGCGTCTCCACGGCGCGCAGTCTTGCACGCGCCGCCGGTCAGATGTCAGATCAGGTACGCGCGCTTCCAGATCGCCGTCGACGGGCCACCGATCAGGCCGTTCTCGCGGAGGAAGGCGGTGATCTTCTCCGCCATCCAGCGCCGTGTGTCCTGGTAGTGCGGGTTGGCCAGCGCGGCCGCGCGGCCCTCGCGCGGCGCGATGCCAACGGAGGCGTACACGCGCGGGTCGATCATCGAGTCGATGATCATGTAGGAGATGACGGCGCAGACGTGCCGGTGGAACTCGCGGCTCACCGGGTTCATCCCCGCCATGCGGTGCACGACCTCGTCGCGCGCGAACCGCACGTGGCGAGCTTCCTCGATCACGTGGATCCGGTTCACCTGACGCATCAGCGGCTGGATGTTCTCGTCGTCCATCATCGCCCGCTGCATGCGGTCGGTCGTCTCCTCGGCGACCAGCACGGCGCCGAACATCGACGGGCCGCCCATCGTCGCCTTCGCCAGCCGCGAGAGCTCGTGCGTGAGGCGGGCCGGCTTGTAGTGCGGGACGCCGAGCTTGTCCGCGGCGCGAGCGAACATGATCGAGTGCCGGGTCTCGTCGCCGAGTTCGGTGAGCGCGTACTGCGCGTGTCGGCTGCGCGGGTCCAGGTCGTAGGCGTAGCGGGCGAGCAGCTGCATGAGGATGAGCTCGAACCACAGCCCGACCTGCATCCCCGACGCGAACTCGTGCTTCGAGAGCTCGACGCGCTGGGAGTGGGTCAGGCCCTCCCACAGCTCGGTTCCGTAGAGGGACATCCGCTCGAACGGCATGTACGGCAGGTCGTCGACGAGCGGGGCGTCCCAGCCGACCTCGGTGACGGGGTCGAAGGAGTGCCGGGCCGAGGACTCGAGCAGCCGGCCGGCGACGTGCTCGCGCCGGGTCTCGAGCTCGGTGCCGGACAGCGGGTGAAGCGGCGGGGTCATTCGGCCCTCCCAGTCGAGGTGGTACATCGAGTACCACTCTTACCCGGTACACGGTACGCCACGTACCAGTCATTGGCTAGGCTGTTCTCGTGACGAGCCCCGAGCCCCTGTCCGGCCAGGCCGCCCGGTGGGCCGGGCAGCGCGAGCGCCGGCAGGCCGAGTTCGTCGACTCGGCGCTCCGCGTCATTGCGCAGCAGGGCCCGAGCGCGTCGCTGGAGGACTTCGCCGCCGAGGCCGGCGTCGCGCGCACGCGCGTCTACCGGCACTTCACCGACCGCGCGGACCTCGAACGCGCGATCTCCGCTCGCGTCGCGGGCATGATCGTCGCCGAACTCGAGCCGCTCTGGCGCCCCGAGGGTTCGGCCCGGCAGATGATCCGCGGCGCGATCGCCGCGCACGTCGGCTGGCTCGCCGAGAACCGCAACCTCTACGCCTACCTGCGCCGGCACGCGCGGCCGGACGACGACGACGGCGCGCTCGACGGCTACGCGGGGGTGCGCCGGGCGGTGGCCGACCACCTCACGCGGTTGTTCGGCGCCTACCTCTCGCTGGTGGGCGTCGAGAACCAGACGACCGAGACCATCGCCTACGCGGTCGTGGGCATGGTCGAGTCGGTCAGTGAACGGTGGACGGAGCAGGGCGGCCCGGAGGGCAGCGCCGACGGTGCCGAGGACGCCGACGTGATCGTCGAGCACCTGTCCGCGTGGACCTGGGCGATGATCTCGACCGCGCTGGCCAGTGTCGGGGTCGAACTCGACCCCGACCTGCCGCTACCGCCCCTGCTCTGAACCTTCGAGGTTCTCGGCCATCCGCGCCAGCGCGGAAACGACCGCCGCGTACTCGTCCGCGGAGAAGCCCTGCGTCACCTGCGCCCGCAGCGTGGCGACGTCGAGGGACACCCGGGAGTACGCCTCCTCACCGTCGGGGGTGAGGGCGTAGACGTCGCCGTCGATCTCGGCCCAGCCACGCCGGACGAGATCGTCGACGACATCGGTCTGCGTGACGGAGGCCGGGAGCCAGAACGCCAGCATCGCCTCGGCGATCTGCGCCCGGTTCCGCGGCCCCTCACGCAGGACGTTGAGCACCTGCCAGTGGCGCCGTCGCATGCCGCTGCGGGCGAGTACGCGGTCGAGCGACTCCTCGAGCAGGTTGTCGAGGTGCTTGATCCAGTACCCGAGCGGCCGATCGGTCGGGATCAACCCGTCGGCTTGCGCCCGGTCAGGCCCCAGTGCACGAGGCGGCGGGCAGCAGCAGCGTCGGACGGTCCGGCCAGCAGCAGCGTGGCGAGGACGTCGGCGTTGCCCGCGACCTCCTTGGTCTTGCCGCCGACGACGGCGAGACCGGCGGCAGCGTTGCCCACCACGGTCTGGCGAACCTTCGCGAAGCGCTTGTCACCCTCGGCGGCCGCGGTGTCGATGACCCGCAGCAGCGCCTCGTTCTTCTTCACGTACGCGGCGACGGCGGCGATCACCTGGTCCACCGCGGCACCCGCGTTGCGCGCACCGGCGCCTGCGGTCTTCAGGCCGGCGGACTCCTTCGCCGTGTCCTGAGCGAGCGCCAGCACGGCGGTCTCGACGTCGGCGAAGTACTGGTAGAACGTCGCTGGCGACGTGCCGACCTCGCGCACGACGTCGGTGACCCGCACGTTGCGGTACGACATCGAACCGAGCAGGGTGCTCAGTGCCTCGAGGATGCGGTCCCGGGTCTCGGTCGCTCGACGCCCGGCGACGCGCTTGTCGACGGTGCGGAGCTTGACTTTCGGAGCGTCAGATTTAGCCACGAGGGCATCGTAACAACAAGATCTGACGACTGATCAACGGCCTGTGGACGATGCGCCACGAGAAGGTGGGAAGGATCGGGGTATGGAGATCTCCGACCTGTTGCGTGAGTTGTACGGCCGGATCGCCCCGTTGGCGCGGGATGCGGTCGACGGTCTGGACGCCGATGCGCTGAATGCGCGCCCTGCCCCGACGGCCAATCACATCGGTTGGCTGGTGTGGCATCTCACTCGAGTGCTGGACCATCAGGTGGGCGAGGTCTCGGGAAACTCGCAGGTCTGGATTGACGGGGATCACGCCGCCCGACTGGGCCTGGACGCCGATCCCGACGACATCGGCTACGGCCACACCTCCGAGCAGGTCGCGGCGGTGCGGCCGCAGAGTCCGGCCGACCTGATCCCTTACCTCGACGCCGTCGACGCACGGACCGCCGAGTACCTCGGCTCGCTGACCGGAGCCGACCTCGACCGCGTCGTCGACACCTCCTACGACCCGCCGGTCACCCTCGGGGTCCGGCTGGTCAGCGTCGCGGACGACTGTCTCCAGCACGCCGGGCAGGCGGCCTACGTGCGGGGTCTGCTTGGCCGCTGACGTGCGGGTCCTCGACGCGCTCGCCGCCGCCTCGGAACTCGGACCGTTCTTCGCCCTCGACACCGACCTCCCGCCGGCGACGTCCGCCGACGGCGCCCCGACCTGGCGGCCGTTCTCCGACCTGACCGACGACCACGACGTCACGCGCGCCCGGATCGCCGCGATCCGCACCGGCATCGCCGAGCGCGGTGGTCTCCCGCTCGAGGAGGTGCCGCCGCGGGCGGCGGCGTCCCTCGCTCACCTCGGCCTGGCGTCGCGACTGATCTCGCCGGTTCTCGGGGCCGCGCTGTTGCGGGGCGTCGTCCCTGACCTGCGCGGCCTGTGGTGGCGGGACGTGCTCGGCCCCGTCCCGCTCACGCTGCCCCACCCCGGCGGCACCGAGGTCGCGGGCGACGACCCGGTCGCGGTCGCCGACGCCCTGTCCGCCCAGTGGGCGGCCGGTCCGGTGGCCGCCCTGACCACCGCGATCGCGGCGGCCGGGGGCGTCTCGTCGCGGTTGCTGTGGGGGAACGTGGCGTCCGCGGCGGCGGGTGCGGTCAAGATGCTCACCGCCGCGTCACCCCAGCACGGCGCGGTCGCGCTCGCGGTCGGCAACCGCCTGGTCGCGCAGGCGCCGCTGGACGGCGCCGGCACCTTCACCGGACCAGCATTTCGCCGCAGTACCTGCTGCCTCTACTACCAGGTGCCCGGCGGCGGGTACTGCGGCGACTGTGTTCTGCTGGGGCGTCAGACCCCGACGGACTCCCGCGGGGGCGGAGCGACCTCGGGACGCTGACCGGAGCGGAGCAGCCGGTCGGCGAGCGGCGCGAACACGACGCCGATCACGCCCCAGAGCAGAGCCTGCGCGGCGATCGCGTACACGCGGAACTCCGCGAGCACGTCGGCCGGGAAGCCCGGGAACACGATGTTGCCGTCCGGGTCGCGCAGCGCCCGCGGGGTCTCGGTCGCCCGCTGCCCGCCGTCGGCCAGCTCGTTCGCGTCGAGGTGTCCCAGCGGCGGGAGCAGCAGGAGGGCGACCGTGATGACCGCGACGAACCCGGCGCCGGCGAGCAGCGCGGCGTTCCACGTCCCGAACCGCGGCTGCAACCGCTGCCCGACCGCGGTCGCGATCACCGCGGCGAGCACGCCGAGAATCAGCGTCAGCAGGAACAGGCCGGCGCGGTCGTCGATCGTGTCGTCGTTGCTGGCGGCCGGCGGGTTCGCCGGGTACCGGATGAACGGGATCAGCGACACCGTCACGAACCCGGCCGCGGCCACGAGCAGCGCGAGCTGCCGGGCCCGGATCCGGCCGGTGCGGCCGAGGCAGACGGTGTAGGTCACCGCGTACAGCGCACCGAGCGCGAGGCCGAAGGCCACGAGCCCGATGCCGAGACCGAGCGTGGACTGCATGCCCCGGCTGACGACGTCACCGCCGTCGTCGGCGACGACCTCGAAGCCGGCGGCGCGGTCGAGCGCCTCCTGCGCGGCGGCCAGGCCGTCCTCGTAGGCGATCGCACGGTCGATCAGCGGCTCGGCGAAGATCAGCGCGAAGATCCACGCCGCCAGGCCACCGACGGCACCGGCGAGCAGCCCGCTGAAGATGAGTTTCTTCTCCACGGGTGTCCCCTCAGGTCAGACCCGACGGGTCAGTGGCAGGGGAAGCCGAGGAAGTGGCGCGCGTCGTGGATGAGCTCGTGGACCTGCGCACCGCTGAAGACGGCGGTCGCGCCCTGCTCCACACCGATGAAGTAGTAGACGATCATCGCGACGACGGTCGTCCCGAGGAGCCACGTCATCGCGGCCGAGGTCGGGAGGACCAGCGGCGTCGCGGTCTCGTGGGTGTGCGCGTTCGGGGTCGTGCTGCTCATGTCGGCTCCTCGGGGATCGTGCGTCCCACTGCTTGGGGCGGCGTCGTGAGGGCCGGTGTCCTGACTCGCCCCGATCGCTCGGAGCACACAGTGGCGCGACCGTGCCGGACTTTCACCGGCTTCCCCGGGCCCTCGCGCGTCTCGACCCTACCGCTCGGGTTCCCTAGGGTCGAGGCGTGCTACGTCTCCCCATCCCGGTGGTCCGGGCCACACTGCCCCTCGTCCGTGAACTCAGCGTCGCCCCCCGGTTGCCTCGACCGGTGCGCCGGGCCGCGCTCGACCTCGTCGCCGGCTCGATGCCGCGCCCGGGCGGGACGCGCGCGACGTGGGGTCGCATCGGCGGCGTCCCCGCACTGCGCGTCGACCCGCCCGGAGATCCCAAGCCGCGGGAGGCCGGCGCCGTCCTCTACTTCCACGGTGGCGGGTACGTGGTGGGGTCGCCGACCTCGCACCGTCCCGGCTTCGTCCGGCTCGCGGTCGGCACCGGCCTGCCGGTGATCGGCCTGGACTACCGCCTCGCGCCCGAGCACCCGTTCCCGGCCGCCTTCGACGACGGGGTCGCCGCCTACCGCGCGCTGCGCGCGGGCGGGACGCCGGCCGACCGGATCATCCTCGGCGGCGACTCGGCCGGGGCCGGCATGGCGCTCGCGCTGGCGATGCGCCTGCGGGACGAGGGGGAGCGGCCGCGCTGCGCCGCGCTCATCTGCCCGTGGGTGGACCTCACCGCCGATGCGTCCTGGCGCTCGGGCGACGACCCGGACCCGCTGCTCAGCCGCGCCGCCGTGCTCGGGTTCGCCCGCGACTACGTCGGCGGGGCCAGCGACGACTGGCGCGCGTCCCCGCTGCACGCGGACCTTGCCGGTCTGCCGCCGCTCGTGGTGCACACCGCCGGCGACGACATCCTGCGCGCCGACGGGTTCGAGCTCGTCGAGCGGGCGCGCGCGGCCGGGGTGAACGTCGACCACCGCGACTACCCCGGCCTCTGGCACGACTTCCACGCCCTCGCGGGCCTGCTCGGCGCCGGGGACGACGCCCTCGTCGACCTGGTCGAGGCGATCCTGCGCACCTAGGCGACCGGCCGACCGTCGGGCCGTCGAGGGCGCTCAGCCCCCGTGGTGCGGCGGCCGCTGGCGGCGCAGCCACTCCTCGTGGGCGTCGGTGTCGGAGTCGCCGGGACGGTCGTCGCCCCAGCCGCGGTCGGAGTCGTCCTCGCTGCGGTCGGGGATCACGGGGCGCTCGGGATCGGTCATCTCGCTCCCACGGTACGCCGCCCGCCGGTCGGGACCCTGGCCCGGACGACAACGAAGGCCGCGGCGTGCGCCGCGGCCTTCGTCGAGTGGTGTCGGAGGGTTCGGGGTGCCGGTGCGGTCAGTCCATCGAGATGATGCGGACCATGCCGTCGGCGACGTACGTCGACCCGGGATTGTTCGGGTCCGGGAAGAAGCAGATCAGCGCGTACGTACCGGGCTCCACCGAGTACTTCAGGAACTGCCGGTTGCCGGGCGAGAGCGTGTCGCCGCCCGCGTAGCCGGACAGGACGAACCCGCCGTCGCCGGTGCCCCGGAACAGGTTCGCGACCTGCTCCTCGGTCGTGCCCGGCTGGACCTCGAGGAACGCGGCCTGCAGCCACTCGTGGCCCTTGCGTATCGCGTTGACGATCTCGACGGTGCCGGTTGCCGGCAGTCGGCTCGCGCCCTTGTACTCGTTGTCGCCGGTCATCTTGATGACCGGGACGCCGTCCGGCAGCGCCGCGGGATTCTTGCCCGGGACGATCTTCAGCTTGTAGAGGTGGCCTCCGGGCGGGCCGACGTTGTCGCTGATGAAGTAGTTGCCGGGCTTGAGGTTGACGATGGCGGTGGCCATCGAGCCCATGCTGGCGTTCGCCCCGCCGTAGGTGATGGTGTTGCGCTGCATCCGCTTGACGGCCTTCGCGTTCTCCGCGCCGCCCTCGCGGTACATCCGGCCCAGCGCGCGCGTGTCGGCGCGCATCTGCTTCACGGTGTAGCCGGGCTTGAACTGGAACAGGGAGAGAAGGTGGTCCTCGTCCTCGGCCAGCACGCGCAGGTGGAGCGGACCCGCGGGCTGCGTCAGCGCGCCCTCGACCACCGTGCGGTCCTCCGAGATCGTGAAGGTGATCAGCGGAGCGTGGTTCTTCTTGGCGACGGCTTTCGTCTCGGCCGCCGGGGCCGTCTCGACGGCGGTGGCGGTGCCCAGGGGAGCGACCGCCGCCACCAGAGCGACCGCTGTGGTGGCACACACCGTGCGCAAACTTGCGAGCATCACGTGCACCCTTCGTCCCTCTGCTCCAGCGTCGCTCCCATTTGCGACCTGGAAGGCCCAACCTAACGCCGATTCCCTTCCCCAGGGAGTCCTCCGTAAGGGGGGAAATTGGTGTCGGGTATCCCTTTTGGATCAGGGAGGTAGCGGCAGGTGCCGAGCGTGGACGGTTTAGCGGATGCCCTGAAAGCGGCGGTAGGTCCCTCTCATGTGCACGAGGGGTATTTGTCGTCACATGTCACCGATTGGACGGGTCGATGGACCGGTTCCGCGCCTTTTGTTGTCGCGCCGCACAACGTCGCGGAAATTCGAGAGGTCCTGCACATTTGCGTCGACGCCGACGTGAGTGTGGTGCCCCAGGGCGGTAACACCGGACTGGTCGGGGGCGGGGTCCCGGAGGGCGCGGTCGTGCTCGATCTGCGCCGCCTGAACTCGGTCGAGGTCGACGAGGTCGCCGGCTCGGTCGTGGCCGGCGCGGGTGCCACCGTCGGGGCGGTGCAGGCCGCCGCCCGCGCTGCGGGGCTGCGCTACGGCGTCGACCTCGCGAGCCGGGACACCGCGACGATCGGCGGCACGATCGCGACCAACGCCGCCGGGCTGCGGGCCGTCCGGCTCGGGGACACTCGCGCCCAGCTGATCGACGTCGAGGCGGTGCTGACGACGGGCGCGGTGCTCTCCCGGCGGGGCGGGCTGACCCGCGACAACAGTGGCTACGACCTGCCTCGCTGGATCTGCGGCAGCGAGGGGACGCTCGCGGTCGTGACCGCGGCCCGACTGCGGCTGCTCCCGGACCCCGCCGACCGGGCCACCGCGCTGCTCGGCTTCGCCGACCTGTCCGCGGCGGTGGCCGCGGCGGCGATCCTGCGCCGCGAGCCCGCCGTCGAGGTGCTCGAGCTGATGTTCGCCTCCGGGGTCGAGCTCGTCTGCGAACAGCACGGGATGTCGCCGCCGTTCGCGTCGCAGCCGCCGGTGCTGCTGCTCGTCGAGGTGACCGCGGCCGTCGACGCGGGCGGGCTGCTCGGTGACCTGGTCGAGCGCGTGCCCGGCGTCGCGGACGCGGCGGCCGGGGTCGACGCCGCGGACGCCCGGCGGCTGTGGGCCTACCGGGAGCTGCACACCGAGTCGGTCGGCCGCGTCGGGATCCCCCACAAGCTCGACGTCGCGCTGCCGCTGCCCGTCCTCACGCGTTTCGTCGAGGACGTCACCGCCGAGCTCGCCCGCAGCCGCCCCGACGCCCGGGCGTGGATCTTCGGCCACGTCGGGGAGGGAAACCTGCACCTGAACATCACGGGCCTGGACCCGGCCGACGAGGAGGCGGACGACGCGGTGTTGCGGCTGGTCGCGGCGGCCGGTGGGTCGATCAGCGCCGAGCACGGGATCGGGCGCGCGAAGCAGCGGTGGCTGCCGTTGGTGCGCTCCGCCGAGGAGATCGCGCTGTGGCGCGCGGTGAAAGCGGCGTTCGATCCGACCGGCACGCTCAATCCCGGCGTCCTGCTGCCGAACTGAAAGGCCACGTCTGCGGGCGGTCGTTTGGACCTCTCTCAGCGAAATGACAGGCTGTCGAGATGCCGGAGCTGTGGACCGTGGTGCACCGCGTGAAGTCCGGCCTGCGGCGGGGACCCGCCGCCGGGGCCGGGCCGCTCGACGCCGCTCTCGGTGTGCTCGACCCGGAGGCCCCGCCCGCGCCGGTCGTCTCCGATGTCGCGTTGGGCCGGGCCCGCGAACAGCTCGGCGCACTGCTCGGACCGGCCGGGCTCGCGGCCGTGGAGGAGGTGCGCCGCGGCGACGGGCGTCCGATCCTCACCCACTACCGCCTCGTGCTCGCCGCCGACCGGCTCACCACCGCCGGGGTCGAGGGCCGCGAGACCGTGGTCAAGGCGCTCAGCGGTGCCTCGCTCGCGCTGAGCACGTACCTCGTCGCGATGCTCGCGACCGGCCAGGGACCGCGCGCCGTCGAGCAGCTCGCGGCCGCGGTGGCGCCCCACGCCAAGGACGCGAAGTGGCTGCACCGGCACCTCGGCGTGCTCAGCGGTCTGGCGGGTCCGGCGACGTTCGTCGACGACGACGGGGCCCCGCTGCGGTTGCGCCAGCTGAGCCCGACCACCTGCGGCCCGACCTGCGCGATCCTGACCCGCGTGCTGCTCGACCCGGCGTACGCGCTGTGGCTGACGAGCGGCGAGCACCTGCAGCCGGAGCGTTCGGGCGACGGACTGCCGTTCGAGCAGCGGTTCCGCAGCCAGCAGCACGCGGTGCACGAGGCGCTCACGCGCAAGGCCCTCGGCCCGGTGCCGTGGCCGCGCGCACTCGGTTCCCCGCCCTGGGCCCTGGCCGCGTTCCTCAACCGTTTCCCGAATCTGACAGGGGCTCATTACGGCTGGGTCCCGGTCGACAGCAGCGACCCCGTCCACCTGCGCCGGTGCCTCGACGCCGTCCTGCGCGGCGTGACCGCCGGTGTCCCGGTGCCGGTCTACGTCGGGCGGCACGTCGACCGGCACGTGGTGCTCGCGATCTCCGCGCGCAACGAGGCCGTCGTGGTCTACGACCCGGCGGCCGGGGCGGTCGTCGACGTCCCGCTCGCCGACTGGGAGACCGGCCGCGTCGGCATCGCGGGCTGGGACCACCTCGAGAGCGTCGTGGTCCCGCGCCTGCTCCTGTACTGACAGGTCCTCAGCAGCTCAGAAGTAGTCGAGCAGCGAGGGCACCGGACCCGCGGTCGCGGCGGTGAGGAACGCGTCGGTGCGCTCGTCGCCGCCGGAGAGCAGGTGCGCCCGGCGCAGCACGGTCGGGGTGCGGGCGCCGGCGTAGATCGCGGCGAGGCCGCCCGGCCCGAGGTGCACGGTGCCGTCGCCGCCGGGGGTGAGCGTCCCGCGGCCGCCGTCGAGCGTG